>CAZCWX010000422.1:0-7941 GCA_964502465.1 uncultured Enterobacteriaceae bacterium | reverse complement strand
TCGGCATCCCTGGAGCGTGGTCCTGTCGTATGCAACTCCCCTCAGGAAATCCGGGCACAGTTTCCCTCTCTGCAACTCAGAGAGGGGGCACACCAGAGTTTACTCGTCGTTCCCATCTGGCGACAGCAACAGATCGGGTTTCTCATCCTCAGCGACAAACAGCAAAACGCCAGCTTTCATGACGCTGAAGTCCAATTCCTGACTGCCGCTGCCGCACAGGCTGCGGTGGCGATTGAGAATACGCGCAGGCTCGCCAACACACAACTCGCCGAAGCCGAGCGCCGCGATCTCCTCCGCGCCTTGATCAGCGCCCACGAACAAGAACGAAAACGCGTCGCCGAGGAATGGCACGAGCGGCTCGGCGAAAAACTCTTTCAAGTCCTCCGTGATTTTCGTGCCTGCCATGAACTGATCGTACAACGGGTTCCTGAAGGCAAAGAACGGTTCGAAAAACTCGCTGGTGAAATTGATGCCATGGTTACGCTAGTGCGCAGCTTTACGAACGAGTTGCATCCCCTGGTCCTTGACGACTTTGGCTTTGTGGCGGCGCTGCGTGAGTACGTGGTTGGACTCCGAGAGCAGGAAGGGCTCCATGTCACCATTCGCGCCGATGAAACTGTTTCCCCGCTGCCCACCGAAGCCAATCTCGGGCTTTTCCGCATTCTGCAGGAAGCCCTCCTCAATATTCGCAAGCACGCACAGGCCAACAATGTGGAGATAGCGTTTGTCCAAGAACATAGTGGGGTGTCGCTCCTGATCAAAGATGATGGACAAGGCTTCAACCTTGACCATCTCCCACAAGGACACTATGGCCTGTTGTACATGCGCGAGCGAGCCGAGGCCTGTGGTGGCACACTACGCGTAGTCAGCGCTCAGGGCCAAGGGACCGAGGTGCGTGTAGAGTTGCCACGCAACGAGAAAACCATCGTCCAATTGACCAAACGGGAATCTTCCTTCTAAGGAGCAGAGACATACGAGTGTGTGGTGCGCTGATGCCAGGCGCAGGAGACGACATTCCCCTTCCTAACTCCGGTCATACATAAAGGCGACATCCTCCCAGTGCACATAACCCCGCGAAGGTCTCCCTTCCACAGATTGCACTTCGAGGTATTCACCACGCATCCCCACTACAGTCACCTGCATCCGCGGCTGCAGATAGGAGAGCACCTGCGCATTCGTCCACGGCTGGCTGCGTAGCGGCGTAGAGGAAATCACCTTGTAGATTCCCAAAGGATGAATGTCCGCCAGCTTTTGGGTGTCGATCACAGGCTGCTCCGGAACGTGTGTTTGCTGCGTGATCTTTTCCGCTTCCTCTAGGGTCCGTCGGACCTGAGAGTTTTTATGCTGCGCCCCTGGTGCGGTGTACTTCTCCCAAGCCATGATGGACACCGTGTCCATCTCCGGGGGGAGGAAGAACAACGGGACAGAGAGCTTCACTGCTCCAGAAGCTGGAGGAAACCGCCATTTGCGGGCGAGGGAGAGAACGACCGCTCGGAATGTCTTACTGTGTAGCTTGGCTGACTGGAAACGGATACGGGAAATCCGTCCAGAGGATTCAACAGTAAGGTCAAGCACCAGGCTCCCGAGCAGGAAAGGGTTCGCCGCTCGCTCCTGCGCATACGCTTCTCGGAGTTCAGACATATACACTTCCATTGCTTGTTGCATAGCAGCAGGAGTGCGCTGGGGATCCCCTGCCCCTTTCCCTGATATGTGCATCCCGAATTCTGAGGCGAGGATGACGTTGCCCCAGTGTTGTTCCTCTCGCAGTTGAGATGCCCGCAGTACTGTCGTCAGCTCTTCGCTGGAAACCACGCTCTTCTCATGCTCTCTTACATCCAGGGAAGAAGTCTCAGCGGTGGCTTGAGGATCTCCCCCGGCCATCGAACTTCTAACGTCAGGAGGGAAGAAAGAAGAAGATCCTCCCTGAGACAGAGCCGTTCGTCCTTCTTCCACCGGGGGAGTCTCCTGCTCTTGAATTGACAGGGTCGGAAACTGTTGCCAAGCCTTATCGTAGCTCAAGACTCCTCCCAAGATGAGCAGCATCACACTCAACCCAAGCCCAACCTTCTTCGCAATTATTCGCCGCTTTCGTCTGTCTTCCTCATGAAGCGACATTCCCCAGGCAATAACGAAGGCATCGAGCTCGGTTGCTTCCTGCGCACGAGGAGGAAAGTGCAAACCGAGATCGGTCGTCCTTTGTAGCGAATCTTTTTTTTGCTTTTCCACTGTTCCTGACCTTAGGATCGAGTAACCTCCGCCATCGTATCAAGACAGGGGTATTTTTTATTCTTCTCCTTCCTGTATCTTACGCATTGTACATCGTTAGAGCAGGGAAGCGAGAGCGCTCCCCCGTTCTCCTGCACAATTGCAAAAGGAGCAGCAACCATGCAATTTCACCTTTTCATTTATGCGACTGTTGGCCGCCGCCATGAAATCGAAGCTGGCATGGCCGGACAACGACCAGAGTTGTATCAACGCATGCTCGACGAAATTGCCGAGTACACGCGCTTTGCCGACGAGGCCGGCTTTGCCGGCCTCGGTCATCCTGAACATCATTTGCAACTCGAAGGATTTGAAGCCAGTAACGAACCCGGGCTGCTCGCTATGTGGATTGGCCAGCATAGCAAACGCCTACGTGTGAACATGGTCGGCTGGGTGGCGCCGACACATAACCCCGTGCGCGTCGCCGAATATACCGCGACGCTCGATCACATGTTGAAAGGCCGTCTTGGTGTCGGATTGGTACGCGGATACCAGGCCCGCTGGGTACACAACTTTCGTATTCGCCCAGACCTCAACGCGGTCGGCGACTGGAACCGGAACAGTCCGGATGATGACATGAATCGGGAGTATTTTAAGGAGTTTGTCGAAATCGTGCTCACAGCCTGGACACAGGAGACGTTCAGTTATCAAGGCAAGTATTGGACCATTCCACCAGCTGATTTCGTCAACCCGCATCCGCATTCAGCCTACACCAAGTATGGGCGTGGCGTGGATGAAGAGATGCGTATCCGCGAGATTGGCATCGCGCCCAAGCCCCTGCAGAAGCCGCACCCCCCGCTGTACGGCGGGTTCACCCACAGCATGCGCACCGCCCTCTTCTGGGCGCGGTATGGCGGCAAGCCGATCGTCCTGGCCTCAGATTTAGACTTCTGCAAACGGCTGTGGCACGGGTATCGCGACGAGGCAGCAAAACACGGACATCAGATTGCACCAGGCGACGAAGCAGCGTGGGGTGGGGCGTTAGTGGTCGCTCCCACCAAAGCACAAGCGCAAGAATGGGCGCAAGACATGGTCTGGCTGTGGGACGAATGGTTACTGCCCTTTGGCCAGGGACATCCAGAATGGTTGGTTGGCGATCCAGACTCGATTTCCCGCCGCCTGGACGAAGCGAGTAAAGCCATTCCCATCAAAGAATGTTTTCTCTTGATTCCGCAAGGGCTCCACAACCGCGACCAAATTCTCACCTCGCTCGACCTCTTTGCGAACAAAATCATACCGCGATTTGCGGATTAACAGGGGAGCGCGCGTTCCAGAGAGCGACGCAATCTTTGCAGCGAGGGCTTCTCCGCCAAGTCCACTCCGTTGAGGTGAACCCGGACAGAGCCCCCTATGGATGATGCATCTGCTGAGCGCCTGGCTGGGTCAGGAACGGGACAGTCGTGGGTGCGGTTGCGACCCAGATCCCCAGCACGCACAAACCGACCGCAAGGGGACGGGTCAAGTGCGGCCCCCACGGCAGCACTTTCTCGGCAAACATGACGACTGCGAGCAGCAACATCCAAAACAGGCTCATGACGCCCAGAGCAAAAAGGATGAGCATGAGTCCCCAGCAGCAACCGACGCATAAAATTCCATGCTCCATCCCCAGACGGAGCGCTCCCCAGGCACCAGAGCGCCACCGCTGCATGAAAAAGCTCACCGGTGAGACACAGTGGCGCAAACAGGCTTGTTTCAAAGGCGACAGTTGGTAGACCCCGGCAGCAGCGATGACGCCGCCGGCAAGCACCGGTCCGTACTCCTCCCAGGCGAGGAAGTGAGGCATGGACGCGCGCACCAGCCAGTCGATGCCGTAGGCGCCCACACCGTACCCAGTCCAGATCACCAGGTAGCCGCTGAGAAACAGCCACGTCTGCATATTGGCGCCCGAGGGAAGGCTCCCCCCATCGTGGGAGAGCTGCGCGAAGACCAAGGCAAAGCGCAGCTCTGACGGCAGCATCATGGCCGCCATCATGACAATCCAACTGCCTACGAACCAGCCAAACCCACCCAGGGGGGTCCCCGGTCCTGCATCCATGCCTCCCATCAGCCGCGCCGTCGCGATCCAGGTAACTAAGATCGCCGCTACTAACCCGGCAAGGACTGAGGGAGAGCCTGTCTGAAAAGAGACGGACACCCGCATGCTCTATCGTCGCTGCCGGCTCACGCTTTATCCGGGCCGCTCCACTCAAACGGAAGATGTTTGCTGGAGCGCCCGCTGACGAAATTCTGCCGAAAGCCAAATGCTTCCCAAAATGCCTCCGTGCTACGTCCCCAAGTAGCGACCTTTCCCGAAGGACCAACTTCGCTGCCTGGTGGATTGAGCAGTTGGACGCGCTTGGTGGGATCGGCGGTTGGTCCGGTGAGTGCCTCTGCTCCTGCACGCACCTGGCCTGGGATCTCCACACGCCAGTTGGCCAGTTCGCCATCCAGCTCAAACGTAATCGGCGCGACGGCTTTGCCGCGAACGTCACGAATCAAGCGACTGAATCCGCCCATCCAGCCTCCCGCCTGGCCACCAAAAATCATTTCGAGAGCTTCTCGTTGCCGTTCGTCGGCACGCGCGTCGAGGAAAAACCCGGCTTTCATTTGGGCTTCGCCTGTCCAGGCATTGCCCGAAAATCCGGCTATGACAACGACATTGAGTTCGGCCAGCGAAACATCACCATAGTGTCCTTCCCGAATATGGTACGCGAGTACGCCCTCACAGGAATTGTTGGTAGGAGGTTGCGCAAACTCGCAGGGACACGGAATATTACAACTGCACACATCGAACCAGTCACCGACCACACGCCATTGAGGGATTGCCATAACCGCCTCCTGTTTTTGGGGTACCAGTGCAGTTTCCCTGGATGTTCTCGAGTTGTCAACACGAGACTCTGACAAAACGGTGTATGAAGTCAGGATGCAGCATTAGGACCTGGGCAAGAATAACTGGGTCAATTCTTGTGGTGCGGGCCTCTGGCCTGCCCCTTCACAATGCAGGCGGGACGCCTGCACCACAATATGAGAACGATCAACTTATTTCTGCTCGGCTCCTTAAAACAGCGCCTTCCCTTTTTAAACGAAGCGGACGCAACTGAAGATCCCTCTTCGCCTTTCACTGCGTGCCAATAATGCCAAAATTCTGCAAGCTCTCCTGCCACTGAATAATGACATTGCGGCCAGCAAAGTTTGGCACGATAAAAGTGCCGCTCGCACCAGTCAGAAACTCCTGTCCCAGAGTAGCGACCGTAAACGTTGCCCGGGCAAATTCTACCCCATCAGCGTAGGCCACAATGGTCCGAGGACCGTTGCCTAACAGGTTCCAGTTGAACAGCAGCCCAAAGCCGTTATTGGCATCTCCGCAGATTGAACGAGTGTCTTCCCGTGAAGTCCCGTAGGCAGCCAGGATAGGGAAGCCATCAATACGCAGTTCCACCTGATTGGCCGTGCAAACCCACCCCGAGATCGTACTGATCCCACTCACAACACCGCCCTGGCGGGGATTTTCTAGAACCCCTGGAGGACCAACTGTGGAAGGATAGATGGTATTCACTCCAACAACATCATCGGCTTGCAAGCTATCGATATCGCTGACGGCACTATTCATGATCGCAATCACATTTTGCCCATGCTCGTCTGGATGAGCGAGCCCAAGCACATGGCCAAATTCATGAATGGCCACCCGATGGAAATCTACTACTCCCGGCAGGAGAGGGCCAGGATAGGTTGACCAGTTGACTGAGGCGTTGAACAGCACAGCCGCCTCAGAAAGAGCGCCAGTATTCATGCCGGTGGCTAGTGTTACCGCCACGACACCCGGCGGGAATGCCATGCCGCACACCGTGTTACTAAAGGCAACCGTATTGACTCCATCAGCGGGGTTGCAGGGGTCAGCCGCAACAGACGGAACCCGCTTGAAGAAGCGAAAGCGTGCAGCCACAGCGTTCCAGTGTCCGGCCGCATCTTCCGCAGCATCATCCCAGCACGGTCCCCAATTCGTCAACGGCGTTGACGGGCACCCCAGCCGGAGATTCAAGACCGCCTGCGCATCCGGCCAGAACACTACAGCTCCATTAGGAAAAGTAGTACGGACAAACGCCCAGGTCCCACGAGTGAACGTCAAGCAGGCCATGAAAACCAAGCCCCAGAAAACCAGCGAACGCCTAGCTGCACCGATCCTTCCCCCATCATTCCTGGCCATACGCATTCCCCATCTCCTGCTTAATCAAGTCGATGAAAGTTGACAGGGAAAGCGCCTTGTGTCCTGAGACTTCAGGCGGCAATTTCAGAAACTGACCATTTTGCACTCCTGCAATCGGCATATAGAAATTGTCACTGACAATTTCCTCGCCTCGTTGCGGGTCAAAAGTGACGCGTAACAGCCCTTGCCAACCCCCAACCAAGGGCCAGAAGTAGTGCTGGTTCCCAGCACTAAACACCACCACTTTCTCTCCCATTGTGAGATGGGGCATTCCCGAGACAGTCAGCACTCTGCCATCGGGCAGGTGTCCGCCCAGGAACTCGAGCGTCAAGCTGTCAAGACCAGGATCACCTTTGAGCACAGTTAAATGGGAAAAGGTTACCTGCGTCATCGGCACCTGGCGTGAGGCATCCCACTGCTCCTGGATACCGGTCACCGTGCCAACCGTAATCACCTCAGCTTGGTGCACGAGGTCAGGAAAGGTCTGTTCAATAATAGTAGTCGCCAAAGCTGGAGTGGTCAGTGTGAGCACACTGAGAGTGAACAAGACGGACAGGGTTGCCTTTTGCATTGTTTGCATGGTCCACCTCCATGAATCAATTCTGCATGGTCTTGGTTGCAGCTACCTAAATCGGACCACATGACTTTGGCACACTTCACCCGATGGTTACCTCAGGGCTGTCATGCTGAGCGGAGCGAAGCATCTCTCTGAGAGACCCTTCGTTGCACTCAGGGTGACAGAGTGAGTGTGCCAATCTTCTGTGGTTTGATTTAAGTAGAAGTGAAAAAGTTTTGCGACCGCAAACTGCTTAAAATCCCTGACAAATCCAGGATTGTAACAATTTGTTTCTGAAAGAACTTTTTCTCTCTTACTTAGTAGCCTTCAGTTTACGTTTGACGTCCTGAGTCAGCCAGGGCAGCATGGCAGAAAAGGGTATCTGACAGAACAGGGCAGGGACTATCCCCTCTGGCATGCGCCGCCGTTAGCGGCGCTGTGGCTGACGCCAGTGGACTATGGCACTCTCCGCGCTCCGCGCGCAGGCAAAGCGGCGTCAGCGCCGCCGCAGTCCACAAAAGAGCAAACCGCAAGCCGCGTTCGTGGCTCGCAGCTCGTGCTCGTCTTTCAGTTCCCTGCTCATCGCCATGCGGTTAGAGTCCAGGTTGGCTACTGGCTCTCTCCCTCGTTTCCCCTGTACGCAGGAATGATCTTTTATCCCCAACTCATCGACCTCCATCCCGCTCCATGCTGGCTACTGGCTGCTGACTACTGGCTACTTTTTCCTTCCCCCAGTTCCCTCTTCATCGGGAAGTAGTGTGAAACCGAAGATCGGGACTGGATGAGCGACTGGGATCAATGACTTTCAGTTCCCTCTTCATCGGGAAGTAGTGTGAAACCCCTTATTACAAAAGACCTAATTGATGCCTTTATGCTTTCAGTTCCCTCTTCATCGGGAAGTAGTGTGAAACATTACCCTAGAGGAATTGATTGATGGTCA
>CAZCWX010000421.1:0-4279 GCA_964502465.1 uncultured Enterobacteriaceae bacterium | reverse complement strand
CACGCCTGCCAGCAGAGGAAAAACGCGGGTCCGTTGCCAACTCTGGCTTGCCGAGGGCACGGGCGACATTGGGCCACTGACGGTTTAGTGCCAGGATGACCAGATAGCCTTGTGGTCCTTTGAACACTCCCTGCGGACAGGACATATAATGATGAATGCCAAAGCGCATTGGCTTGTACGTGCCTTTGCTGGCCATGAACATCTGCACCTCAACCGACTGCATGTGGTAGAGGGCATCGACCATTGAGATGTCAATGTACTGACCCTGTCCAGTGCGGTCTCTGTGCAGGAGCGCGTAGCCTAACGCAGCAAACGCGTTGACCCCAGAGATGCCATCCGCAATAGCCACCCCAACAAAACGTGGCGGCCCGTCTGGATCGCCGGTCATATGCATAATCCCAGAAAACGCCTGAGCAATATAATCATAGCCAGTGAGATGCGACATCGGGCTCTGCCGACCAAAGGCAGAGATTGAGCACATAATAAGACGTGGGTTGATCTGCTTGAGCGCGGCGTAGTCCAACCCTCTCTTTTCGAGGACGCCGGGACCATAATTCTCGATCACGACATCAACATGTGGAATTAACGCGCGCACGAGTTCGACTCCCTCGGGTTTGTTGAAGTCAATGCAGAGGCTTTTCTTGCCGCGATTTTGTTGGATGAAATACGCACTGCGACCGTCTTTGAGAAAGGGTAGGCTGCGCGCAGGGTCACCGCCTGGTGCTTGCTCAACCTTGATAATGTCTGCGCCGAGTTCAGCCATGAGACGGGTCGCTGTCGGTCCAGCGAGATACTGCGTAAAGTCCAATACTGTTACTCCTGACAGGATGGGCGGTTGGGATGATGCCAAAGCCATATGGTCCTTCCTTCCTTGTGGGTTGCGTTTGATATAGCGCAAGGAAGGACGGATTGCCAGGAAAACGCCAGAAATACTGTCCGCATATCGGTGTAGGCTTGTCGGAGAGTGGTCAAACAGTTTATAGGAAGGGACGTGTCTTCATCCTCACGTATAAGGAGGGACTTATGAAGTTTGGTCTCTTTCTCCCGTCATTCGGACCGCTGGCGACTGGCCTTGGTGCCAGTGAGGCACTCCTCACGATTGCTCAGAAAGCCGAAGATTTGGGGTTCGATTCACTCTGGGTGCCAGACCATGTGGTTATTCCTACAACCATTAAGTCTCGCTACCCGTACAACGACACTGGCCGGTTCCCTATTCCTGCTGAGACGGGTTTCCTGGAACCGCTTGCCGTACTTGGTTATCTCGCTGGGGTCACCAAACGGGTGCGCTTGGGGACATGGGTGTTAGTGCTACCGCATCGGAATCCAATTGTAACGGCGAAAATGTGGGCGACCCTTGATGTGCTGTCGCGGGGACGCATGATGCTTGGTGCTGGCATTGGCTGGATGGAAGAAGAGATTACGCTCCTTGGCGCCCCGTTTAAGCAACGAGGCGCGCTCAGTGATGAATATCTCCGGGCAATGAAAGAACTGTGGACAAATCCTGACCCCCAGTTTGACGGGCAATTTGTCCGGTTCAGTGGCATCAAATGCGAGCCCAAACCGCTGCAGAACCCTTTTCCAGTCTGGATCGGTGGTCACTCCGCGCGTGCGATGCGCCGGGTAGTCGAATTCGGTGATGGGTGGGTTGCCGTTCCCAAGAGTTTCGCGGCGTTTCAGGAAAGCTATGACGGCATGAAGGCTGCAGCCGCGCAGGCCGGTCGAGATATCACCAGCATTCAGGTGATGATTGGTCCATCTACGGTCACCTCAGTCGATGCTTTTATCGAGGAAATGAAAAAATACCAGGACCTGGGCTATGACTCCTTCTTTGCGCCTATTTCCTTTTGGAGTGGAGATCTCACCGGTGTTTTACGCCTGATGGACGAATTTGCCCAGAAGGTGGGCATGTAAGGCAGACGAGGCTTGAGACTTGAGGGTTGTGAAGGGACCAGTCTCCAGTCTCTAGCCTCAAGTCTCTACTTTTTGAGCAGATTCCGTGCGATGACCGTGCACGAAAGGTTGCAAGAATGGGGGTCTATGCGAGCGTTGCATTGGGATGGACAGACGCTGCGTCTGAACGATGCCTACCCGACACCGCGTGCAACTGATCAGATTGCTCTTGTCCGCGTCCGGTTGGCTGGCATTTGCTCGACAGATCTGCAAATTCTTCAGGGCTACATGGGGTTTCAGGGCATTCCGGGACACGAATTTGTTGGCGAAGTCAGGGAAGGGCCGACAAACCTGATGGGGAAACGGGTGGTCGGGGAGATCAACTTTGCCTGTGGCTCGTGTCAGCTCTGCAGGCGAGGACTTGGGCGACACTGTACACACCGTCAAGTCATGGGGATTCTCAATGCTGACGGAAGTTTTGCTGAATATCTGGCGGTTCCTGTGGCCAACCTCCATCTCGTCCCTGAGGCGGTGAGCGATGAAGAGGCGGTGTTCACTGAGCCGCTTGCCGCGGCATGTGAAATCTTAGAACAGGTTCACCTCCAGCCAGACTCTGACGTAGTTATCTTTGGAGATGGCAAGCTTGGTTTGCTCTGTGCTCAGGTGCTCCGTAACGTTGGCGCGCGGATAACGGTGGTCGGTAAGCATCAGCAAAAATTAGCGATCCTGCAGAAGTTCGGCATTCACACGACCCTGCTCGGTGATTGGCACCTACAGCAGCGTGCTGACGTGGTTGTTGAGGCGACCGGTTCCACTGCTGGTCTTACCCTTGCGATCGAGACCATAGGTCCGCGCGGTACGCTCGTTCTCAAGAGTACTGTCGCTCAGCAGCATACGCTCGCTCTGGCTCCTTTGGTGATTCATGAAGTGACCGTCATTGGTTCTCGCTGTGGTCGCTTTCCTCCAGCCCTCCGGGCTCTGGAACACCGGAGTGTTGCCGTTACCCCTCTCATTGAGTCAGTCTATTCCCTGGCTGAAGGGATGAAAGCGATTGACCATGCAGCGCGACCAGGGGCTTTGAAGGTGTTGTTGCGGAGTCACTAACCTCTCTTTCTCTTGACTCCTGCAGGTACGGGCAGTAGAGTCCATGACACTCGTGGAGGAGGGAGAGGGTTGTGCTCTCGTGCAAGAGACTGTTAAGGAGGGGTCATCTGCATACGTAGGTGGCCTCTTTGTGTATGGGTGATGTGAAGGAGGGGGGACAGTGGTATCTATGCGGAAAACCAAAGCCCAACTCATCGAGGAATTGACCTTACTGCGTCAGCAGGTGCGCGAACTCAAAACCGCAGCAACTGAGCGCCAGTCGGCAGAGAGAGCGCTGCACGGCAGCATAGAAAGGTTTGATTTAGCCGTACAGGGGTCGAGCGACGGTCTGTGGGACGCAAAAGTGATAGCCAACGAAGCTGGCAGGTACCTGCCAATGGCAATCTATTATTCCCCGCGGTTTAGAAAACTCCTCGGCCTGGAAGAAAACGAGGGCGAGAACACACTAGAAAGTTGGATGTCACGACTTCATCCTGAAGATTCCGTGCGGGTTCAACAGGCTCTTCTCGATCATTTGATCAAGCGAGTGCCCTACGATGTAGAATATCGGATGCGTACTGCAGATGAAGAGTACCGCTGGTTTAGCGGTTGCGGACAGGCTCTCTGGGACGAAGAGGGGAAACCCATCCGCATGGCTGGTTCTGTCAGAGACATTACTGAGCGAAAGCGGGCAGAAGCAGCCCTGCGGCAGGCCCGTGATGAGTTGGAGCAACGCGTACAGGAGCGAACCGCTGCGCTTTCACAGGTCAATGCGCAACTGCTGCGAGACATCGCTGAACGTCAGCAGATAGAAAACACGCTACGGGAAAGCGAGGAACGTTTTCGTCAACTGGCTGAGAATATTCGAGAAGTCTTCTGGATGAGCGTACCGGGAATGTCCCTGCTCATCTACGTCAGTCCCGCGTATGCGGAGATTTGGGGGCGCTCGTGTGAGAGTCTCCTAACAAATCCACAGGTATGGCTGGAGACAATCTATCCAGAAGATCGCCAACGCGTGCGCGCGATGCTGAGGAGACAATGTGGAGGCGAGTTTACGAACACCGAGTATCGGATCATGCGCCCGGATGGAGCAGTGCGCTGGATTTGGGATCGCTCCTTTCCTGTGCAGAACGAACAAGGCGAGGTCTACCGCGTCGTCGGGATCGCTGAAGACATTACCGAGCGGAAACAGGGCGAAGAATCGCTGAGGAATGTCAAAGAAGCCGCCGAAGCGGCCAGTCGAGCCAAGAGCGAGTTTTTGGCTACCATGTCGCATGAACTGCGCACTCCACTGCACATCGTCTTG
>CAZCWX010000420.1:0-4219 GCA_964502465.1 uncultured Enterobacteriaceae bacterium | reverse complement strand
GTAGCCAGTAGTCAGTAGTCGATTACAGATACGAAACTCTGGACGCTAGATTCTAGACCCTTTTTGATTCGGGACTCTAGACGGTTTTGTGGAATGAGTGAAGCCTTGACAGTTTACATATATTGTCGAGGTGTCGTTGTGGATGGTCTGAAGGGCTGGTTAGTTTATCCCTAGCGCTTTCATCGCTGCAGTGAGAGGATCACCATAGAAAATTGGATCCACCCGCTCCATAATGTCTGCAGACACATCGAGAAAATGGCGCTTGTTCTCGATCGGAATCAAAGCACGTCGGGCACCGTTATCCATCCCTATGCGGAGTGGCTCAGCGAGAGAGCGTACTGCCTTAATGTTTCCTTGGATGCTCAGATCACCAAGAATCAACAGTGCTGGCAACGCTGGATGCTTTTTCAGGGCCGAGTAGATTGCCACGACCAGGGCAATGCCGGCATCACAGGAAACACGGTTCACCAGCAAGTCAATGGCTTCCGCATGGAAATCAGTCGTATCAAATGCCTGGGCAATGCCCATGTTCACCTTGTGGCCTTGGATATAGGCGAACGCACGCTGAATCGATTCTCTCATCGAGGTGTCGATGCCACCAGCGACGCGCAATTTCCCGGTGCCTGGCGAGCAGCCGACTTCAAGCCGGTACAGCCCAACCTTTCCTTGGTCATCCACTGCGGCTGTATACACCGAGCCTGGGGCAAGGGGATCGGTGGAAATCAGATCTCGCCCGCCCTCCTCTGGCACTCCCACATAACGCTCTTCGCGCGTTTGACTATCGATGTAGGAAAAGGACGTCTGGTAGTACTCAAAGGACCCCATTTTCTTCAGTTGCTCTTTAACCCGACGGCGGCCTTCAAGAGCAATGTCCAAGAGTTCTGCCATCTCTTCCTTCGTAACCTGCCCGTCGGGATATAGGAGCTTGATGAATCCTGCGATGGTTTTGCGTACCGCTTTTACATCACGTGCGTTCAGGTGCGATCCCAGCGAGAAATAATGATCAACCATCTCGGTGAAATTCTGTCGGCGGAGTTCTCTCAGCGCTTCAGCCAGATAATCCACAATGAATCCATAATGATCCGTGAAGAACTCAACGCGCATCTTTGGTACTTCCCAGCCAGGCAAGTAGAAGTGTATGCGGTCGAGAAAGGCCATGTCTTCGCGAACGACATCAGGTAAGGGCGCGAACAGATGGGACGAGCGAACCATGACTTCGACGGGCTGGTTCGTGTTGCCAAAGAGAGCGAGCGAGGCTGTGCCTGAGAGTGCATCTTTGCCTCGCGCAAAGGTTCCTGACTCGCAGTAGGTTTTGAGAGTGGTAATGACTTCTTTTGGCATCTTTTGCAGGTCTGCCACTTCATCAAAGGCAACCGCATCCCACAGACCAACAAGCCCCATCTTCCCGGTTGCCATATTGTAAAACAGGTTTGCCACCGTGGTTGGGCCGGTCAGGAGGATCACGTAAGGGCTCAGTTCCTGGTACGCATAGGACTTCCCTGTTCCGCGTGGACCGAGTTCGATCAGGTTGAAATTTTGCTCACACAGAGGAATCAGCCTGACAAGAAAGAGGAGCTTGAGGCGTCGATCAAAGTGGGCGGGTTCCAGTCCTATACTGCGGGTCAAGAGGTCGATCCATTCATCTGCAGTGAACTGACGGCGCCCCTGCCGGTACTCCTCAAGATCGAACGTCGCGAGCTGGATTGGTTTCAGGCTGTCAATCCAGAACGGACTCCGCCTGCCGCGGACTTCCTCATCATACTCATGGCGGATATCTACCTGCGCCCAAATACCGCCCATGAGCAGCCGATCGTACTCCCGGACGTAGTGCTCTGGGATATGCACATACTTGTGACCAAAGTTCACAAACTCCGCCCAGTATTTGTCCTCGTCGGAGAGATAGCGAACCCGCACCTTGTCGATGAGCGTATGTTTTCCCTTCTCTCGAACGAAAGATTGCGCCTTGTTCGCCTCGTCTGGGCGCACGAAATTCTCAGCCAGTGTGGAATTGACGACTCTCAGTCCTGCATCAATCGCTATGGGATCATCGGTCGCACAGTATTTGCCAAGCAAGTATTCAAGCACAAAAACTGGCACATTGGCCCCAACCTTCACCTTGCGAACCAAATCTTTCCGCACCACTTTGCCGGCAAAGATTGAGGCAGCTTTACTATCGAGTGCGCTCATAGGAGTGATCAATGACCAGTGACAAGTGATTAGTGACGAGTGACAAGTTTTCTTCGGAGTGCATTAAGCATCTTGCGTAATTCCTCAACGAGTTCGAAAGCATCATCTACCTCAGCCTTTATACAGTACCCAAGCTCTATCGCAAGAATGAGCTGGGTATCCAGTTCCGCTACTGAGCCTTCCGCGTGCGAAACAAACTGAACAAATTCACCAGTGGTATGCCGTGCCTGCCCTTCAGCGATGTTAGAAGGGACAGACACTGCTGCCCGTCGCATCTGCGTAACCAAGCCAAATCTCTCATCCACAGGAAAAGTGGTAGTAATCTGGTATATGCGCTTTACCAGCGTCATTCCCTTTTGCCACACAATCAAGTCCCGATAGCTATTCGCCTTCTTCTCGTCACTCATCACTCATCACTCATCATTCGTCACTTGTCCGACATTGCTCGTCACTAAATAGCAATAGCCACCTCGATCTTGTCAAGACTCGCCAGTTCTGCCCCTGTCGTGGCATCGAGGAGATAGAGACCGGCCGTTTTCTGCGTGAGATCTTCGGTCAGCATCACGGTGACGGTATTCGGCTCAAGCTTCCTAGGATCGTTTTCCGCAAGTTTGAGCGTTACTTCCCCAGTGGCATCCTCGAAGCCGTATGAAGCGCTCACCGGTACCGAGACGCATTTCTTGTTCGCCCGGAGCTCAATCCGCACCTTGGGTGGCTCGAACCCGAAAAGACTCGCCTGGCTCTGGCCTCCTGTGACCTGGACCGAGAAGAAGCGGGTGGTCAGCTTCGCTGAGCCAGGCGTTAACTTCCACTGGATGCCGGCCGGTGGGCCGCTCATCGCTGCAGCCTTCGGTGTCATCACCACAACCGGAATGATTAATTCCTGGGGCGAAAGGCCTCCATGAAAATATGCCCGTGCTCCTCCCTTGGACTTGAAGCAGGCGAAGGTCCATGGAGTGGCGATGTCCAGGTCGCTCTCAATTCCTAGTGAGCGTAACGGAGCCCGTAGGTAAGAGGGTTCTGTTTTACCACCAACCCCCACCCAGACACGCCGATGCAGGTCTTCGGTCTGACCACCAGGAGCATCGATTTTCATGTCATCACTGATCTCTTCGGCGAACAGATGCCCATGGTCGGCAGCAAGGACAATGGTCTTGATGCCAAGATCACTGAGTATCCGGACACCCCGCCGCAGGTGACCCAACACCCCATCCATCTGAAGCCGGGCCTGCGCGATGTTGTCTGCCTCGCACAGTTCGTCAATTTCTTGCGAAGTCACGAGGACCAACTGAGCGTTCTGGATACCGTCCTTTATCTTCTTCTGTGGTTTGGGCAGGAGGTCATCGAGCTTGGCATCAAAGACTGAGACACCCGCATGGGCCTTCAGGAAGGCGATGCGGTCTTTGCGATCCTTAAGCACTGTGCCGTTAATTTCCAGTCCGAGTTTCCCTCCTCCCACAGGGATCACCCTGGCCGATTGGTTTGCCCTCGGTAGGAGTGCTGCCATGCCGATCTCGGTGATCGTGGGAATAGTCCCGAGGGCCGGTTGGATGGAAAGTTCGAAGTCACTCATGAGCAACCGGCAGAGTTCGCGGGCCATTTCGAATCGCAAGGCATCCACCCAGACATAGGCGACCTGGCCTGCGGCCAGTTTCGGTTTCACGTACGTTTCGAAGATGTCTTGTTGCCGGAGGAGTCCGTTGATTGGATGCTTCGTCTTGCTGAACTGTTCGATAAAGTACTCGGCGAGTTGGGAGCCAGCTTCAGAGTACCGCCGTTCAGCCTTAATAATCAGTTGGTCGAGGCTGCTATGGTCCTCCCCTGCCGGAGGCTCGAAGTTGTACCACCGGCTTTCCATATGGCGGTGATACGTATCGAGCAGACACCAAGGCATCTCCCCCTCAGCATAAGCTTCGATCAGCAACGGAACTGAAGTGGGGGACTTCTTGAGGGCTTTGGATACCCGTTCGGTCTCCAGCAGCACTTCCCCCGCCGAAGCAATCAGCGCCCAACGCGCCTGTATCGCAGGAAT
>CAZCWX010000419.1:0-7395 GCA_964502465.1 uncultured Enterobacteriaceae bacterium | reverse complement strand
ACGATCGCTTCGACTTTGAGCGCTTGCATAATGAACAAGAGATGGCAGGAAGCAGGATCACTGTCAACCCTCAGGATAGCGGACGCTGAGCAAAAACTTGTGAAATGGCGAGGGTTTTTTAGCACACTGGGCTATCGGTATCTAAATTCTCTTTGAACCTGAACTGCCCCTTGGGGTGGGCACTCTCGTTTCAGATCTTGCTGGCTGGGGGCAAGAGCGTCTGCCCGTTCTCAGGAATATTCTCTATACGGCTCAGTATGCCGATGTCTGGGGCAAGTGTCCCTCCTTTGCGCCCAACTCAGCATGCGGATAGGTTTCCTGAGCAAGCACAGCAACATTATCTCCAGTCAGGCTGCGTAAGAACACAAGCAGCGTGTGCTTTTCCTCTGTCGTGAGTTGCAGTGGTGCAATGCGTGAGTCTTGGCCTTCGGCTCCAGTGCCGCCACGATCATAGTAGTCGATGACCTCTGCTAACGTGAGCAATATGCCGTTGTGCATGTACGGCGCGGTTAGCGCCACGTTACGGAGTGAGGGGGTTTTGTAGCGCCACAGATCCGTAGGATCGAGCGTCACTTCATATCTGCCTAAGTCCTGGCCCGGTACAAGCAGCACTTCATCTATCTGGGCGCGCGGCATCTGGACGATCAGCCCGCCACCCAAATCAACCTCCACACTTTCTGGGGGAATAAGCTGGAGATGGGCAACGCCGGTGTTGTGAAAAGCATGATCAGTGAACAACGCCGCATCTTTTCCAATCGTGTGGCAGGCAAAACACTGGCCCTTGCCGGCGAAGAGCTCAAACCCGGCTTTCACTTCATCATTGACGGCGTCAGCTTCGCCAGCAAAGTACCAGCGATCGAAGGATGAACTCCCGGAGAGTAACGTCCGTTCGTAACTGGCCAAAGCTTTCCCCAGAGTTGCGACACTGACGCTTTCTCCAAATGCTCGCCGAAACGCTTCCTCGTATCCCGGCAGTCTGCTTATTTTGTTGACTACATACCCTATGGAGGGATTGGCCATTTCCACTGGATTGGTGAAGGGTGAGATCACCTGGTCTTCCAAGGTAAACTCACGGCCGTCATGAAACAGCAGCTGTTGATACGCTACGTTATACAGCGAAGGGGCATTGCGCTTTCCGGTTTTGCCATTGATGCCCACCGCGAGGCGGAGTTCGTTCACAGTGAATCCTTGGGCAGGAACGTGGCACATGGCGCACGACATGGTGTCGTTGGGTGACAGGCGACGATCGAAAAAAAGTCGTCGGCCCAGCGCAATTTTCTCTTGCGTCAATAGGTTATCGTCTGGAAGAGGGAGTGGGGTAGGAAGACCGAGAGGAACGGCAATCTGGGATTGGGGACTGGGGGCTAGGGGCTGAGAAAGCGCAAGACTGAAGTGTGTGAAAAAGAGCAGCGTATTGATCACCCAAATCGAAACCGAGTTCATGGCGTGCGGCCCGCGTGTTGGTCCTCCAATAGTATCGTGTCAATATCGTTGACGACAAGCTGTGGATTGAAAAAGCCAGTGCTGTAAATGTTGCGTACTTGATGGGTACGGTCCAACAGAAAGACCTTCAACACGTGACGGAACAACCCGCTCCACTTTCCGTCTTCTTGCCAGAGTTTTGCTACTGGTTGGTTATAGTCTGCCAGGATAGGTTGAAGGGCCTCTGGGGTTGCTGCCGTCAGAAAATACCAGTCGGTGCGCGGGTTCAGGCCAGCGCGGATCTCGGCAAGTCGCGCCGGAGTATCGCGCTCTGGATCAAAACTGACCGAAATGAGGGCTACCTGTTTCGCGATCTTTGGCCGCTCGCTCAGTAGGCGATCGACCTGCTGCAACACTGCAGCAGCAAGCGGGCAGCCACCGACATCGGTGCAGGCCGTATACATAAAGGAGATGACCGCGACCTTGCCATTGGTCAGTGCAAACAAGTTGACTGGTTTCCCTGTAGAGTCGAGCAGGTGATGATCACTAACGGTGTCAATGGGAGGAAGGTCATAGGTCCCAGGAGCAGGGGGAATAAATTGCGGCTGGAGCGCATCATGGAGAGCGTGCACAGTAGGATCTGTCTCTCCCGTCGCTTGAACCCGTAAGGGCAGAGGAAAAAATAGCGCGAGAAGAGAGGCCACCAGAATGTATCGAGCTGCTGTATTCATGGCTGTTTGGCAGAACACTCCTTCCCTCTCCCATGCAGCGGGAGAGGGGTAGGGTGAGGGATTAGTGCGCGTCCGCTACAATGGTGGCGTTGGCTGCTGGTGTCTTCTCAGTATAAATCTGGTTCTTATAAAACTGATCCTGACCGAAATGCATGATGTGCGGGCGTCCCAGATTTTCTTTGTAAAAATCGACCGCGAAGGTCGGGGTCAGCGTCTTGCCATCCCAGGTGTAGGCTTTAAGGAACTGCTCGTTCGCCTCACCTTTCTTATCCCAGTTGGCTAACAGCGAGGAGGTAAAGTACACGCGTTTGCCGTCCCAGGTCTGCGACACCATGTTGACTTGCTCACCGATCTTTTGTTCGTGCACCAGTTGTGGCTTTTCTGGGTCACCTACGTTGTATACTCGACAGTACCCGTCCAGGAAGGTGTTCACAAAGAGGGTTTGGTCATCGGCCGAGAGACTGATGTCAACCGGTAGTGGTACTTTTGCCGGATCGCCGATCTCACCGACCGCTTTGGCCTCGAAAGTGCCATCAGGCTTTTGTTTGATCAGCCAGAGCTGTGAGGTCAAGGCAGTGGCTGTGAAGGCATAATAGTGGCGTGGTTGCAGCGCCCAGCGGATCTCCAGCGGCGCTCCAGGGACGGCAAAAGTCTGAATCGGCTTGCGTGCATGAAAGTCCCACAACACCATAGTGCTGCCAAACCGTTTCATGGCTTCTGGGTCAGCCAGCATCTGACCAAAATCCATCATGTAGTTGTTCCAGCCAGTGAAGGAGGAGGTGAGCATGCGGTTGAGATGGGGTTGGACACGCACGTCGTACCCATACTCCGCTCCGTCGGGCATCCACATGGTGCGAATGTATTTGCCTTCGTTGCTGTACTCGACCATGCCGGTCTTACCGCCATGATCGGTGGAGTTGGACAGACCAGTAATCAGCACGCGTCCAGGAAGCGGATAGATCGTATGCGGACCGACCACACCACCAGAATCTTTCACAAATGTGTCAATCGTTTTTGTCAGCTTGGGCTTGGCTGGATCGGCCGCGACATCAAAGATGAAGATTTTACTGTCATCGAGTCCGCTGAGCCAGAGGTAGCGTCGGTCATCGGTGAACCCGCCGTGGTGGGCCTCATGTCTGCCGCCAACCGATACGCTCGATACCACTTTTCCGTACTGGTCTGGTTTATTGGGATTGGCGCCGACCGTCACGAGTTTGTCTGAACCATCCCCGATCCCTTCGGCGCCTAGGGTCCAGACATAGACGTAATCTTCCTGGCCGGTAATTTTGGGGAGATAGGGAGATTGGCAGGTCTCATCCGCCAGGGCTGGCAGTCTCATGCAGAGCGTGGCAAACATCCCTCCGACCAAAACTTGGGCAATGCGAGATTGCCAGCGAAAACGGGCAGTAACCATAGTGTAACCCCCTCACTCTAGGATTAGGCAGGCAAAAGGCTACCAAATCCGTTATGCCGGTGCAACCTACATAGAGAATAGCTCACTTTGTGTTATTTCATGGGCGCGGATTGTAGAGGAAAAGTAGGCTACAGGCCAAAGGGGCTAGGAGGAGGGAGCCCTCAAGCCTCAAGCCTATAGTGCAGCCTATAGCCTGAAGCCGCTAAAGCTGATAGCTGAGGGCGAAACGTGCTGTTCATCTTATATGTGGATTCTTTTCCGGAAAGGAGATGAGTATGGCAGTAAAAAAATTCTCCAGCGCCTATTACGTAGTCAAAAACATGGACGAGGCGGTAGGGTTCTACAAAGATGTCCTCGGCCTCAACGTGAAGTTCCGCGATGGCAACCGCTGGACGCAGTTTGACGTGAATGGCGTTGGGGTCGCCCTTGCCGATCCCAGCGAAGGGGCCGTGCCTCCTGGCGGTGGGGCAACGGTCGTGCTCGAAGTTGATAATCTGCTGGAAACGCGCGAGATGCTCATACAAAAGGGCATTGCCGTGAACGATATTGTTGATATGGGCGGGCACGGCAAATACTTCACGGCAAAAGATCCTGCCGGCAATATCGTGCAGATTTTTGCAAGATGAGCGGTCAGCCGTCAGCGATCAGCGGTCAGCAATCAGGGAAAAGGCTAGAGGCCACAGGCTATAGGCCATAGGCTTAAGGGAGAGTTCCCTACAGCCTCAAGCCTGCAGCCTTTCCTTGTTTAGCCGAAAGCTGATCGCTGATTGCTCTGGTTTTACCCAGAGAACCCGTGCACGAGCAGGTAATCGAGCGAGATCGCTCCTGGTCCTACCAAGACAAACATGCCGAAAAGGATCGTGAGGTTAATCGCATACTCGGCTCCCGGCGGATTATTGAGAATGAGGTACCCTCCACCTTTGTGCCCGATGAGGACAGCAACCAGCATGTTGATGGTGAGGGCAAGAGCGACAAAGCGGGTGCCGAAACCAAGAGTAAAAAGAATGCCCCCGACAAACTCCGTCAGAGTTGCCACCCATGCGCTGAAGGTGGGATAAGGGACCTCAAGAGCCTTCAACCAGCCGACGAAGCCTTTGACGCCAGCCGGGTTACTCTTGAGGAACCCGAGTTTGCCGAGACCGTGGACGATAATGCAGATGCCTAAGGCGACGCGGACGACGAACAAGGCAACCTGCAAAAGCCAATCTGGGTACCACAACAAGAGAGTTTCCAACACGACCCTCACCTCCCATCAGATATGGCAGGGGATCATACATCAACTTGTTACAGACGGTAAAGAGAGAGGAGAACAATGATGCAAAGGATGTGTAGAGGCGAGGTGCTGCCTCGCCCAACCCAAGGCCAACTCACCAGGCCCTCCCTACGAAACCAGGTCTTTATTGGGGTCATGCTCTCTCTGCTCTTCGGGTTGAAAACTACCACGTCAGCAGAAGAAGGGCACGACCCAGTCTGGAAATGGACCCCAGAACAAATCCAGCAGCACGTGAACACCGTGCGGAGCGGAAAAAATCTTAACCCGAAGCGGTGGCCCAACGGGGCAAAAGTGGCAGTTAGCTTGTCGTTTGACTTCGATACCGAGCCAGTGTGGCTTGGCTTCCAAAATCAGCGCAGCCCATCGTATATGTCTCGCGGCGAATACGGTGCACGCGCGGCCATGCCCCGTATTCTCGCTTTGCTCGATAAATACCAAATCCCGGCAACGTTCTTTATCCCAGCCGCATCGATGATCCTGCATCCGCAAGAGTTGCAGGACGTGCTCAAACGACCACAGCATGAAATCGGCTTTCATTCGTATGTGCACGAGAACCCCATGGAACTTTCGGAGCAAGAAGAGCGTGAGGTCTATGAGAAAGCCATGCGCATCTTTGTCGAAAAAGTCGGCAAGCGGCCGGTTGGTTTTCGCTCTGCGGCGTGGGATCTCACCCCGGCGACAATCAAGTTAGTCAAAGAGATGGGGTTTCTCTATGACAGCAGCATGATGGCCGATGATCGGCCCTATACCTTAGTGGCCGAAGGGGAGGACACTGGGCTGATCGAACTGCCGGTCGAGTGGATTCTCGATGACTGGCCCTATTTTCAGTTGAGTTGGGCGACCCACCATGTCGGCTTACGGACCGCTGACGAGGTATACTCAATTTGGGCCGGTGAGTTCGACGGCGCTTACGAAGAAGGGACAACCTATATTTTGGTCATGCACCCCCAGGTGATCGGCCATCGCTATCGCATGCAGATGCTGGAACGGTTGATTCAGTACATGAGAAGCAAGCCTGGGGTCTGGTTCGCCACGCACGAGCAGATCGCACGGTATGTGCAGGAGCAGGCGAAAGAAAGTAGTCAGTAGTCAGCATGCAGTAGTCAGTAGCGTGTGCTGCGCGCACGGCTAAAGTTTCCCTCTCCCTTCAAAGGAGAGGGCCAGGGTGAGGGTTGTGCAATGAGTTCCAAAATTGCTGCTCGCTCAAAAGAAAAACCATCAGTGGAGTCTACTAGGCCGTTGTTCCAATCTACGACGGCTCCCTCAGGTATTCGCGACAACTATAGCCGTGGCACAGTGGGAGATTTTCTCAAGGAAAAGATCCAACCCGGTAGCGCACTGTCGGTAGTTTCTGCATATTTCACTATTTATGCGTTCGACGCCCTGAAAGAGCAGTTGAGGAGCATAGACGATCTCAGGTTTCTCTTTGGCGAGCCCCGCTTCATCCGGTCGCTTGATCCAGAGCGGACTGACACAAAGGCCTTTCAGATAGCGGATGATAGCCTTCAATTGGTCAACCGCTTGGAGCAAAAGCGTGTCGCCAGGGAATGTGCTGAGTGGATCGCCGCAAAGGTGCAAATCCGGTCCATCAAACACGCGAACCTTCTTCACGGCAAGATGTATCACATCGCTCATCATGGGGTTGAGGATGCCATTCTCGGCAGTTCAAACTTCACCGTGCGCGGACTTGGGCTGAGCGGCTCACATAACAACATCGAACTCAATCTGGAAGTAGACAGCAACCGAGATCGCCGGGATCTCAAGGACTGGTTTAATCAGATTTGGGACAATACAGATTTAGTTGAGGATGTGAAAGACGAGGTGCTGCAGTATCTTGAGCAGCTCTACGTCAATCACGCGCCCGAATTTATGTATTTCAAGACGCTCTACCATCTCTTCGAGCAATTTCTCACCGAGCACGATAAAAGTGGGCTGTTACTGGATAATACGCAAATTGTCGATACGCAAATCTGGAAAAAGCTCTTTGAATTTCAAAAAGATGCAGTGAAAGGAGCAATCAATAAGATTAACTCTTATACCGGCTGTATCATCGCGGACAGCGTCGGTTTGGGGAAGACGTTTGAGGCGCTCGGCATCATCAAATATTACGAGTTACGCAATCACAAAGTGCTTGTCCTCTGCCCGAAAAAGCTGCGGGAAAACTGGACGATCTACCAGGCGCAGAATAACAGCGAGTTAAACCCGTTCGTCAATGATCGCTTTGGTTACACCGTGCTGTGCCATACGGACCTGAGCCGCGACGGCGGGAAGTCTGGTGACATCGATTTGGCGATGATCAACTGGGGCAACTACGATCTGGTGGTCATCGACGAGTCGCACAACTTCCGTAACAACCTCAAAGGCAAGCGTGATGAGGACGGGAATATTATCCGCAAAAGCCGGTATGAGCGGCTGATGGAGGATATTCTCCAGACTGGGGTTAAGACGAAGGTCGTGTTGCTTTCAGCCACGCCGGTGAACAATGACCTGAAGGATCTGCGCAATCAACTCTACTTTCTCACCGAAGGGAAAGACGACTCTTTCAAAGACACCGT
>CAZCWX010000418.1:0-7711 GCA_964502465.1 uncultured Enterobacteriaceae bacterium | reverse complement strand
GGGTGTCTGGCGCAGCAAGCTGGGTGGTGGGGACAATCAGAACCGCCCCCTGACCCGTTCCCGTTGAGTCGATCGGGAAAATGCCGGGAGCAAAGGGCGCGAGATTCACTACTTGAGTGTTGGAACCCACTCCGTCAACTGTTCCGCGAATCGGAACCTGGGTCTGACCTGCTAGCTCCCACGGGATTTGCAGGTTCACCTGGCCCGGTGAAGCGAAATAGAGCGGTGCCTTATGACCACCGATGGTGTAACTGCTTTGGGCCAGCGTAGTAGGCAGAGGTGTGGAAACCTGCGAACCTGATTGCCCGATGGAGAGGTCACTCCCGAACACACCCGCGATGCTGCCGGCGGCTACAGTAGTCAAATAGCTTGCGACGTTCACTGCACCAGGCGAATTGATGGTGCCGGTCGGATAGATGACGGGCGCAGCCGTTGTAAAGGTGAATTCAAAGGGACTGCTCAGGGTATTTCCTGCCAGATCCTTGGCATGAGCTGTAATGGTGGCAGTGAATGGGGCAAGCGGCTTGAGACCGTTTAAAGGAGTAAAGGTTGCGGTCGCGCCAATGTAGGTGACCGTGCCTGAAACAGGCGTCCTCCCTTGCTTCAAGGTGAAGGAGGATGCCGTAAAGGACGACGTGTTGATCGTGGAAGGGTCCATCTCCTCAGTGAAGGTGACGGAAACTGCGCTGTTGACCGCCACCCCGGAGGCCCCAGCGGCCGGGAGGGTGGAAATCACCCTGGGTGGAGTGGTGTCGGCGGTCACACCTGTCCTAAAGCTCCATACGTAGTCCGCGGCCAAAGCATTCCCTGCGAGGTCCTTAGCGGCTATCGTTACGGTGGCAGTGAATGGCAGAAGGGGGCTGAGACCGCTTGCCGGGGTAAAAATCGCAGTCGTACCTACGTAGGTCACCGTACCTGCAACCGGCGTCGGCCCTTGATCCAAGCTAAAGGTGGCTGCCGCAAAGCTGGAGACGGTGATCGTAGAAGGATCCATTGCCTCACTGAAGGTGACGGAGACTGAATTGTTGACCGCCACGTTGGAGGCCCCAGCCGTCGGGATGGTAGAAATCACCGTTGGTGGAGTAGTGTCCGCAGTCGCACCTGTTGTAAAGCTCCATACATAGTCGCTGGCCAGTGCATTGCCTGCGAGGTCCACGGCGCCGGTAGTAATGGTGGCAGTAAAAGTGGCGAGATGTGGAAGACCTTCGGCGTGCAAAGCCGTGCTCGCGATGAGGCTGTTCAGGTCGTGTTCCGGGGTAAAGGTCGCTATTGTGCCGATGTAGGTCACCGTGCCTGAAACAGGTGTGGCCCCTTGCCTCAAGACAAAGGTGGATGTGGTGATAGTGGAAGGATCCATCGGCTCAGTGAAGCTGAGGGCGAGCGCGTTGTTGACCGCCACCCCGGAGGCCCCAGCCGCCGGGACAGTGGAAGTCACGCTGGGTGGAGTGCTGTCCACAATCGCACCCGTCGTAAAGGACCATTCATAGTTGTTGGCCAGTGCATTGCCTGCAAGGTCCTTGGGTCCCTTTGCAATGGTGGCAGTGAATGTGGCGAGTGGCGAGAGACGGTTTGCCGGGGTAAAGGTCGCGGTCATGCCAATGTAGGCCACCGTGCCGGAAATAGGCGTTGTCCCTTGCCGCAAGGTAAAGGTGGAGGTGGTCATCGTGGAAGGATCCATCGCCTCAGTGAAGGTTGCGGAGATTTGGTTGTTGACGGGTACGCCAATTGTCCTGACCGCAGGGACGGTGTTAGTCAAAGTGGGCGGTGTGGTGTCCGGGATCGCACCTGCTGCAAAGTTCCACACATACTCCCTGGTCAGTGCATTGCCGGCGAGGTCCTTGGCGCCGGTTGTGATGACGGCAGTAAATGGGTCGAGGGGTGAGAGAGGGCCAGCCGGGGTGAAGGTCGCAGTTCTACCAATGTAGGTTACAGTGCCTGACACGGGCATTGTCCCTCGAGTAAGAGTAAACGTGGAGGTGGTGATCGTGGACGGATCCATCGCCTCAGTGAAGGTTGCGGAGATTTGGTTGTTGACGGGCACGCTAGTGGCCCCAGTTGCAGGGACGGTGTTAGTCACCGCGGGTGGAATGGTGTCCGTGATCGCACCTGTTGTAAAGCTCCATACATAGCTGCTGTTCAGCAGATTGCCTGCGAGGTCCTTGGCTCCGGTTCTGATGGTGGCAGTAAAGGTGGCGAGGGGTGCGAGACCGCCTACAGGGCTGAAGATTGCGGTCGTACCAATGTAGGTCACGGTCCCCGCAACAGTCATTGCTCCTCGCCTCACGGTAAAGGTGGATGTGGTGATCGTGGAAGGATCCATCGCCTCAGTGAAGGTTGCGGAGATTTGGTTGTTGACGGGCACGCTAGTGGCCCCAGAAGCCGGGACCGTGCTAGTCACGGCGGGTGGTTGTTGCGCACTGGCGGTTACAGCCGCTAGGCAAACAGCGAACATCGCCGACGAGAGAGAAAAGCCGTTGAACTTCTTCATGTCATTCACCTTCACCTCGCGAGAATTCGTTTTATAGAACGCTTGAACCCGATCGTGCCGGATGCTGAGCAAACCCTCCGCCCTTGTTGCGGCAGGACAGGTATCCTTTCCGTATTTGCCGCCAAACGCACAAGTAGCTGTTTCCAGTCCGAACAATGACGATGCAATACCAGCCCTCGAGCATCAATGCCCCTACCCGGCGTTGCCATGACTTCAGAGCACGCTGCCGCAGACTCATCCAGCCGCCTTGCACTTCTTTACCATAGCCAGCAGCGCTATGAGCACCCGAGCAATCAGTATGATGAATGGGTCTACTTCACCTTCTTTTCCATCGGACCAAACCCCGCGACTCTGTAGCTTGCTAGCGCACCAGCGCCACTAGCGGGTAGCGAGTCACCTCGCCTAGGAGTGCTTAATGCGATCGTGCTAGCAGCAGGTGAAAGTTGCTAGCAAGGGAACCTAGGCTGGGCGGGAGGCACCCCTCGTAGCGGTCTAGGAAGCTGAGGGAGGTTTTGGGCGACTTAGCCACACAGGGCGGGGGTCGCCCCCACCCAGCTCATGTCTTTCCGGTCACCCAAGACGACTTTCGGACAGGCCATGAGTCATTCTTGGATCGTGGCTTGGCGGATAAAGCCGGTGAACCCCGGCGAACGATCGTGGTGAAAACGGAATTCACCTGGGGATCTTCGACTGATGCACTTGAACAGACGATTCTGTGGGTACATCTGGGCGGGAGCACTGGCAACGCAATGTCTGGATATTGTGTAGTCCGCTCGGACCCAGGCACCCCTACAGCGGTTTGGGCGCTGTCGCGGATGGCGGCAGTGTTCGCTAGGAACGACGAGGCGTGAAGGGCCTACTTTTCCTCGTGTATTTTGGGCTGGAACCTGCTAAGATCGCTTTCAGGAAAATTTCTCCAAGGCAACCGACGAGCACAGGGATATAGCTGGATGCCGGCCTTCACACTGCGCAAAGTCATATACCGAAAGCGCCTTCAAGAAATCGACGGCACTACGTTAGCCATCTTGCTCTTCGACAACGAGGACAAGGCTCTAGCCGTCGTGGCGCGGCAGAATCTTCAAGGAGCCAAGGGCGGTCTAAGAAAGGATGACATCGATGTCGTAGCGGGAATCTGCCAGGAACTTTCCGCGGTAGCGCATGATGCGCTGGCTCTGGACACCTACTACCAGTCCAAACTTCGTGACGCTTCGATGACTATTGCTATGGACCACGGTCACACTCTGGACGCACCGACGCTGCAAGACGCAGTGAAACAGCTGAATAAGATGCTTGTCTGACAGCCTTCATAAGCTCCACGGCGCAGTTGACACTTCACCCTGTTCCTTCCAGAAAAAGCAGGAGTCGTCGCAGCGGTGCTCTGGGAACATCTCACGGAACCACTGCCGCAGTTGCGCGTTAGCAACCACTCGGCTTTCGTACAGGCTGCCCGAAGCAAGGGTTTCACCCCACAACTTCGCGGCCCACAGAGTCGCTGCCTGTTGAACTGCCGCAAGATGAATGGCGCCGTCCTCGGTGAAGTGCGTTTCGCCCACGGACGTGATGCCGCTCTTGCCTCTCGCCATCACGTGGTGGCAGTCGTCGATTCGGCAGGCGAACCCCCCTCGCGTGCCTCCCCACGTTTCAATCTTCCACCCGTTGATGCCGTAGCCGCGAACAAGGATGTAGAAGCGATTCCCAAGACTGTCCCGGTGAATCTCACCAGCCAACAGCGGCTGCCAGTCGGCGGCGAGAATTGTCTTTGCCTTGATGCGATCGATGTAGGCGTCCGACCAGCGCTGTAGCACCGTGACCAACCCCAAGAGGCAGGCTGTACCGAACGTCAGGAACCAGAGCATCTGGGAACCCCTCCTTCAGTGGCTGCGTAGTAGACCTCGTGCGATTCAGACCATTTGATACTATCCCTCAACTACGCCTCAAAACCCAAGCATCTTTCCTCCGAATGGACATAAAACTTTTATAAAGTATAATGTTTTAGATTGACAGACCACTTAAATCACCCATAATGACTTTTAGGGCATAACTCCGCAGACTCCAAGCGGAGACTGAGTCGCTTCGTATGCGCGAGTTCCTCTTCACTGGCTGGATGGGGAGGGAGGCAGGCTGACATTCTTGTTCACATTTTGGCACTCACCGTCATCAGGCCCATGAGAGGCGGTTCACAAAGCATTTTGGTCCGCGCATCAGACGGACACTCTTACGTCGTTAAGAGCATCAGCAATCCTCAAGGGAGGCGCTCGGTCATCAACGACCTTGTTGCCAGCGTCCTGGCGGCAGAAATTGGTCTTCCTGTGGCCGTTACAGAGATTGTGGAAGCAACCGAGCAGTTCATCGGGAAGAACCACTTGCAGCACCAAGGACGCGGCAACACGTGGGACTGGCCGATCGGGTTACAGCTTGGCTCACAAACGCCTGTCGATCCGGACAGGCAGGCCATGTTCGACTACGTGCCGGTTAATATGCTCGGGATCACTTCCAACATCGATGCCGCTCTGGGTTGTTGGTTGTTCGATGCTTGGACCGGCAATGGAGACAGCGCTCAAGCGGTGTTTTATAGAAAGAAGCGGGGCCAAAGGGGCGCAAAGCCGTATGCGTTCATCAAAATTGACCATGGTTTTTGCTTTGGATGTCGCGAATGGCTTTGCCACGACCTCCGGCGGGAGCCGGTGTTTTTTCAGGACGAAGCTATGCCGCTGTGCGCCGGCATGGGAGACTTTGAACCTTATTTGTCTCGAATCGCTGCTCTCTCGCTGGAGCACATCCTGGAATCAGCTTCCTCGGTACCTGGGGCGTGGTGGGAGAGCAAAGAAGAATTGGGCCAGTTCCTGAAGATGCTCACCCAACTTCACCGGCGGGCTTCGCAACTGGAGTCGATCGTGCATTCATGCTGGCCAACCGGCGTGCTGCCAAGGCTCTTGGCACGGGCTGTGGGGTCAGAGAAGGAGCCCTATGCCCGGACTACGAAGCAACGTCAGGGCTGAATCGGCAAGGTGTCGGCGTTGCTCCTTTGACGTTTGCTGGGCGATAGCAAAAGCGCGGGCCAACAGAGTCAGGGAGGGGGGACATGAAACAGTATCGGCTCAACCAATCCGTGGTTAACGCTTTACCTGCTGAGATTGCCGTTCTCGACCCCGAAGGCAGGGTCATCGCGGCCAACGAGAGCTGGGATGGGTTGGGTGGTCTCTCCCCTGGCGTTAATTACCTCTCCTTCCGCCCTCAGGCTTCCGGTCTGAGCGACGCCAAGGTGCGGCATCTCCGCGAGGGAGTTCAAGCCGTCTTGCTCGGGGAGCAGACCGAGTTCTCCATGGACTACTGCCAGGAGTCTCCAGCTGGCAAACGCTGGCTCCATCTCGTCTGCACGCCCCTCGGCCGGGACGGAATGGGAGGTGTTGTTTCCCAGACCGATATTACTGCTCAAAAGCTGGCCGAAGACAGGCTAGCAGTGCTGGCTCTCTACGATTCACTCACAGGCCTGCCCAACCGCAACCTCTTCGCCGACCGGCTGCGTGGCGCTTTGCACCGGGCCCGGCGCAGCCCCGACCACCTGTTCGCCATCATCTTTCTGGATCTCGATAATTTCAAGGTGATTAATGACAGCATGGGCCATATCGCGGGCGATGAACTCCTCAGGACCACCAGCAGGCGCCTGGAAGTCTGCCTGCGCGCCGGAGACTCCGTGGCGCGGCTGGGCGGCGATGAATTTGTGATCCTGTTGGAAAAGATTACCGATGCAACCGACGCTATCGCCATCGCCGAGCGCATCCAGGAAGCTCTCACGCGGCCCGTGAACGTGGCGGGGAACGAAGTGTTTGTCAGCGCCAGCATGGGCATTGTGCTCAGCTCCGGAGGCCAGGATTCTCCCGACACCCTGATCCGCAATGCCGACACCGCCATGTACCGCGCCAAGGCGAAAGGCAAAACCTGCTACGCCCTCTTCGACCAGGAGATGCATGCCAGTGTGGTCAAGCTGAAGCACGTAAAGGACGATCTCAGGGGTGCCTTTCGGCGCAACGAGTTTCGAGTCAGCTATCAGCCGATTCTGTCGGCCGCGACTCATCACCTGGTGGGCTTTGAAGCGCTGATCCGCTGGCGGAAAGACGGGCGGGAGATCGTTCCCAGTGAATTCATCAAAGTCGCCGAGGAGTCCGGGCAGATCATCGAGATAGAACGCTGGGTTCTTCGTCAGGTCTGCCACCAAATCCGCACTTGGCGCCAAAGCTTTCCGCACAGGCGGTCGCTGACGACGAGCGTGAATATCTCAAGCAAACACCTGCGCCAGGCGGACTTCTCCGGTTTTATCCAGCAAACGCTCTTTGAGAGCGGCGCTGACCCGGGGCAGCTGATTCTGGAACTGACGGAAAACCTCTATCTGGAGAACCCCGAACAAATCGGCGCGAAACTCATGGAGCTGAAATCGCGCGGCCTGCGCCTCCACATCGACGACTTCGGAGTCGGGTATTCTTCCTTCAGCTATCTCTGCAAGCTTCCGGCCGACGCCATCAAAATCGACAAGGCATTCATCTCCGAACTGCAGCCCGGTTCCAATAGTATCGAGGTCGTCAGAGCCATGGTTGCTGTCGCGCAGCCTCAACATGGATACCGTGGCCGAGGGTGTGGAAACTCCGCGGCAAGCCGCTCTGGCCGCCGAGCTCGGATGTGACTACCTACAGGGGTTCTTCTTCTCCAAGCCGCTGCACCTACGGGCCGTGGGAAAACTGCTCAGTGAAAGAATGTTCGGAGGATATGCCGCCGTGCCAAAGGTGGAGGCAGCAGTGTAACCGCAGGGCCAGCCTGAGTCGCAAGAGTAGTTTTCTCACGTGGTGGAAGAGGGAGACCCGCATGGGCCAACGTCCCACATTGGTCAACAGAGTCATTCGGCGACTGGAACGTTGGAGATGGTTGGCATTCGTGGTCTGTTTCCCACGGCGCGGCGTCGCTCGCGCCCGCTGTGCTGATGTTCATGTCTACTCGGCCCGACGGTGGGCCGCTGTTACGACTACTACCAGGGAGCAGACCCCCAACAGGACGCAAGAAGCTAGAGCCGCGAAAGAACACACGCGAAAGGGCCCTCCTCGAAAGCTTCGTCGAGGGTAGAGACAAACGGGTATCCAAGCGGGCACGGGCTACGATCCTTCGCCGGAGATTGCGGCCTGCGGCGCCACTTCCCTTGATGCCCGTTTCTTCAGAAGAAGGATTCTGCGGCCC
>CAZCWX010000417.1:0-9250 GCA_964502465.1 uncultured Enterobacteriaceae bacterium | reverse complement strand
CTGAAAGCCGGCTTTAGCCGGCGTCGTTCTGCAGCCCGGCCAGTTCATGGCCGGGCGCAGGTGAGTTCACAGTAAGTGCTGGAGTGTGCCAAAGTCGTGTGGTCCAATTTAGCTGATGGCTGATTGCGGAAAGCTTTACGGCTCTTTCGTGACGACCAGACCGCTGCCACGCAACATTGGTGATCCATCGATTGCGCACACTGCAGCAGCATCCGGGATCTGGCGTTTTTCTGCGCGCCCAGTGACCTGGAACACTGCTTCGGCGATATGCCCCATGCCATGCAGCCGGCCTTCACTGAGGCTGCCGCCGAAGGTATTCAGTGGCAGTTCTCCTTCCAAGGCAATCCTGCCGTCTTGGATGAAAGCGTAGGCTGTCCCTGGTGGGCAGAAACCCGCCGCTTCGAGCCAGTAGAGCGTCGATGGGCTGAAACCGTCGTACAACTGGGCTGCATCCATATCCTGTGGCCCCAGGCCGGACGATGCCCAGAGCTTATTGGCGAGCGAGGCCCCGCACGCCAGATAGTCGTCGAGTGCGTAGTGAAAGAGTGTCCGTCGCCGACTCGTATTCTGACCATAGCCAGCGACATAGGCCGGAGGATTGCGGAGGTCTCGTGCCCGTTCTGCTGTAGTCAGCACCAAGGCGACACAGCCTTCGACTGGAATGTCACAATCGAACAGGCATAATGGCTCAGCGATCCAACGGGCAGAGAGGTAATCGTCGCGGGTCATTGGGGTGATATAAAAAAAGGCTCGTGGATTCAGGTTGGCATTACGGCGACTGTTGACCACAAAAGTCGCGAGGTGTTCACGGGTAGCACCATACTTGTGCATGTAGCGCTGCCACGCCATAGCGTGCCACTGAAAAATACTTGTACAGCCATACGGTGCCATAAACTGCGCCTCGCCAGTTGCTCGTTCACTCGACCAGGCACCGTAGCGGCCTCGGGGTTGATGCAGGGCTCGCCAGACAAGGACATAGTCACATGCGCCTGCGATCAATGCATGCACGGACTCGATGGCCGGGCTGGCGATCATGCCAGTCTCAATCTGGGCGTACCAACGGATGTCCGGCGCTACGGGAAGATGGTTAATGATGTATGCCACACTGACCACATCTTCACCATCTCGATTGCCCGCGCCGAGGAACGGTGCATCAGGATAGGTCGTGAGTCCATCGATGTACTCAGGTTGAACTCCGGCATCAACAATTGCGGCTTGGCAAGCGTCGAGTGCGAGCAAGCCCAAAGGCTTCTGAGAATGGCGCGTGAGTTCAGAATAGCCAACACCAACGATTGCGGTCTTTCCTCGTCCTGTCCACATATGAGTCTCTTTTTTCTTCACCCTTCGACGAGCTCAGGGTGAACGGATTTACTGCTGTTCGATTAGGTACCCGTTCGTGCTGAGCCTGTCGAAGCATGAACGCGGTGTCATACGAAACCTTCATTTCATACAAGTTGAAACTGGGGCAACGTCAGCTCAGCATCAACCTTTTCAAAATACACTTCAACCCGTGCCCCAATCCGCACCTTCTCCCGTTCAGAGATCGGCAAGCTCGAGACCATCAGCAACAAGGGCTGCTCTGCCAATTCCACCAGGATGTTAAGATAGGGAATCTGATCCTCAAACCCGGCGATGTTGGGTTGATGCATAATGGTAAAGCTATAGATCGCGCCTCGGCCACTGACCGGTTCAAACTGGAGAGATTGCGACTGGCAGGCGTCGCACGCTGGTCGCGGAGGATGATTGAAGTAGCCACAGTCCTGACATCGCTGGATGACAAGCTGATGCCGCTGAGCCGCCTGCCAAAAAGGTTGTGAGCATTCATCGGCAACCGGGCGTGGTCGTTCGCTGCGAGTAGGCATAGCATCTCCTACATGTTTTTGTCTGTTGAGTATGCAACTGGCTGCAAGATGTCAACTATGAAAGTTGCCCATAAAGATCTGGCTGACAACTGGAAGAAGTACAGGCGGAGGTACGAGCAATGGCTGGAGCAACAAAGAAAAAAGTAACTACCCTGACTAAGACACCTAAGAATGTTGTTGAGCGGAATATTGCCCTGCTAGGGGATCTGATGCACTATCTGCTCGCGGAACCGCGGGTACTCAACTCATTGCCAGACAATTTTGAGCTCGTCATCCTTCCTGAAGACGATCCCGAAATGCGCCTGTACAACCTCGAATTACTGGATACCTATGGGAGCGAGGGCAAACCTGTCGTATTCGTGCGACTGAAGGCAGGTCGAGAGGCAAAGGCTACTCCGACACGACCAAGTCTCTATGTGCCTCTCACAGGATAGCTAATCCAGTTCAAGGAACCTTTAAGGAACCTTTTCGGGAATGCTGACTCCACCTCCTTCTGAGTGCAATTCGTAGACAGGGACTTGTGCCACTAATGGGAGATCGGGTGAGCAGTTGGTCCACTTTTAGCCAATCTTCTGTTGTATAGCATTGTTCTCCGAGGCTGTTTGGTAGATCCACGCAATGAAAGGGATCAAAGTTTTCTCCTGACCAGTGCAAGGCCAGCGAGGGCAGTTGCAAAAAGGAGCAACGTGGACGGTTCCGGCACAGGGGTCGCGCTTAGGGTCGCTGAGGGACTGCTAGTCGGACTGAATGTCTGAAAATTACCAAAAGCTGAGCCAGTGATATCCACTACAAAGAGTGCATCCGCTCCGGTGGGATCATTTGTCGAGAACAAGGGCAGGGGAAAGACTGGGTCAGCATCAAGCAGGAAGAGGGAGAATTGATCCGGGATACCGCCAGCAAAGTGCTGGGGTGGGCCGAGCCGTTCCCGGACGGCAAGGGTGAGCCGTGCATTGCGTGAGGCGGTTTCCTCGGTCCGGGCGACAGCCTCGGCGACACCGCGAAGCGCTTGCGAAATCTTGCACACCTCGAAGACGAGGATGATGACGGCTGCCATGATGAAGAGTGTATTCATCCAGGTCAGGGTTGTGATGTCCATGAGGCCTCCTGTCTGGCTTTCTTCGCACGCGGGGCCTGCAACATATGACAGCAGTGTACGAATCTCCTAGAGGACAAGTATGAGGAGAGCCGGAGAAAAAGTGTGAAAGTCACCGATTCTTCGATTCCTGATGCCCTCCTCAAAAAGCTGACAGCTGATAGCTGACCGCTTCTTCGCCGTTACATCACCACCACGCTACGAGCGACCTCTCCCTTCTCCATCGCGGTCATGGCGTCATTGACCTCGTCGAGTGAGTAGGTGCGGGTGACCAACTCATCAATCTTGAGTTTCTTGTGCATGTATAGATCGATCAACTTGGGCATGTCTACCCGTGGCCGCGCGGAGCCGTATACTGAGCCTTTGAGCACTTTTTCGGTCAACAAACTCGAGGCGGGAATGGTGACTGTATCCTCGCGCGACGGTGCGCCAACCACAATGGTCGTTCCGCCCTGACGAGCGCAGGCATACGCTTGCTCGATGGTCTTCCCCAGACCAATCACTTCGAAGGCGTAATCAGCTCCACGTCCTTCGGTGAGACTGCGAACTGTTTTCACCAGCTCTTGACGACTGGGGTTAATGGTATGCGTCGCACCGAACTGTTTGGCGTACTCGAGTTTATTGTCCATTAAGTCTACAGCGATGATGGTTCCTGCGCCGGCGAGAGCGCACCCTTGGATCACATTCAAACCCACACCACCACAGCCGATTACGACAGTGCTGCTACCGGGTTCGACTTTCGCGGTGTTGATTGCCGCCCCAACCCCTGTCATGACACCGCAACCTACGAGGCACGCTTTGTCGAGCGGGACGTTGTCAGGAATCTTGATACACGAGATTTCGGCAACCACTGCGTACTGGGCGAAGCTAGAAAGTCCCGCCATATGGTGAATGGGCTTGCCGTTCTTTTTCAATCGACATGTGCCGTCTAATAACGTGCCTTTCCCCATCGTGAGACGCATATTATCGCACAGGACTGGTCGCCCAATTGAACAGTAGTAGCAATGGCCACAATACGGCGCGAAGGAGAGAACCACGTGATCCCCGACCTTGACCAGGCTCACGTCCGCCCCAACTTCTTCGACGATACCAGCACCTTCATGTCCAGGCACGACGGGAAGCGGCGAACGCAGCACGCCATGGATCACCGAGTAGTCACTATGACACACGCCGTTGGCAGCGATCTTCACGCGCACCTCGCCAGCCTTAGGGGGGTCGAGATCAACGTCCTCAACTTTGAGTAAGGTTTTGAGTTCATACAGCACTGCGGCTTTCATAACATATTCCTCCTTGGAGTGCGGATTTCAGGATCCGTTTTTCAAGAACTCGCTATTCAAGATTGTGTCTGAGGCACTATGTGGATCGATTTTGCCTTTACCAACATCGTCAAATAATTGGGCGAGGGCGGAATTGGTGTGCGCTTTTTCTACGAGACGGCGACGCACTTCGTACTCGATACGCGAGAGCAATTCCTCCCGGCGCCGGGCTTTACGGCGCCGGCCGAGTTCGCCGGAGTCAATCAGAAACTGGTGATGCGCTTCAATAGCTGCAAATAATTCAGCAATGCCAATATTGTTCACCGCCTGGGCAGGCAAAACTGGAATCCGCCATTGCGGCTGTCCAGCCTCACGGGGGGCCTGATTGCTGTACTTGAGCTCGAGCATAAGCGTGAGTTCGGTCTGCATCCGTTGCGCGCCGTCCCGGTCGGCTTTGTTGACGACAAAAATATCGGCGATTTCCATCAGGCCGGCTTTCATGACTTGTACGCCATCGCCGGCTTCTGGTACGAGCGTCACAATCACGGTATCTGTCGTGCCCATAATGTCGAGTTCTGTCTGCCCGACACCGACGGTTTCGACCAGAATGTAATCTCGGCCAGAAGCATCGAGGAGCTTCATGACATCCTTGGTCGCTCGTGCCAATCCACCATGGCTGCCTCGTGTTGCCATGCTGCGAATAAACACGCCTTTATCCAGGTAATGCTGACTCATACGGATACGATCACCGAGCAATGCTCCACCGGAAAACGGACTCGAGGGATCAATGGCAACGATACCAACAGTTTTTCCAGCTTTCCGCATGAGGGCGGCGAGACAATCGACCAGGCTTGACTTCCCTGCGCCTGGAGGACCAGTGATGCCAATAGTAAAGGCATTGCCGAGTTGAGGACTGATGGACTCGAGAATCGGGCCAACTTCCATACCATCACGCTCAACTAAGGTCATCAACCGCGCGAGGGCGACCTCGTTGCCAGCAGTCATCTTTTCGAGGAGTTGCTCAAGTTTCTGATTTGCCATGTGGTGGGTTGAATCTCCTTCTCAAGAAGCGTTCAGCGATCAGCTGTCAGCTTTCAACGAGGCTATAGGCTATAAGCTTAAGGCTAAAGGCCCCCTTAAGCCTATGGCCTCTGGCCTTCTCTGGCTGACCGCTGAACGCTGACTGCTGAATGCTTTCTTAACAGACAACTTTCTCTTCTTTAAGGTGGGCAATCTCTGCCACTGACAAACCTAACAACCCACTCAGAATTTCTTCGTTGTGCTGACCCAGGCGCGGGGCAGCCGTATACTGCAAGGCCTCTTGCGGAAGGCGACTGTACAGACCAGGAATGCCAGCAGCAGGAACCGCTCCAGTGACCGGATGATCGATGGGGACAGTGTAGTGCCGATGCTGGAACTGTGGATCAGTGCAAAGGCCTTCGGTGTTGTACACGGGCGTGGCCGCGACACCAGCAGCCTGAAGGGTGTGCATCACCTCGACCGGAGAGCGTTGCGCAGTCCAGGCTTCAACGAGAGTATCCAGGGATTCTTCATGTATTTTCCTGCTTTGCTGATCAGTGAAGCGAGGGTCAGTGAGCCATTCGGGATGGCCAAGTGTCTGACATAATGCCTGCCACTCGTCTTCACTGTTGACGGCAATCGCCGCCCACTGGTCATCGCCGGCACAGCGGTAGACGTTATGGGGCACCATTAGATCGTCGCGATTCCCCCGCCGCCCTCGGTCTCGCCCATTCAGGTTATAATCAGCAAAGCCTTCGGGTAGCATCGACATCACCACCTCTGCCATCGCCAGGTCGATATATTGGCCTTTGCCAGTGCGGCGACGATAATGCAGCGCGCTCATGATGGCATACGCCATGACCACACCAATCATAAAATCCGGCCAGGTGCCGCCCAGTCCACTGGGGGCACCGTCTGGATAGCCAGTAAGGTGACACATCCCGGCATAGGCTTGCGTATGCGGCCCCCATCCCACGCATTGGCTTTCAGAGCCAAACTGACCGAGCGGGGTACCAGAAAGCATGATGATGTCTGGCTTGATCTGACACAGCTCTTCGTAGCTGAGCCCCCATTTTTTCATATTGCCGACAGTAAAATTTTCCGTGACGATGTCACTGTGTCGGATGATTTCTTTGGCCAACGCAATGCCTTTGGGATGGCTCAGGTTGAGGGTAATCCCTTTCTTGCCAAAGTTTAGACTGTTGAAATAGGGAGAACCATCGATGTTCATCGGTTGGCCTGGTGGATGACCCAGGAGCCGAATCAAATCGGGTCGCTGCATCGACTCAATTTTGATCACTTCTGCGCCCATCACTCCAAGCCAGGCGGTTCCATGCGGAACGGCAAGAATCCACCCAAAATCAGCAACGCGAATGCCTTCGAGCGGGAGTCGAGTCATAATATCTCCTTTTCCCAGCCATCGAGGCTATAGGCTACAGGCTGTAGGCTGTAGGGGATCCCTTTAGCCTCATGCCTGTGGTCTGCAGCCTGCCCTTGTAGCTGAATGCTGAAAGCTGACAGCTCTTTAAATCACTCCTTCTTCCTGCAACCGTGCGATTTCTGCCGCACTCAGGCCTAAGTCGCTATACACGTGGGTATTATGCTGACCAAGACGTGGTGCCGGTCTGCGGAGACTCCACGGGGTGAGCGACATTTTGAAAGGTGGGCCGGGAAGGAGCACTGATCCGGCCCCGGGCACTTCCTGAGAGACGAAAAACTCGCGCTCGTGGAAATGGCGCGTGGCCATCACTTCCGTGAGATTCTGCACAGGAAATATCGGGAGATGCAAAGCCTGGCCGTTTTTGTAAATTTCATCGCGAGCATGTTCCTGTAGCCAGGTTTCCAAAAGTGATTTGATCACATCGGCGTGCATGAATCGGCCCTGGGGAGTTTTGAACAACTCGTCTTCCATCCATTCAGGTTGGCCGAGTAAGGCTTTCAAGGCATACCAGTGTTGATCGGTAATGGCTAGAATAGCCACGTAGCCGTCGCGGCATGGCCATACCCACGGGAGCCCCCATTCCTGACGTTTGGACAGACGTTGGCGGTTCGGACCGTCCGGCGGTTCGTAATAGTAGAAGGGATAATTCGGCCGGATCATGTTCGCCACCGCTTCGATTGCCGCCAGGTCTACATGTTGCCCCTCGCCAGTGAGATGACGCCAGTGGACGGCGCACATAATGGCTGCGGCGGTCGTCCAGCCGGTCAGGAAATCTGCCTGTTCTCCGGCTGCCTTCAGCGGTGGTTGCGTGGTCGGGTCTGTCACCTGATTAAACGGGGTTTCGTACCCTACCACGCCGAAATGGTAACAGTTCAGATCGTACGCCTTGTAATCTTTGTACGGACCAGTCTGGCCGAACGGAGAAATGGAAGCCATGATAAGACCAGGATTCAGAGCCTTGAGATGGTCATATCCAAGGCCGAGAGCGGTAAGGGCGCCTGGTTTTTGCGCCTCGACGAGAATGTCCGCATCTTTCACGAGCGCACGAAAGAGGCGCACCCCTGCAGGCTTGCTGAAATCTAACGTGATACCGCGCTTGTTGGTGTTGAGGTAGAGAAAGAGGGTACTGCGCTCTGGGTGCGGTTCATGGTGTGGAAAAGGACCGCGCTGGCGTGCGAGGTCGCCGTCTCGCGGTTTCTCCACTTTGATCACCTCCGCCCCGAGATCAGCCATCACCCTGGTACAAAACGGTCCGGCGATCATGTCTGCCAGCTCAACAATTTTGAGATCGCCCAAGGCGCCTTCAGCCACGGAACACCTCCTTTTTTTATGATCCGCTTGCTGTGAAGGGGTTATCTATCTCCCCGATAAAGACCATGTCAAAGCATGTTTCCCTTTGCTATGCTACCGCATCACCAGAGAAATCTTCTGCCTGTGTGGGCGCGACCAAGGAGGATAGCGATGGAATGGGATACCCTTCGCTTTGAAAAAGACGATCAGGTTGGTTTCCTCATCCTCGACCGACCGGCTTCATTGAATGCGGTCAATGAGCAACTCATCCTTGATCTCGAAGAAGCATGTACGGCGATTCAAGCCGACACCGACGTTCGCGTCATTGTCCTGAAAGGTGAAGGTCGGGCATTCTGCTCAGGGATGGATCTGCGAGCCGCGGTCAACCGACCTGCAACCAGTGAGACGCTACACGCAGTCTGGGCACCCTGGCTCCGTGCCCTCGACATGCTGGAGCACCTCAATCAACTGACCATCGCGTCGGTGCACGGGCCGTGTATTGGCGCTGGGCTGGAATTGATCTTTGCCTGTGATTTCCGCATTGCGACCAACACCGCTTTCTTCGCGCTCCCGCAAGTCCTCTACGGCGCTCCGCCGGATGCAGGACCAAGCTACCGTCTCCCGCAACTGATCGGGCTAGCAAAAGCCAAAGAGATTGTCATTTTAGGGGAGCGGTTTAACGCTGCCCAGGCTGAACACTGGGGATTACTTACGAAGATGGTGGAACCGGAGAACCTCCAATCTGAGACCGCAGAGCTGGTCGAACGGTGCTTGAAAGTCGGCTGGAGAGCTGCCGCTGCGACGAAACATCTGCTGCAGCGGTCATGGACGCTGGACAGTGAAACGTTAGATATGGAAGTCAAACGGGCCCGTGCTCTGGCGCTTGAGGCGGGTGATTTTACCGAATCGATGCGGCTCTATCGTGAACGGCGTCAGCCGCGCGTGTAAGGAAAAGGTAATGAGCAATCAGCATTCAGCAAGAATCTTTTTGGTCCATGGAGTCCAGTGAGTTTCTAGAGCCTATCGCTGGGAAGATCTCTCAACCCGCTCGGGAATTGACCCAACGAACCCAATGAACTCAAAAGACTCAATAGACTGAAAGCTGTGGGCTGCATGCTAAGAGCTGCGATGGTGGTCCGGGCGGCTGCGACACTTACGGAACGGCGAGCGGATGCAGCTGTGGCGACGCGGGGCACGCCGGCCACGGGCCCTACATCGAAGGCGGCGTGACCATGGACGACGGTTATCGCGTGTATGACCACCCCCACGCTGAACCGTTGCCCGCTCC
>CAZCWX010000416.1:0-3627 GCA_964502465.1 uncultured Enterobacteriaceae bacterium | reverse complement strand
GCTCTCGACTGTGGTTGAAGAAGTCGGTGGGGCAAGCCTGCGGTTTGGCTATCGTATTACCCGTGACCCAGATGGAGGCCTCGTTGCTGAAGGATATACCCTTCATGCCTGTGTCAATAATGCAGGAAAAGTCCAGCGCTTACCTCAGGAAGTGAGACACCTGCTGCAAGGCAAGTAACCTCCTGTCGTATTTATTCGGAGGTATGGGCAACTTTTCTTTTCTGTTCAGGTCGTTGCCCTCGCGTTTGCTCTAAATACCGTTTTCTGGCTTGACGGAAAAACGTATGGGTTTCGGGCCACCGGTAATCAGCATAGGTATAGAGAAAAGGATGAAACTCGCCGTGATGAAAGAGTAGGGTAATCTCGGCGTAGATACCCTGTGACAAGTAGAGTCGGTGCGCTTGCCCTTTAGTCGAGGCCAGGACGACCTTGGTGACGTCAAGGTAACCAGGATCCAGGTTAATACGGCGACGACCAGCAGGTTCGGCTGGTCGTGCCTGGGTAATTTCATGGACGTTCGTTTCCAATTTGATGCGAACGAGGGCTTCAGGGGAGAGCAGAGGCTCGAATGAGATGAATTGCCGCAAAAGGTTCTCTCCCATTTCCTCGCGGTAGTAATTCGTCGTGTCCCAAGGAAGAAGACTGCTCCTCACATCTACGGGACCGTAGCGTTGTTGGAGTTGCACGCTCACAGTCTCAAACAGGACGGGATCTGCAGACAGGAGGGCCATAAACAGCTTCACCGGTGGGGGTGGGGTTGGGACGCCCATAACAGTTTCAGAGTCAGCAGTTCTTTTCGCAAGAAAGAAACAGAGACACGGAGAATGGGAGAACCGGAGAAAAAAGCCTCCGATTCACCGATTCACCGATTCACCGATTCCTGTTTTCAACGCCAGCAGCCGATCGTACACGGCATGGGCGACTTCGTCTTTGCTCATTAAGGGGAGAGTTTCGATTCCACCAAGGCGGTTGATGAGCGTGACGATGTTGGTATCGCCAGCGAAACCCGCTCCTTCTTGAGTCACGTCATTGGCGACAATCAAGTCCATATTCTTATTGCGGAGCTTTCGTTCTGCGTTTTGCAACACGTCTTCCGTCTCGGTCGCGAAGCCGACCAAGAGACGATCACCTTTTTGCTGACCAAGTCCAGCCATGATGTCAGGATTCCGGGTCAGTTCGATCACGAACTTCCCTTCTCCTTTCTTGATCTTCTGTGATGCGACATGGACTGGCCGATAGTCGGCAATGGCTGCGGCAGACACGACTATCGTTGCCTGAGGGTAGTGTTCCAGCACTGTGTGTTGCATTTCCCGCGCGGTGCGCACAGGGCAGAAATGTACTCCGCGAGGTGGAGGCAGAGAAGTTGGTCCACTCACTAATGTCACTGCTGCCCCTCTTCGCCAGGCCACGCGGGCCATGGCAAAACCCATCTTGCCAGTCGAGCGATTCGAGATAAAGCGAACGGGATCTATAGGCTCGCAGTTCGGACCGGCGGTAACAACAATGTATTCGTTCTGCAGATCTTTCTGTGTCAGCGCCGCTCGGACTTCTTCAACGATATCTTCCGGGTCTGCAAGGCGGCCTTTGCCTTCGTATCCACAGGCAAGGAATCCTTCTGCTGGTTCAATAAACCTATACCCAAGGCTCGCGAGTTTCTGCAGGTTCTCTTGCACGATGGGATGGGCGTACATGTGGACGTTCATCGCTGGTGCAATGAGCACCGGTGCGGTGGTGGCAAGAAGCACGGTGGTCAGCAAGTCGTCGGCGATTCCGTGTGCGAGTTTGCCAATGACGTTGGCTGTGGCTGGTGCGAGCAGAATGAGATCCGCAGTATCGGCCAAGCGGATATGGCCAATTTCCGACTCTTGGGTGAGGCTGAACGTCTCTGTTGAAACCGGATTGCCGGAAAGGGTTTGGAGTGTCAGCGGTGTGATAAATTCTTGGGCGTTTCTGGTCATGATCGCGCGAACGGTTGCATCATCCTTGACCAACAGACGCACAAGTTCTGCGGCTTTATATGCGGCAATGCCGCCGGTGACGCCTAAGACAATATTTTTACCTGTCAACATAGTCAGTCATAGGTAATGGGTAAAACGGAACGAGGCATTGGGCAGCCACAATCTTACGCTTGAGTGTTATGTTTTACGCTTTTACGTTCGCGTCTTTCGCAACCAATGCTCTCCCCAGCCCGCGATGATAAGTGTAAGCGCAATCACTATTATACTGATTCCCCCCCATTGGTAAGGGGTTTCTAAGACGAATCCCACGCCTAGTGGCAAGATCATCGAGCCAAAGAGCCGTTTGGTCTGGCCCGGTGGAATTGTGAGTGAGTCCGTGGCGTTCATATGGCGGTTCCGCTTTTCCCCCTGTACGGCCCAGATCGCCTGGGGTTGTCCTAGCGTTCTCCTAACGTGCGCAAGACCGCACGCACGCGCGAAACAGCAGTGAGGTTCGTGAGCACAGCGAAAAGGACAAGAACGGAGGCAAGTAGGAGGTGAGTAGGTTGGCAGAGGAAGTGACCGTACGCCGTGCTGAGGAAAGAACCAACACCGAGAAGCACATAGCGTTCCGCTCGTTGCATCAACCCTCCTCGACACTCGACTCCCAACCCCTCAGCCCGAGCGCGTGTGTAACTCACCATCACCGAACCCGCGAAACCACAGGCGATAACCCACAGCAGCCAAGACTGAGAGAAGAGGAGACCGAGGCCGCAAAAAGTAAAAAATTCAGCGTAACGGTCAATGACGGAGTCGAGGAATGCACCTCGTCGGGTGACCTGAGCAGTACTTCGAGCCAAACTCCCATCAAGTAGATCAAGAACGCCACATCCAAGCATCAACCACCCGCCCAGGAAAATGTACCCTCCTGCATATGCGATTCCGGCGAGGATGCTCATACCCAACTGAGAGAATGTCAACAGCACTGGCTGTACGCCAAGACGTATAAGAAGCGGTTCGAACGCGGCAAGTGTCACCCTGAGCCACTGATTGAGCTGGTCCCGGGTCGCGTTGTGTGATGTGTCTGACCGGCGACGAAAACCGTAGAAACTGATGATGCAGGCAAGACAAATATACAGAATAATTACCGAGGCAAGCCAGGGATGGCAGGTGAGAGGAGGAGGGGTCATGGGAGCACTGGTCCCAACTTAAGCCAAATTTCCTACACTTTCGGCCAAGGATTCTCTCTCCCCTCGTGGGAGAGGGCCAGGGTGAGGGGGTGAAGGGCTCTGCTGACACCGTCAACATCCCTCTTCCTGACCTTTCTTTCTTCGCTTCTCAACGGTGACACTGTCAGGTTTTTGTCTTGCTCCTAGTAGCCGATCTCTCCACGAATAAAACGTTCAACGGAATCACGTGCTTCGGTATCCGGAAGCTGCTGAGGAGGGTGTTTCATAAAATAGGCGGCCACAGACGTCAGAGGGCCACTGATCCCACGGACCCGAGCCAACTGACAGCAGCGAATGACGTCAATGACAACCCCAGCCGAGTTCGGCGAATCCTCCACAACCAGACGCACTTCAAGCTCAACCGGAATGTTCCCAAAGATCCGGCCTTCAAGACGTAAAAAGCCGATCTTTTGATCTTGTTGCCAGGGCACATAGTCACTTGGACCAATATGAACCTGGTC
>CAZCWX010000415.1:0-2950 GCA_964502465.1 uncultured Enterobacteriaceae bacterium | reverse complement strand
CGTTGTGGCATGCTGGCTCCTCCGTTCGTCGCTGCGCCGACTCTACCAGAGAAGCTCATCTGCTTCTGCCAACCTCTCTCCCCAACCTCTGCTCCGTCCTAACCACCTCATTCGGCTATGGTTTTAATGCAATCGCCCTACCGTGCCCGCCTCTTTCATGTGGTGATGCACGCGATCCAAACAGGCAATGCAAAAACGAAAGCAGCGGAAGATGTATCGCGTGCGGTTGCGCGTCTGCCTTTTGTCCTCTGGCAAGCCGCATGGGAGGTAGCGGTTTCCTTGCGCGCCGAGCAGCGCTTTGCCGCGTCATTACGACTGTACGCTGAAGGCGGAGAGTTGCTGGCAGATCGCTTTGGCGCACCGCAACAGGTGCCGTTCTCCTATGTGGTAGACGCCGTTGCGCAGACACCTGGCATCCGCACCGTCGCGGCATTTACTCAAAGCGATTGGCATGCTCGGCGCACATTGCTCAAACATTGGCTATGGCCAACAGAAAGCCTGCCTGCTGCTCTCGACCGAAGCAAGGGCGCGCGGGTGCCATCATGGATACGCCAACGGCAATCCCCCACGCTGAAATTCTATTTGTGGCGCGGGTGGCAAGTTTGGTCATTCATCCGTGTGTTGCCTGCCGCCTTGCGGTTGCGCCGTGCCAGCGATCGGGCTGCTGACCGCCAGGCATACAGTCGTCCCTGGCGTGATGATCGGTAATTGGCACGTCCTCCGAATTCCGCTACACAGAGTTGTCATGTCTGCCCTCAAAAAAAGAGGTTCATCGATATGGATACTGACAGTCAACCGGAAGATCCCTCACATACCAAACGACCCTGGCAGAAGCCAGAATTGACACTCTTTCACCTACAGCAAACCAGCGAAGGTCCTGGCGAAGATGGCGATCTTGAGGAGACGGAATCATAGCCGTCCAGGTTCACTGCTTTGCTCTCCCGTTCATCTCTAAAAAGGAACGTTGACACGCTCGCTGCTCAACTGCGGTACCTGCCGCGAGCATTGGCGCTCGTATGGCAAGCCGCACGCCCCTGGACCATGGCCTGGGGCGTCTTACTCCTCCTGCAGGGCGTGTTACCAGTTGCGACGGTCTACCTTACCCGTGCCGTGGTAAATAGCCTGGTCGCAGCCACCGCTGCCGGTGGGAGTTGGGAGGCGTTACAACCGACCATCATCCTGGCTGGGGCAATTGGTCTGATCCTCATCCTGATGGAAGTGCTCCGGAGCGTGACAGAGTGGGTACGGGCCACGCAAGCCGAGCTGGCGCAGGATTATATCCATGCCTTGCTGCATGACAAATCAACAACGCTCGATATCGGGTTCTACGACAATCCTGATTACTATGATCGCTTACACCGGGCGCAGATCGATGCGCTGAGCCGTCCGGTTTTGTTACTGGGGAACCTTGGCGCTCTACTGCAACATAGTCTGACGTTAGGTGCGATGGCTCTCGTCCTGATGACTTATGCTCTGTGGTTGCCACTTGTGCTTCTTGGCAGCACGCTGCCAGCCTTATGGGTGGTTGCGCGGTATGCGGTACGCTTCCACCGCTGGCGTCGTCGGAATACTATCAATGAGCGCCGTGCTCATTATTATGACGGGCTGTTGACCTGGCGCGGTCCGGCCATGGAAGTGCGTCTGTTTTCTTTGGGACCGCATTACCGGCGGTTATTTCAAACGCTCCGCTCCCGCCTGCGCACTGAGCGGTTAGGACTCCTACGTGGGCAAGTGGTGGCAGAGATGGCTGCGGGCAGTGTGGCCGTCCTGGTGACTGCCCTGGCTCTTGCCTGGATGGGCTGGCGGGTGACGCAGGGAACAGCCAGCTTTGGTGATGTCGCGCTGTTCTATCAGGTGTTTTCCCAAGGTCAGCGGCTCATGCGCACCCTCTTGGACAATGTCGGTGAGATGTATCGCAATGTGCTCTTTCTGGAAGATCTCTTCCAGTTTTTGGAACTGCAGCCCCAAGTCCTTGACTCCCCCAACCCCGTGCCGCTCCCGTCACCACCGCAACGTGGCATTTGTTTCGAGCATGTCACTTTTCGTTATCCTGGCAGCGAACGGATTGCGCTCAGCGGCTTTTCTTTGGAGATCCCCGCCGGGAGTATTGTAGCCCTGGTCGGTGCTAACGGGGCAGGCAAAAGTACCTTGATCAAGCTTTTGTGTCGCTTTTACGACCCTGACGAGGGACGGATCACCCTGGATGGGATTGATCTCCGTTGCTTCTCGCTTGCGGACCTGCGCCGACAGATTGCCGTACTGTTCCAAGAACCGGTACGGTATCACGGGACCACCGCCGCCGACAATATTGCGCTTGGAGATCTTGCGGCACAACCAGAAGCAAGCGCCATCGAAACCGCAGCCCAGTCCGCTGGAGCGGAAGCCCCTATTGCCCGCCTTCCGCATGGGTATACCACGATATTGGGGAAGTGGTTTGGCGGCGCAGAATTAAGTGTGGGAGAATGGCAACGGATCGCCCTGGCTCGCGCATTTCTCCGCCGTGCCTCTCTTTTGATTCTTGACGAACCAACCAGCGCGATGGACTCCTGGGCGGAGGCCGATTGGCTGGCCCGGTTTCGCGTGCTTGCGGTTGGCCGCACGACGCTGATTATTACCCATCGTTTCACCACCGCGAAGCAGGCCGATTATATTTATGTGCTGGATGCTGGTCGCGTGGTGGAGTCAGGCACGCATGACACGTTAGTTTCCCTCAATGGCCGCTACGGTCAATCCTGGAGAGCACAAGTGAGGGAAGACTCACACCATACAGACTGGCATGGTTTTGCAAGCGGCAGATGAGCAAACGTCTTCGTACCCTGCCGGAGTTTCTGTTTCTCACCCCTTACGGCTCAACCCTCAGGGGCTGGCATTTAGCGCTGGGTAGGAGTGGAGGCGAGCGTTGCGATTGTGGTCGCGATGTCACGGCTCAGTGCGGCGACCGTGCGGCTCA
>CAZCWX010000414.1:0-3993 GCA_964502465.1 uncultured Enterobacteriaceae bacterium | reverse complement strand
GCTGGGGCAGGAGCCGAGGTGCTGATGGTGCCACAGTGCGGCCATGCGCCGCACCGGGAACAGGAAGCAGTGACGTTCCCAGCGATGGTACGTTTCATCCGCGCCTCTCCCCGCAAGAAACAATGGTGAAACTTTTCGAGGGCAAATCGCTGACCGAGCAAAAGACCTTGATGGCACGGCTTGAACACGCCGGTGCATCCTTATGCCGCAGTTGGGCTGCCCAGGAAGCACCAAAAGACACCCAAGCGGGGCTGCTTGCCGCCGCCGTGCGGGAGGAGGAGAATGCCGCGTTACTGGAGGAGCATATACGGAGCGCCAGCACTTCCGCCTAACAAGGCAATTACCGATGGATGCCTTCTCTCTGCGTGCTTTGAAGGAATCGCAATAACATCCAAACTGAAGGAGGAAGAATATGGGAATGATTGATCGTTATCTGGCATATGCGGCGGCGTTTGAAGAAGCGTACGCGAGCGACAACTGGTCTACGCTTGAGCCGTTTTTTACCGAGGACGCTGTGTACGCCTTTGTCGCCCCGGCGCCATTTGGCGGGGAATACAAAGGACGCACGGCAGTGTTCACGCAATTGCAAAATTCCGTGAATAGCCTCGATCGTCGGTTCGACTCCCGCCAGGTCGAGGTTCTGGAAGGTCCGCTCGAAAAGGATGGCGGCGTGTGGATTCGTTGGGCGGCGATTTACACCCTTGCTGGTGCGCCGGATTGCCGCATGGAAGGCGAGGAGCGCGCCCTGTTTGTTGGCGACCGCATCTCGCGGCTGGAAGACTCGATGACCGATGCAGAAGCTGGCCGCATTGGAACATACTTTGCCCAACATGGAGCGAAGCTAAAACCTGCGAAGTAGTCACTGCGAAGAACTGCTAAAACGGAGCAGCGTTACGCTGCTCCGGGAGTGTTCAATCATGCGCATCAACGGAATCGACCCACAGAACGCGCCAGAAAGTGTCCAACCGGTATTTCAGGGCAGCCTCAACTTTTTTGGGCGGGTGATTACACCAAACCTCGTCATGGCGCATCGACCGGAGATCCTCCTTGCTCATGCAAAGTTGGGACAGGCCATCGGTGCATCGACCGTAGTCGAAGGCCGTCTGAAGACGATGGTGTCAGTGCGCGCGGCCCAAATGGTGGGCTGTCCTTTTTGAGTGGATATCAACTCTGCCGTCGGCAGAGACGCGGGTATCACAGATGAGCAATTGGCGGATCTGGTAGCCTTCGAAACGAGTCCGCATTTCGATCGCCGAGAAAAAGCCGCGCTGCGCTATGCTGAAGGAATGACGCGCACCCCAGCCGATGTCTCCGCTACGGTATTCGCGGAGGTCCAGGCTCTATTCAATGCCGAACAAATCGTCGAACTGACCGCGGCCATCGCGTTAGAGAATTTTCGCGCCCGGTTTAACTGCGCATTGAAGATCGAGAGCGACAGCCTCTGCATGCTGCCGCCGGATCACCCGGTACGCCAGCTGCGCGAGTAATGATAAAGGCGATCAGATGGGGTGATACTCAGTAAAAAACGAGAGAAATAATGGCAAACGTCACACCGCAGATCCGCACCACCTGTCCCCGCGATTGCTATGACACCTGTGGGATCGTGGTTGTTAAGCAACATGACAAAATTACGCACGTGCGGGGCGATCCGACGCATCCAGTCAGTCGCGGCAAACTCTGCGCAAAATGTTCGATCGGCTACAACCGCGAGTGGCTCGATCCCCACGTTCGGCTCACTCGCCCACTGCGGCGTATCGGCCCCAAAGGAGAAGGCCAGTTCGAACCGGTGTCGTGGGAGACGGCGTTGACGACGATTGCCGAGCGGTTCACGCAGATTGTTGCCACCTCGGGCGCGCAGACAATCCTGAACGCCCACTATACCGGCACGATCTCTCTGCTCGCCTATCTTTTTCCCTTGCGCTTTTTCTTCCGCCTTGGCGCGACTGAAGTTGATCCCGACACCATCTGCAATAAAGCCGGACAGGTGGCGTTGACGTACCTGTACGGTACACCATTGGTTGGTTTTGATCCCCGCACGGCGCGAGACGCCGCCTGCCTCATGGTGTGGGGCGCGAATCCCTCCGCCTCAGCACCACATGCGCATGAACACTGGCTGCGGGAAGCCCCTGGCAAGGTGATCGTTATCGACCCTGTGCGCACGCCAACCGCACAGGTTGCTGACCTGCACCTGCAACCCTTTCCGGGGAGTGACGCGGCGTTAGCGTTCGCCCTGTTGCATGTTATCTGGCGCGCAGGCCGGATTGATCGCGATTTCATCACAACGCACACCGTCGGATGGGAGGAGCTTGAGCCCTTGTTGCGGGATTGCACCCCAGCCTGGGGAGAAGCAACGACCGGCGTGCCCGCACGGCTGATTGAAGAAGCCGCGAATATCTATGCTCAAGGCCCTTCGCTTTTGTGGCTGGGACAATCGCTCCAGCGTCAGCCGCGTGGCGGGAATGTCATACGCGCGTGCGGCCTCTTACCCGCCCTCACGGGCAACCTCGGCAAACCCGGCGCAGGGTTTCTCTACCTCAATGGGTTTGGCGAGCGCAAGCTTGATCTCGACTATCTCGTGGCCTCACACTTGGCCGCTGACCTCCCGCCGTCGCTCAGTCATATGGATCTCGTTGCCTATCTGGAAGATCGGGCGCGCTCACGCGCGTTGATGTGTTGGAATATCAACCCGGCAGCGTCGAATCCCCAACAAGCGCGCTTGCAGGCGGCGTTGCGACGCGAAGACCTCTTCACGGTCGCCGTTGATCTGTTTGCCACGGATACAACCAATTTGGCGGATATCGTCCTCCCAGCCGCGAGTTTTTTAGAATTCGACGATCTGGTGATGGCCTATTTCAACTTGACGGTGTCCGCCCAGGTGAAAGCGATGGAGCCTCTTGGTGAGGCTTTACCTAACATGGAAATCTTTCGCCGTCTTGCTCGCGTCATGGGGTATACAGAGCCAGAACTGTACGAGAGCGACGCCACGATCATTGCAACCCTGCTGGAGCGTATGAACATTGGGGAAACATTTTCTTCGCTTACGGAAAAAGGCACGGTCTTCGTTTCGCCGGAACCAATCATGCAGTTTGCTGACTACGCATTCCCGACTCCCAGTGGACGCATTGAGATCGCCTCAGCGCGCGCTGAAGCGGATGGACATCCGTGCGTGCCGTTGCCACTAACAGATCCGCGGCCCAACGCCGGACGCCTCCGCCTCTTATCGCCAGCCTCACCGTGGCTTTTGAACGACAGTTTTGCCAATGTCGAAAAAATCGCCGCACGGCTTGGTCCGGCAACAGTGGCAGTACATCCACTGGATGCCGCTGAACGCGGTCTCATTGAGGGAGACAAAGCATTACTGTTTAACGAGACTGGACAGCTACGTGTACACGTCACATTCTCCACGGACCTCCCTCGTGGAGTAGCGTTGTCTCACAAAGGCCGGTGGCCAAACCGTGAAGAGACAGGAGCGACGGTGAATGTCCTCAACCCTGGCCGCAAAGCGGACATGGGCGCCAGCACCGCGGTGCATAGTATCGAGGTCACAATAATGCCAGTGGTGTGAGAGAGGTTTCGTTAGTGCGCTACGGGCGGCTGACTGCCCGCGCGGCGCACAATTGACGGACAAATCCGCCAGTGGCCCGATTCCTCCCCAAATCGCCCAAAAGTGAAAACCCTCGTAATTCCGTCAAGCAATCTCGACTATCGCAACGCATCACGCGCGCTGATCAACTATCTGTCCCAACCTGCAGGCGCTCAGACAGCTGCAGCTCACAGGTTTCTTGTGTCCTTTTGCGTAAGGACACCTTTCTTGAGGCTTTAGTTTCCCATACGTTCGACTGCACTCCTTTAGTGCAAAAAGGACAGATTGGGACATGCATGAGCGCTTCATTAGTATAGTCGGCATTTTCACGATACTCGGAATCGCGTTCGTGCTGTGTCCTCGCTCCCTGCGCAAAAGCGTCAACTGGCATACTATTAGATGGGGGATGG
>CAZCWX010000413.1:0-2905 GCA_964502465.1 uncultured Enterobacteriaceae bacterium | reverse complement strand
ATGTCGATAACCGCCTGCCCTTCCCCCTCGGCAATCTGGCGGAGCGCCGCCTCCGTCGCCGCAGCAGTTCCCGCATCCCCGGCCCGATCGAACGCCATGTAGGATAAACCGCCGTTCGCAGCGATGGGTGGTGGCTGCCCTTCTGTGAGTTGGAGGGGAGGCACATAGACCGACGAAACTCTCTCCGTAATCCCCGCAACGTGGTTCTCGATGGCCTTGAGCCGGTCCATAGCATACCCCCTAGTTAAAGATACCCAATCGTGGCACACAGGGCTTGTAGGTGCAAGGGCTTGTATTTCCTGGTCACACGAACTTACACCGCGCCTGACGCGCGATCACGTGCCGCGCGGGCTTCACGTGGGCGTGGGGCATTACGTCGTTCTTTATGGGCGAGCTGACCATCGCCCGCGAGCGTTTTGAGCAGAGTCTCGCACTCTATCGCCCTGAGATGCACGACTCCCAAATTGCCCAATATGGGACGGACTTGGGCGTGGCTGGCCACTGTTACCACGCCCTCACCTTGTGGCATTTGGGTTACCCGGACCAGGCAGTAGAGGAGAGCTACCGAAGTATTACACTGGCACAAGACGGCGCGCATCCCTTCAGCCAGGCGTATGCTTTATTTGTCTCAGCTTGGGTTCACCATCTCCGCAGAGACGTGTCCGCAACGTAAACGCAAGCCGAGGCCGCCATTCGTCTGGCCACCGAGCAGGAGCTCCCGTACTGGGCGGCGCTGAGCGGTCTTATGCGGGGCTGGTCGCTGGCCCTACCAGGAGAGGGAACAGCCGGCATTACTGTGAGAGAGCCCAAAGCCTGGCTGCCGTGAGAACTCTAGGGCAAAAAATGTCGGGGACAGTGCTTCTCTCCATGCTGGCCGAGGCATATGGCAGGAACGGCCAGCGAGAAGCAGAGCAAACCGTTCTGACAGAGGCACTAGAGCTGGTGGACGAAAACGACGAACGTGCCTACGATGCAAGAGTCTATCAGCTCCAGGGAGCACTGAGCTTACAAGGAAAAGAGGCTCAATTCGAAGAAGCGGAAGCCTCCTTTCAGAAAGCTCTCAACGTTGCTCGCCAGCAAGAGGCCAAATCCTTCGAACTCCGCGCCGCTACGAGCCTAACACGGCTGTGGCAGCGACAAGGCAAAACGACCGAAGCTCACGAACTGCTCACCCCAGTCTACCATTGGGTTACTGAAGGCTTTGACACGGCGGACTTGAAGGACGCCAAAGCCTTGCTGGCTGAATTGACGTGAACATGTCTTAGCGACGTTTTTTTCACGGATGGACTAAGAACCCCAAACATGCGTTCATGATGCAATTGAGTGCAACTCCGCCGGCCAGACAAGCGCCTCGCTATGAGTCTTGTGATAGAGCCAGGGCGCAAGGTGCAGAACGGTTTCCTCCAGCACCACCTGCAGTGAACGGACAAGATCGAATAGTAATTTTCGCCGGGTCGGCGTTATACAGGCGAGTCAAATCCCCCTCGTCCTGCGGACATTCAGCAATCAGGCGATCCGCTTCAGCTACGAGTTGGCCGACGTAAACATTCTGGCCGCCGCTATCCACGCCGCCAAGAATCCCTAGCGGCGAGGCGTGTTCGCTGATGAGGGCGATCTGTCTACTCATAGTACATTTCCTTGGCTGGAGACTGTTTTCGCGCGGCGTACTGATGCTCGACTTTGCCGTTCGTTTGCTGGGCGGCAATGCCATTCAGCGCGAGAGACTGACCTGCCTGAAGAGAAGGCTGGGCATAACTCACGGCGCTCTGCGCGTCTTTTTTCCCCGTGACGAGGGTAAACGCCGCCTCCCAATCGCGGGCAAACCGCACGATATTGAAACGCGCTTGCGCGTACCGTCTGGCGCCGTGCCCCAACCGACGAGCTTCAGCAGGCGCGGCGAGCAGTTCCTGCATGTACCGCACCAAGCGCAGGGGAGCAGTATCCACATAGCCTGACACGCCATTCTCGACGACGGTCGTCATCTCTGTCGTCGCCAGGCCGATAATGGGGAGACCGACCATCATCGCCTCACACACCGCTAGCCCCAAGCTGGTGTAGCGGATGGGATTGAAAAAGAAGCGATACTGCGCGATGAACGCGGGCAACTGCGGAGGCGGAATTTCCTTCAGTCCGCCGAGAGATTTCGCGTCGATGCCGACCAGATCGAGAGGAACGTCCGCGCGTATGCGGTCAAAGATGTCGCTCCCGAAGCACCGACCGCGACTGCGCAGGTTATTCACTACGACAATCCCACGCGCAATCTCGCCGGTGTAGCGCGCCCCTTCGGGGATTACCACGCCGTGTTCGATGACGCGCGTCGGCGTGCGCCCGCTGTCCCACATCAAGTGATTAAAGGGCGTGACATGCACCAGCAAGATATTGGGATCATCTACGACATGGCGAGTATCGGTGGGATGCTCTCGCGGAGGATCGTGCTCAAGATAGATCCGCGGCAATCGCTGCTGCGCCGGGGAGAGAATTTCATACTGATCCTTGAGGTAATTTTGCTGCGATTGAAATAAGACGCAGTCAAATTCCAGCTTCCGCACCTGTTCAGCAGGAACGTCATGGACATTGTCTGGCCAAGGAAAAGACCTCCCGCATCCATGATATCCCGCCGGCCAACCGGGTTTGACCGGCCAATAGAATTCGTGACTCGTTTGCGACAAATAATACAGGTAGCTTCCATGCACGTGCCAAGTCAGAATACGCAGCGGACGCTTCATGAAAAAATCCTCCTTCCTAGTGAAGAAGCGGGGGAGCAGTAGGGCGATTGCATTAAAACCATAGCCGAATGAGGTGGTTAGGACGGAGCAGAGGTTGGGGAGAGAGGTTGGCAGAAGCAGATGAGCTTCTCTGGTAGAGTCGGCGCAGCGACGAACGGAGGAGCCAGCATGCCACAACG
>CAZCWX010000412.1:0-8671 GCA_964502465.1 uncultured Enterobacteriaceae bacterium | reverse complement strand
GGTCGCCATGTCGATGGGACCAAGCTCAGGCTTGGTCAGTGGATCTTTCGCCATCTCAACGATGTGTGCGATGCGCGCCTCAGGCGACGGCATCCACCAGGCGCCAAGCGTGGGCATGGTAATGAGATCGCTCTTCTCTTTGATGCGACGCACTGTTTCCGCATACAGGTTGGCATCGCCAGAGGGGGCACCGGTTTTGGGGTCGCGGGCATGATAGTGAATGATGGAAGCGCCTTCGCGCCAGCACTCCAGTGCTTGGTTCGCGATTTCCGCCGGACTGTACGGCACGTTGGGGTTATGATCGCGCATGGTGTATTCGTTAATGCGGACTTCGATGATGACTTTATTCGCCATAGGTTCCCTCCTTACGATGTGCATCCCGAACAACCTCAGCTATAATTCGTGATCGTGCGGGCGTTATTAGATACTCCGGCTCAGCGAGTTGTCAAGTAAAAGAACGAAGGATGTGAGCGACCCATGAGTAGTACGATAGTGGGATGGACCTCATTCGGCGCCTTGTTTGCTTCAGTGTTGAGTACGCCGATAGATTGGCTGAAACATGTCTTTCTGTTCCACCCGAATCCTGAGGTTCGCACTTCGCCCGCGGCCTATGGTCTTCCGTATGAAGAAGTGTGGTTTGGCGGCAGGGATGATCGCACGTTACACGGTTGGTATATCCCCGGTCGTGGAGACCTGCTCTTCATCTGGTTCCATGGGAATGCCGGCAACATTTCCCACCGCTTATCCCATCTGCAGCTACTCTACGCGCACCTTGGAGGAAGTCACCTCTTGTTCGACTATCAGGGATACGGCAAAAGTCAGGGAAAGCCGTCCATTCCTGGTATTGTCGCTGACGGCCGCGACGCTGTGACCCTTGTCCATGCGCGTGGGTGGGCAAACGGGAAGCGGCTGGTGTATTTTGGCGAATCGCTTGGCTGCGCGGTCGTCGTGACGTTGGGAGTGGAGAACCCACCAGACCTGGTCATCCTCTCTGCGCCATTTTACTCGCTCTACGCGATGGGACAGATTGTGCTGCCACCCTTAGCCTTTCTCGTGGATGGGGATTTCAACTTAGCGCGGATCATTGGCGAGCTGCAGGCTCCAGTCTTAGTGATGCATGGGACGGCTGATGAGACCATTCCTTTTCAGCAGGGGCAGGACCTGTACGCGCTGGCCCGGTCACCCAAAGCGTTCTATGCCGTTCCTGGAGGCGGGCATGCGAATTTGCACGAAGTTGGCGGAGAAACCTATTTGCACGTCATGAGAGACTTTGTGTTCAACTCTTTCCCCTCTTCATAAGAAGAGAGCCGGCTTCATTTTCTTGGTTCAGTTGCCTTTGGGCAGACTCTACTATGGTTTGCATGCGTGGTAACAGCTCGGTCAGAGGAATGCCCAGATCGGTGGCCACCACCAGCCAGGAGCGTGTCTGCTCCACTGCAGCGACGAGGTTCTCAACACTCTCTCCGCTCGCTGCGGCTAAAGTGAAGACGAAGGCAGATTCCCCTGGTCTCAACGCGAATGAATGAGCAGGTGCCTCTACAGCCTGTGGAGTCAGTTGCAGTTCCTCTGCCACGGCTGCGATGATCGCCTCACGACCCGTTGGTGAAACAGCAGCGAATTGATCGAGAGTCCCCATCGCCTGTATCAGCGCGCTTTCCGTCTCGTCAACCGGTTCCAGGCTAGCGAGAGAAGGGAGCTTCTCGGGCGTCTTCACGCCTGTGGTCTGCATGTAAGACTGCCGCGCTTCAGGCAAGAGCCGCTCAATAGCCTGACGGCGTGTTCCGTAACCCGGGTGAGTCAAGAGAAAGGCAGGAGGCTGAGAATTTTTTTCGTTTTCTCTCGCCATGCGCTCCCATACTGCTAACGCTGCGCTCGGATCATACCCCGCTTTCGCTACTAACAGCAGACCTAGGGCATCTGCCTCTGACTCCTGTACCTGACCGAAGGGCAAGATCAGGCCCATCGCTGATCCTGCGTTGTACGCTTGGCGGGCAAGGTCGGGGCCAAACGTGACTCCCATCGATCCCAGTTCCATCAACACGTCTCGACTAGCTTTTTCTCCTTGATGTCGGGCGAGCGCATGAGCCGCATCGTGGCTCAAAAGAATGGCGAGTCCTGTCTCGTCCTCTGCGACCGGAAAGATGCCCGTATACACAACAACCTTTCCACTGGGAAACACGCGAGCGAAGGCCACAGCAGGGTCACTGATGACTACAAATTCCCAGGCGTAATCTGCTCTATTTACCGCGTGGGCGATACGGGTACCAACTTTGCGGACCAGGCGATTGGCTTCTCTATCCTGGTTGAGTGCGACTGTGCGGAGAAGCTCCCGGTACTGCACCTCGCCAAGCGCAAGTTCTTGGTCCTCACTGGTCAAGATGATTTGGCGGCGTTGGGTGAGCGGGTTGGTGCTGCACGCACCGAAGAGAACCAAGAGGAAGGTTAATACTATCGAAGGAAGGGTTGTCATACTGTCATGGTTGCTTACTAGCCCACCAGACCACAGGGATCGCGATAGCAAAGAAGATAATGAGCAACAGTAAATAGTCCATTTTCCCCTCCTAACGAGGCGGTTCTGACAGTATCAATGCCAAGGATAAAAAAATAAAACCCCCTACGATAAGAACGATTGCGGAAAAAAGTGAAGTACGCAACACTGTTCCAGCACCAATGAAAGATACGGTTGCTAGTGCCTTACTCACATCGACTAACACCTTCGCGCGATCTGCACCAAGCCGCTCACGGAATTGTTTGAACCACAGGCCAATCATCTGTGCTCTTGTCTCTGCCTAAGCCTATTCTTGTCCTGTCCCTCTCGCAAGGCTCTCTATCTAGTCTTTCGACAGTCGCAGTGTCTCAAAACTTGACGATGCACGTTGGAAGGTGCTAACTGAAGTTGTCACTAATCTACAACTTAAAGGAGGGATCACTATGGTGTACTTACAAGCGGCAATCAAACTCTATCCTGGGAAGCTCCCGGACTTCATTGCGCTCCTCAACAAGCTCACGCCGGTAGTAGGCAAGCACGGCTGGAAGCTCGTGGGCAGTTACGCCACTGCCGTTGGTCGTCTCAACACCGTCGTTGATCTCTGGGAATTGCCTGATGCCGCAGCCCTGCAAGCGGCTTTGTCCGATCCCGAGATGGCCAAGGCTGCACCACAGATCAGCGAAATTGTTGAAGACGAGACCCTGACGATGCTGACGAAGCTCCCGATCGGGTAATCCTCGGCCTCGCTACGCCTCACCGGACTGTTTGGGGAAGAGGGGTGGTTCACAAACCGCCCCTCTTTCTTTCCTATTACGCCGAAGCGCCAGAAAAAGATAAAAGATCAGGAGGATCGCCCGTCAGGGCACCAGCGTTCAGCTATTAGCTCTCAGCAGTCAGTAGGGTTGAGGCGAGAGGCTGAAGGCTTCGGGGCCTCTTTCGCCTACCGCCTGGAGCCTTTCGCCTTGCCTATTTTCACTGAAAGCTGACGGCTGAACGCTTACATCAGGGCTTGATCCTCCCTGGAACAGCATCGTATAAGCTGATAGCTATTGACCGAGTTTGAATTCCCACAATCTCAGGAGGGAGCCATGGCTCATTCGATGAAGGATCAGGTTGCCGTCATTGGTGTCGGATGCATTAAATTTGGCGATAACTTCGACCAAGGCTATGAAGAAATGGCAGTCGAGGCGGCGTTTGCCGCATTTAACGACGCTAAAATCACCCCCGAAGAAATCGATGCCGCCTGGCTTGGCACCTATTCGCCAGCCCAGGGGCACGGCAAGGCTGCGGTATCCCTGGGAGATGCGCTCCGTCTCTACAATAAGCCCATCTCGCGGGTCGAGAATTTCTGCGCGACTGGCACCGACGCCTTTCGCCACGCAGTTTTGGCAGTGGCATCAGGCATGTATGATACTGCGCTGGTATTAGGCGTCGAAAAATATAAAGACCGTCCCGGGCGTGGCATTGCACGAGAAGGGGTTCACCCTTATCACAACGACGGCTCGACTGCGCCTGGCCTCTTTGCTTTGGCTGCGACCCGCTACATGCACACCTTTGGTCTGACACGGGAAACACTGGCAAAGGTCTCAGTCAAGAACCATTATAACGGTTCCCTCAATCCCAAGGCGCACCTGCAAAAGAAAGTGACCCCGGAAGAAGTGCTGACCGCGCCAATCGTGGCCTATCCGTTTGGGCTGTACGACTGTTGCCCAACAACAGATGGCGCGGCGGCGGCGATTGTCTGCCGGGCCGACCTCGCCAAGAAGTACCGCGATGACTATATCCTCGTCAAAGGCGTGGGTTTGTCAGTCACGAGCGGCAGACCGTTCATGGATCCGCATTTTGACTACCTTGGCTTCCGTGCCACCCAGCATGCCGCGGCGCAGGCCTATGCGATGGCGGGCATTAAGGATCCCCTGAAAGAGATCGACGTTGCCGAAGTGCATGACTGCTTCACCTGGACCGAAATCACCAACTACGAGGATTTAGGATTTGCGAAAAAAGGGGAAGGCGCCAAGCTGATTGAAGAAGGGCGTACCGCGCTTGATGGTGACATCCCTATCAATCCCAGTGGTGGGCTCAAGTCATTTGGTCACCCCATCGGTGCCAGCGGCGTGCGTATGGTCTACGAGATCGTGACCCAACTGCGAGGGCAAGGGGGCCCGCGTCAGGTGAAAGATCCCAAGATTGGTTTAGTGCACAATGTGGGTGGACCAGGCGCGGTGTCGTGCGTGGCGATTCTGGGACAGCCGTAACTCTCAGCGATCAGCTTTCAGCGAAAAAACAAAGAGGGATACGAAATAGCTCTCAGTTTTTCCTTGCCTTGCTGATGGCTGATCGCTCTCATAGGAGGAATGATCCATGATGCTCAAGGACAAAGTTGCAGTGGTGACTGGTGCGGGCGGGGGTATTGGTCGCGGGATCGCACTGTCATTGGCTCAAGAAGGGGCGAAGGTGGTGGTCAATGACATTGGTGGGACCTCTACTGGTGAGGGACACGATACAACACCCGCTGACAAGGTGGTTGCTGAAATTACTGCGGCTGGGGGCTCAGCGGTCTCGAATTATGATTCAGTGGCGAGCCTGGCTGGGGGCGAAAAGATCATCGGTACCGCCCTGGAAAAATTCGGCCGCATCGACATCGTTGTGAACAATGCCGGTATTCTACGTGACCGCATGATCTTCAATATGAGCGAAGAAGAATGGGACGCGGTGATCAATGTCCACCTCAAAGGCTCGTTCGCGTGCACACGGGCGGCAGCACCGTATATGCGCCAGCAGAAAAGTGGCCGCATTATTAACATTACTTCGACGTCGGGACTGATTGGGAACTATGGTCAGGTAAACTATGCTGCGGCCAAAATGGGAATCGTAGGGCTAACCAAGGCCACTGCGTTGGATCTGGGACGCTACGGCGCGACTGCCAACTGTATTGCCCCGTTTGCCTGGACCCGCATGATCGGTACCATTCCTACCGAGACTGAAGCACAGAAGGCACGGGTAGAGAAACTCAAGAAAATGGATCCGGGAATGATCGCACCGTTGGTGACATTTCTGGCCAGCGACGCAGCCCAGGAGATCTCTGGTCAGATCTTTGGTGTGCGCGCCAAAGAGATCATCCTCTTCTCCCAGCCTCGGCCGATTCGTCAAGTGGCAGACATGGAAGGCTGGACGCCAGAGAAAGTAGCGGCCGTCATCCCCCAGGCGTTCAAAGGCTCGTTCTACAAACTCGATGTAACGACCGATGTGTTTCCGTATGATCCGATCGTATGAAATCGATTTCTCCCTCTCCCGCGTTAAGCGGGAAAGGGTCAGGGTGAGGGCCATTTGACCAGGGCGCTACAGAGTGGCGGTACAGGCAGTCATATGATAATCAGATTTTATGAAAACCCACATTTCTGCTACACAAGCCGCTCGCACCTTCTCCGACTTGCTCAACCGGGTGCAGTATCGTGGTGAGGAGTTCATCGTCGAACGTGGGGGCGAGCCGATCTGTCAGATTGTCCCGGCCCGCCCAGTGGTTCGCACTGTTGCTGATCTTGTCCACCTCCTCCGTACGATTCCCAAACCAGATGACGAGTACCTGGACATCTTGGAAGACATCACCAAAAATCAACCGCCATTACCCCCTTCGCCATGGTAGAAGTCCCTACCGCAGTTCTCCGAGACTCCCTCGGTTTTTCACGCCCACGCGCCAAGCAGCGCTTTAGCGTCGCGCAGGTCGGCCATGTCAAACCCCTCGGTAAACCAACCGTAGATCTCCGCCAGTAGCTGACGGGCTTCCTTTTTCTTGCCTTGTTGTTGCCACAGTCGGCTCAGGCTCATCACGGCGCGCAGCTCCATTGACTTCGCCTGTTGCTGTCGTGCGATGTCAATCGCCTTGAGAGGGTGTTGAAAAACTCCGCGTTCACCCTTCGACAAGCTCAGGGCGAACGGGGTAGGTATGGAAATCGTTGAGGATTTGCCGTTCGTGCTGAGCCTGTCGAAGCACGAAGCCCGACTTTTAGACACGCTCTAAGGAATTTTTCAACAGCTTCTGAGAAAACATGCCTCTGCCTCATCGGTGCTGGGTGTTGGGTGCTGAGTGTTACGGAGTTTGCTTTTTGCTTTTCGACTTTTGACTTTCAACTTTCCACTGGTGGAGCGTGATCTCGCCTTTCAGCCGATACAGCTCCGCCTCGTACCAGACCTCCCCACTTGCTCGGGTGGACAGCGAGCGCCTCTTCGATCACCGCCAGGCCATCTTGTGGTTGGCCAGCTTTCCCGTGCGCCTCAGCTAATATGGTGCGCATGAGCGGCAGCCAGATTTCTGCGCCGGTAGCCTGCCAATCGTGAATACCCCGCTGAAGCTCGGCGATCCCCTCGCGCTCGTATCCTTCTTCTACTAACGCCCAACCGTGCAACGTCATGCCGCCAGATAGCCAGAGTGCAAAATCCTGCTCCCGCCACAACTGTTCATTGGCCGGATCAAGTCGAAATGGAGGGAAGACAATATGTTCGATCAGCTTCACGTGACTTCTATACCTCTGCAGGAGCTTTTCTATCACACTGCTCGCCAAATTCTACCGAAACCCAACCGAAACTCTACCGTTTCTCAACCAGTTGCGTCTCGTCCTCCACCATACAGAGTGGTACGCTACTGCTATGGCAGACAAGCGCAAACACACGAGAAAAACGCAATCGTCAACCCATACAGCCCACGCAAGTGCCGACGCGCTGCTCTCACCGCAGTGGGCGTTCGTAGTGCAATTTCGTGCTCAACTCGGAGGCGGGGTGGTCTATGGTGCTGGCCGGGTCGAACATTTGGTCTCCGGCCGCACGATCCACTTCGCGTCCCTGGAAGAACTGGCCGCCTACTTTGCGCAGGAACTGAGACAACACAATTGTTCCTCGTCAGCATAACAAGGCGCTGATACCGCCACACTGAGTGTTTGCTCATCCATCAAGGAGGGTTTCACCATGGAAACAAGCTTCAAAATCGCCGAGTCGACGGATACCGAAATACTCGTTCAATTCATGAGAGAATACTGCGCCTTCGACCATCTCCCATTCGAGGAACAGACAAGGCGTCGCGTGTTGGTCGCATTCCTTGAAACAGAATCGTTGGGCAGGCTCTGGGTGATTCTCTCTGATGGAGAAGCCGTCGGCTATCTCATTGTGACGTTGGGGTTCAGTTTTGAGTACGGCGGCTATGACGCATTCATTGATGAAGTCTATGTTCGGCAAAGTCATCGTGGGAAGGGCATCGGCACGGTCGCGCTGGCCTTTGCGGAAGAAGCGTGCCGTGCATTCGGCGTCCGCGCCCTGCATCTTGAAGTCGAGCGAGACAACACGAACGCGCACGCTTTGTACCGGAAGGTGGGATTTGTCGACCACGACCGCTACCTGATGACGAAACTACTATAACCCTCTACCAAGGGACCCGGCACCGACGTTCTCTTGTTTCCGCATGACGGAACAGAGGAGCCAGCCTGCATCTTCGCGAAAAACAAGGGACAACAAGTGATCTCCTCCCCACTTTCCGTACTGCCAGGAGTCAGCAGTCAGCATGTAGCAGTCAGTAGACAAGGACAGTCTCGCGTCTCGCGTTCCAGGTCCACCCGCTCCAGCCCCCAACCCTCAACACCCAGTACCCAGCCTCCAACCCCCAACCCCTAATCTGGTCGGTCGTGAGGCTGAACTGACACAACTCCAGCGCTGCTTAGATAAAGCCCTCGCTGGCGAGCGGCAGGTAGTGTTTATCACTGGTGAACCGGGGATCGGGAAGACTAGCGTGGTCGAAGCGTTTCTGGCTCGTCTTGCCTCCAGGTACAGACACGAACACGGGCACCAACGCGAGTTCTGGATTGGCCATGGACAATGTGTGGAACAATACGGCTCCGGTGAGGCCTATCTGCCCGTATTGGAAGCGTTGAGCCGTCTGGGGCGTGCACCAGGCAGCGCGGAAGTAGTAGCGGTGCTGGCGCAGGATGCGCCTACCTGGCTGGCGCAGTTATCATCTCTAACCACTGAAGAGGAACGCGCCACCTTACAACGCACCCTGCTAAATCGAACCACACGAGATTCGTACACTTCCTCACTCGCGGTTGATTCCGTCTCCGTTCGGCCTGAGCGGAGCGCAGCGAAGTCGAAGACCAGCAGACTCGTGCCCAGCGTGCTCTTCGACTTCGCCGCTGGCGCGGC
>CAZCWX010000411.1:0-7866 GCA_964502465.1 uncultured Enterobacteriaceae bacterium | reverse complement strand
AAATACCGCGCCGCTCGGAGCAAAAACGCGACATGGGATCATGCCATAGGACTTGGGGCTTGAGGCTTGAGGTTTGAGGTTTGCAAGAGTCCACGCAACTCAGCGAGTTCTATTTCCACTCGTTGCAGACGTTGAAGCACTTCCTGCTGCGGGTCGTCGTGCAGATAGCCGTGTTCAACCAGCCTGACGAAAATCCGCGCGACTTCATCGGCAGAAAGCGCCCCTTCGGGTTGGTACCATTGATAGAGCCAGTTGCACATACCAAGCAAAGCGAACGTCAGCAGTTTCGGTGACAAGGGAGCCAGTCGTCCGCCCTCGATGCCTTCACGGATCACCCCTTCAATCAGGGCACTATAGGCGCGGCGTTCAGTCCGCGCCCGCCGCGCCATGTCGGCTGGGAGGTTCCCCTCTTCGCTGAAAAAAACCGAGAGAAAATTCCGATGATCGGCCATCAAGCGGACCTGATGGTGGATGATTTGGCGGAGTTTTTCTTCTGGAGGGATGTCTTGTGTGCAAATCTGTTTGAGCCCACGCTGGAAAATGGCGATGGAACGTTCAAAAACACGGATGAGCAACTCTTCTTTGCTGGGACAGTAGCGGTACAATGTGACGCGCGAAATGCCGAGACGTTCCGCTACGGCCTCGAGGGTTGTCGCACGGTACCCTTGCTCGCCGAAACAGGCGGCTGCAGCCTGCAGGATCGACTCTTCCCGTAGCGCATGTTTCAGACCCTTTTCCGTTCCCTTCTTGCGTGCCATGCTCTGCGCTTACTGGATTCAGTCAGCGCGTGCAAGCGCGTTAGCCCCCTTCCAGCTCCTCCTCCTTCATCCCTTGCTCCTTTGCGTGCCCCTCTTGTCAATTGTAGAGCCCCCCGATATGGGGAGTTCCCTGGAGAAGGAGGTCGTATGCCACGTACACAACCAGCCAGAGAGAGTGTCCTTGTGCTCGGCGGTGCGCGTGCCGGGAAGAGTGCCTATGCACTGCAACGAGCGCAGGAGTGGGACGGCAGGCTCGTGTACCTGGCAACCGCAGAGGCCAAAGACGAGGAAATGAGAAAGCGTATTTCTCGCCACCGGGCTCGGCGGCGCAGCCGACGATGGGAAACCATTGAAGAACCACTTGAAGTCGTCTGGCGGCTGAAAGAACTCGATGACACCATTGGCGCAGTGGTGCTCGATTGCGTGACGCTGTGGGTGTCAAACGCTTTGCTGAGCAACCAGAAAGAAGCGTTGGAAAACCAGGTTGCTGAGTTGATAGAAGAAATCCCGCTTTTCCCTTTTCACTTCCTTGTGGTCAGCAATGAAGTTGGTCTGGGATTGGTCCCAGACTCGCCTGTGGGCCGCGAATACCGTGACCTCCTTGGTGCAGTGAACCAACACTTGGCGAAAGCGTGCAAGGAAGTCGTGTTTATGGCCGCCGGCTTACCACTAAAAGTGAAAGGATAAACCATGGGGCTGCTTGAGCAGACCCTGGAGAGGATTCAGCCAATCGATCACCAGCTCGCGCATCGCGTACAGTCCCGCCTCGACCACTTGACCAAACCGCAGGGCAGCCTGGGGCGCTTAGAGGAGCTTGCGCTCCACTGCGCACTCATGACCGGTCAGGAACGGCCCATGGTTGAGAGCAAAGTGTTGTTCGTCTTCTGTGCGGACCATGGGGTCAGTGCTGAAGGAGTGAGTGCCTACCCAAAAGAAGTGACCGCCCAGATGGTACAGAATTTCCTGCACGGCGGTGCGGCCATCACCGTCCTCGCTCGTCAGCTTGGGATCACCGTGAAAGTGGTCGATGTGGGAGTGGACTATGATTTCGCTTCTCACTTGCCAGGCCTCATCCAACGAAAGATCAAACACGGTACTGCCAACTTCGCTCGCGGACCGGCGATGACCCGCGCAGAGGCGCTGCAGGCGATCGAAACCGGTATCGCCGTGACTGAGGAGGCAGTCCGCGCCGGGGCGCAGTTGCTCGGGGTTGGTGAGATGGGAATCGGCAACACCACGGCTGCGGCTGCGATGTTGTCGGCGTTCAGCGGAATTCCTCCTGAGGAATTGACCGGTGCTGGAACTGGTATCGACAGTGCGACAAGGCGAAAGAAAATCGCGATCGTGCGTCAGAGTTTATCTTGTCACCGACCCGATCCCGCCGACCCCGTTGGCGTGCTTGCCGGTGTAGGGGGGTTTGAAATTGCCAGCATTACCGGTGTCTGTCTGGCTGGTGCGGCACTCTCCGTGCCTGTCATGGTTGATGGGTTCATTGCCACTGCTGGCGCCTGGGCTGCGTGTGCTCTTCACCCTGCAGTAAAGGATCGCCTCCTTTTTGCTCATCTGTCAGCCGAGCAAGGACATCGCCGGGTGCTTGATGCCCTTCAGGTGAAGCCGCTTTTGCATCTGGGCATGCGATTAGGGGAAGGAACTGGCGCCGCCTTGGGAATGGGACTCATGGAGTCAGCTGTGCGACTGTTGAACGAAATGGCGACATTCAATGAAGCCGGAGTTGCGGAAAAGCCTGAGTAATGAAGGCAGAGGATAAGAGTCTCTGGGGTCTCTAGCGTCCATAGAGTCTCAAGAAAAGATAAGGGCAGTAGGAGGAAGTCTTCTCATCCGAGACTCAAGCGACTCAATGAACTCAATACGCTCAATGGACTCAAGCGACTCAATGAACCCAACAAACCCAAGAGATTTGATCTCCTGGGCTACCACCATCCGTGATCGTACGCTCATTGTCGCTTTTCCTACACCGTATCGCGTATTGAGCTGGGCGCCGTTACATGGCGGCTTCACCGAGGCGCGCACAATCCTCAACCATCAGGTGCAAACCGAGGCATACCCTGCACACGAACCAGGGGTCTTCCTTCATTCCCTGGCGCAACAGCTGAATGTTCATGCTCCAGTCGTGGGTTTGATGACCGGGGTGAAGCTGGAGCGGCTGGTCCGTCGTGTCAGTCAATACGATGCCATCCTGATCGAGTGCTTTGCCACTGTTGGATTGAGCAACGCCTTGGCTGTTGGTGATCCAGCAACATACGAGGAACAGCCTGGCACGATCAATCTCATTCTCGTCGTCAACCAACCGATCGCCGATGCGGCGTTGGTAGAAGCGGTAGCAGTGATAACCGAGGCGAAAGTTCGCGCTCTGTACGCTGCTACGGTGAAGAGTACGATATCCGATGCATTGGCGACTGGTACGGGCACAGATTGTGTCGCAGTTGCCTGCCCTTTGGGGGCTCCTGCGTATGCATATTGCGGGAAACACACTCGGCTCGGTGAACTGTTTGGGCAAGCAGTGTCTGAGGCGGTTGCGAAAGGGATTCGCCGAGCCCAGGAAGCTCAACCGCTGTGATATGTCTCTTCCCTCGCTGAGAGGGAAACTGCATCAATGGAACATGCGGCTCTCGTGCTCTTCGCCTTTGTGACTGATGCGCTGATTGGCGATCCTCCCTGGCTACTACATCCCATACGACTCATTGGTCAGGCAATTGAAAAAGGGGAGGGATGGTTACGCCGAGGCCCGGCTTCACCTGGTCAAGAAATCTTCCTCGGGCTCGGGCTCGTGGTGGTTATTGTGTTCTTGACCTATCTGCTCACTGTGCTTGTCCTACACGTATCCACCGGGCTGTCCTGGTGGCTCGGGCAAGGAATTGCCGTCTTCTTAGGGTCACTGTGTCTTGCTCGACGCAGTCTCAAGGAACATGCACAAGCGGTCTTGCAGCCCCTCTCTGCAGGGGATCTGAACCGGGCACGCCTCAGGCTTGCACGCTTGGTGAGCCGTGAAACCGAGAACCTTTCTGAAACAGAAGTGGTCCGCGGAACACTCGAATCAGTAGCGGAGAACAGCTCGGATGGCATTATCGCTCCACTGTTCTACCTTGCTGTGGGTGGGGTCCCTTTGGCGTTGACCTATAAAGCAATCAACACCCTAGACTCGATGCTCGGGTATCACACCGAACGGTATGAATATTTTGGGAAAGCAGCCGCACGCCTGGATGATCTTGTCAACTTGATTCCCGCCCGGTTGACTGCTCTTGCCCTCGTTGGTGCTGCCTGGATGCTCAGAGGTCTCGGACACCCCTATGATGGAGCTGCAGCCTGGCGCATTGTCTGGCGTGATGGGCATAAGCACGCGAGCCCGAACGCCGGCTATCCCGAAGCCGCTTTAGCCGGCACCCTGGGGGTACAACTGGGAGGACCCAGCCGTTACTTTGGGGAAATCGTAGAGAAACCCACTCTGGGCGAAACGCAGCAACCCCTGCACCTTGGCCAGATTTCTCGCAGTCTGGTGTTGCTCGATACTGCGAGTGTACTGGCGCTTATGGCTTGTCTCTTAGGGAGAGTGTGCTAGTGGAGAAACGCAAAGGCAAAAGGCCACAAGCCAAAGGCCAATTCCGTACTTCGGACTCTGGGCTCTGGCCGCGAAACTCGAGACTCCCTCCCCACGGTGGGAATGTCCACGCTTTTGCCCGTGCCCGTGGCATCGCTCCGGAGAGCGTGCTCGATTTCAGTGCCAGCATCAATCCACTTGGCTGGCCTCCGCAAGCCGAGAGTGCGTACCGTCAGGCGCTATCACGGATTGTCCATTATCCAGAACCGTACGCTGAGACGCTCACAACCACACTTGCGGAGTATCACTGTCTGAACCCAGAGGCGGTTCTGGTAGGGAATGGCTCAACCCAACTGATCTCCCTCCTTGCTCGGACGCTGGCTGCTCAACGAGTGCTGTTGATCGCACCGCTTTTCAGCGAACATCAGGCGGCATTTCGCCTGAGCGGAGCCCAGGTCGAACATTTTTTGCTGCGCCCGCCCCGTTTCGTCCTGCTGCTTGAGCGACTCAGCCTCGCGCTCATGAAAAATTATGACGTTGTCGTGCTGACGAATCCCAACAGCCCGACCGGAGCATTGGTGCCACGCGTGCAAACAGAAGCCCTCGTCCAGCTCTGTCAGCGCACCCATACCAAGCTGATAATAGATGAAGCTTTTATCGACTGGGTGGAGGAAGAATCATTCAAGCAGATTGCCGCCCACAATCCACATGTCATTGTGTTGCGCTCCTTGACCAAGTTCTTTGCCCTGCCGGGTCTCCGGGCTGGGTACGTGATTGCACGGCCACAAGTCATAAAGCGGCTGCGGGCGCAACTCGAGCCCTGGTCAGTCAACACTGTCGCTCAGGAAGTTGCCGTTGCCTGTGTGCAGGATCCGCAGTTTGTCCAGCGCAGTAGGGAATTCCTCGTCCGCGAACGTGCGTGGCTGTTTGAGCAAGTAGCAGCCGTAGCAGGGTTACAACCGTTCCCCTCGCAGGCGAATTTTCTGCTTGTCCGCTTTGCCAAAGGAGCGCTCAGCGCTCCTCTCCTTGTCCAACGGCTGGCCACAGAGAATATATTGATCCGTTCCTGTCATAATTTCCATGGATTAGGAAAACAATTTTTCCGCATCGCGGTGCGGACACGTGAGGAAAATGTCCGTCTCCTCGCGATGTTGCGAAAAGTCTGCGGATAGGGACAACTTTTCTCCCCCACGGATGAGGTACTGCGAGATGGGTTTTTCTGATCCTCACTGAGCGATCAAACGGGCGTCGGAAGCAGCGGAAACTGAGGAGACTGACAGGGGTAGCTTGTTCTGCAGTTTTTATTGTTATATAAGTTGTTATAGAATAAGTTATATAAACTATTGAGTAGATCCCCTTCGTCTCTCTTGAGCACTTACTCGTGCTGATACGAACCTGAGAGCCGCAAGAAGGTGCGGTGCTGGCCTTGTGCGCCGCCCCGCTGAATACGCAAAGGAGACCTTTTTCGCATGCCGACCCTTGCTGGTGCCCCTTCTTTTGTTGTTACCCCGCCGTGGACCTGGCCCTGGTGGCGTCCGGCTGCCGGTCAGCAAATGACCTTTCTGTGGATCGTACTGATCCATATAACCGCAGCCGTGGGGCTGGTCCTCTATCCGCTGCCAGGATGGCCGCTTTTCCTCACCGCAGGCGCGTTGACCTGGATGGGTGGCTTGGGCACGACCGTCTGCTATCATCGTGCTCTCGCCCACCGTGCGCTACGGCTGCACCCAGCCGTCCAGGGAATTCTCACTTTTTTTGCTATGTACAATGGATCGGGAGCTCCGATTACGTGGACGGCGAATCACCGTCTGCATCACGCCACGGCCGATACCCCGCAGGATGTCTCTAGTCCTCGAGTGGGGGGATTCTGGTGGGCCCATTTACGCTGGCTGTGGCAAGCTGGGGGCGCAGCACCTGCGCGCTTCTGCCCAGACCTTAATACTCCTGCGTACCGGGTCTGGTCATATCTGCAAATCCTATTACTTGCGGTCTCGTTCTTGAGCGGTCTTGCATTCGGCGTTGCGGCATTCTTCTGGCTGGGTGCTATTCGTTTAGTCTTTGCGCTCCATGGCCAATGTTTTGTCAATAGTGTTTGCCATTTACGTCCAGGGACCCCACCCGGGGAAGATTCTAGCCGGAACGTGCCCTGGCTTGCGTTTTGGCACTGTTTTCAGGGAGAGAACTGGCACCATAACCATCACGCGCGACCAGGCTCAGCGCGGTTCGGCTGGACAGCTGCACAGCCGGACTTGGGTTGGTTGGTCATCATCGGACTGGAACGGTTAGGACTGGCCACAGAGGTGCGGAGGCCCTTACTGCCCTCGGTGTCTGAACGTGTGACAATGCCTGTATGAGAGACCCTCTATGACCCCAAAAGCAATTAAAGCGTTGCGTGAGCGACTGCACCTGACTCAAGAAGCCTTTGCCCGCATTCTCGGCGTGAGCTTTGCCACAGTCAACCGTTGGGAGAATGGGAAGACCGCGCCGACCGGCGATTGCGCTCGTGTTCTCCAGACATTGCAGCAGCTCACTGCACGCGATACGCCGGGACCCGCAATCGACTGGAAGCGAGTGGGGGCACTCAGCGCGATGGCGGCAGTGGCGGGTTTTTCTCCGTTGCTCACCTTAGGGGCTGCGCTGGCTCCGGCACTGATCGCTCAGCTGCCATCCTGGTCTGATGTTCCCCTTGGGGAAGCGACAGCCGAGAGCCTGCGAGCAAGGGTTCAGGGAGTGGATGGCGCGAGGAGCAAACGGGCCTCCCCCAAGCGTTCTTCCTCCACAAACCGTAAAACGCGAGCGCCAATAGAAGCTCCACGCACGCGCACCCAACGGATAACGCAGTAGATTCATATGTTTATATATCCGAAAGCTGTTCAACTCCCCCGGGTTCACCGCTCGAGTTTTGCAGCGGACGAGCGGATAGTGCGAAGGATAGGGGCACGCATTTTAGCAGAATTACTCCCTCTCACCACGGACCATCTTGCTGCAGTGCGACGTTCCCTCCGCTCGAGTCTATCCCGAGATAAGCGAGGAGGACTGCCACCAGGTTGGGTGTCGATGCGCCGCGACCCTTTTGTCCACGCCTCTCAGCCTCATACGTCCGCCACACAGGCGGAGAAGGAGATAGCCACGGTGAAAGCCTATCGTACAGAATCCGGTTATTATTTCTCTTCCCGACAGCTTTTGGCAGCCGGTGCCTTGGTGTTTTTTTCAGAGAAGCTCCGCCGATATGTTCATCCAACTGCTGGCACCTTATTGGATCCTCATCCTCGCCTCCAGGCACTCTCAGACCTCGAAAGTCAGGAGCTAGAGACGCTCTGGAAAGAAAAGCTCGCCCGCTTCTAAGCCTGCTCTCTCAGGGGGAGACCAGAAACTGCTACATCCTCCCTACGTATTCGCTGACTACATGCAGTTGTTTTTGCTTGGCAAGAAAAAAGGAGAATGCTCATGGAGACGACCCAGCCCCTTGCCGAGTGGGCGAAGCAGATGGCAGAGACCGTCCAGCAAAAGGCACGGGCAAAGGAACAGCGGCACCAGGCTGGGCTTATGAAC
>CAZCWX010000410.1:0-6835 GCA_964502465.1 uncultured Enterobacteriaceae bacterium | reverse complement strand
CAAGCACGTTGATACTGCGGTGATTCCAGCACCGTTGCTCCGCCAGTGCTGGATACTGTTCCCCGAGCGCCGCCCATAAGCCGAGATGCCCATCGGCGATCGTGCACCCCAGGGCTTGATGCCACGCTTGCGTAGATCTCGTAAGATCATCCCCCAGGACTCCTTGGACTCTCGTTGTCCACTCTCGACCGCTAAGACGACCTTCTGGCCGTTGGTAAGGACGCCGATCATCACCAAGAGTGCCGCCTTGGTATCTTCCAGGCCCGCTTTGACATACAGCCCATCGGCCCAGAGGTAGACCACGTTCAAGTCGTCCAGCCGGCGCTTCTTCCAGGTCTCATATTCTAACTGCCACTGGGTCTTCAGCCACAATAGCGAGGCTGGAGACAACGGCGCACCTTCTCCTAACAGGCCACGTAATGCCGACTCAAAATCCCCCAAGGCTAACCCGTGGAGATAGAGTTGGGGGAGCAGTTCGCCCACCTCCTTGGTCTGGCGCTTGAACAGCGGCAACACCCGACTGACAAACCGTTCGTTGAGGTCACGGACCCGTGGCCGGCGCACAGTGATAGTCCCGCTGGTCAACGTCAGACGTCGGGGCTTGCCATACCCATTGCGATACCCCGGCTCTGCATCGACGGCCTCTCGTCGCACCGATTTCGTTCGCCCCAACAACTCCGTGACTTCTTCTTTAAGGAGGGCTTGGATGAAGCGTTGGACATGCTCCCGGATAAACTCTTCTAATCGCTCCCAGGTCCTGCTTGCCTTTGGTTCTGGTGTGGTCGGCTTCTGCATGACGGTTCCTCCTTCGCTGCCCGGGTCGCACCCGGGGGTTATTATCACCCAAGAGGATACGCCGCCTGGCTCACGTTTCCACACCTTCTGAAGTTACCTCTTGAAAACGCGGCAGTGTCCCAATGAGAGCAGCACTCCCTATCAGTTCTCCTTGACAGAGGTTGGGAAGGCAACCTCGAGCAGATGCGAACAGATCGGATGGAAGAAAGGTGATTCTCGTCGATACTTCGGCGTGGGTCGAGTTCTTCCGCGCGAGCGGCCACCCTGCTCATCTGACCCTCAAGTACCATCTGACACAACGGTCCTCGGTCGCTACGACAGGATATGCTCACACCGGAATACAAACCGCTGCAGGTAAAACGCCCGCGCCTTCTATCGTTTCTCCCTTAAGAGATAAACTCCGCTGAGGGATGGGCACGGGGAAAGACGCGCAGGTATTGCAAGAATTTTCCCAACGCCTTATCACTTTTTGTCAGTACTCCCGGCTTGAAGTGAATCGTCTGCATGATCGGCACATCCTCACTGATCACCTTCTTCTCCAACTCCATCACGGTATGGAGAAAGGCCTCGGTCGAAGCCGTGTCTCCATCGGCTTTACGAGCGGCTATAATCAAAAATGTCTTGGTCTGCCCTGGTCGCGGGAGTGCAAAAGGCGCAATGAAACCAAACCAGCGGCCGTTGATCACACTGCTTTGGTAGAAAATGCTGGTCCCAAAAATGCCAACACGGTACTCGATCGGCTCGCCGTTAGCATGCCGTCCCTTGAAGTCATACAGCATCGAGTGGTCAGTCCATTCGATCTCTTCATCTGGGTCGTGCTGATCGAAAGTGATACCGTGCAGCGCCTTGATATGCTGGATATCCGGGGTATTGCAACAAATCACCCATGGATCGATAGGCAAGAGCTGCTCGTACGCTTCGACCTTGGTCACCAGTTCTTCTGCAGGATAGGGAAAGTCGGGGATGTTGAATAAAGGGGCTTCACCGTTAAATGCCCAGATGAGCCCGTGTTGCTCGGCCGTGGGGAATTTGAACAGGCATGCGCCTGGAGGTGGTGGATCACCAACCCCCGTCTTCACACATATCCCGTCCTGGTTGTATTGCCAGTGATGAAAGGCGCAGCGCACAGTATCCCCTTGCACATCACCCACGGAAAGATCCGCTCCCAGGTGAGGGCAATAGGCACTTAATACCTGCGCAGTGCCGCTTGTCCCGCGGAAGACAATGACCCGCCCATCAAGAAAGTCCACCCCGATAACGTGCCCCACGGCAACGTCACTCGATAAGCAGAGCGGAAACCACGATTGAGTAAATACGCCATCGTGCCCCTCGGCTGGGATGAGTCGCCCCAGCACTCTTCTGCGTGAGTGCTCAACACCAGATTGTCTACGACTCAGAGATTCCACGCTCATACGCCCCCCTTGCCAGTTAGATTGTTCTCTTTCTCTCTCAACCGTGCGACGAAGAATAGTCGTCGGAACGGGAAGAGCGTTCCATACTGGTTAGCAGGATATGCTGTGCGCAATGTCGCTCCATACACAGACAAGAACTGTTCCTGCTGGCTTGTATTCAGTCGCGTGAATACCGGCCGCAATGCGGTCCCTTTCATCCATTCCAGAACGGCGTCCGCTCCTGCGAGCACATGGTAATAAATCGTTTCCCACAGGTCTACTTCTAACCCCAGACCAGATAACACTGCTACATACCAGGTTGGACTCTCGACAAAGTATCGCTCTGCCCAAGCGCCGAGTATCGTGCTCCACGGGTCCTGAGCCACGACCTCAGTTAAGAGGCGATGGGCAGGCTCAGCAAAATTGTCGGGCATCTGTACCGCCAGGACACCGCGCGGTGCCAGCAGACTCACTAACCATTTGAGCAGAGTCATATGGTCAGGGACCCACTGTATCGCAGCATTCGAGATGATGCGATCGAGCGGCTGGTCAGGCTGCCACGTTGCTAGGTTCGCCTGAAGAAAGCGGAGCTGTGGATGAGCAGGAAGCGTAGCGGCAGTCGCAAGCATCTCCGGCGAATTATCGACTCCCCAAATAATGGCTTCAGGCCAACGAGTGAGTAAGGTGCTCGTCAAATCACCAGGACCACAGCCAAGGTCGGCTACGAAACGCACGCCTTCGTCTGGTACTCGGCTCAGCAGGTCAAAGAAGGGCTGAGAGCGCTCACGGCCGAACCGTTGGTATTGTTGAGGGTCCCAGCGATTTGGCCCTTGAGATTGAACGGGGGTATGCTCCATCATTGCCTCTAAAAAACTAGAGATCAGGGCTCAGATACGCCAGTCAGTTCTTGCCGTAAGCGTCGTGCAGCCTCCGCGGCGGCTTGCAGTTTTTTCTTCGCGAGGGACCGGGGTACCCGTGTAAAACCACAGTCACTAGAAATCTCGATTTTCTCTGGCGCACGATACTTGAGACAGATACGGAGGCGTTCAATCAGATCCTCTGGGGTCTCGGTATAGTGCGTCTTGATGTCGATAAGACCAGCAGACAGGATGCGGTCACGATCCCATTCACCAACAAGTTCGATTTCTGCCATCTCACGAGAGCCGAATTCAATGCTGAAGCCGTGGACCTTCGCCTCGAGCAATGTCGGAAAGATCCCCCGGTAGCTGCGTTTTGCATAGGGCAAGCGCGTGAACGATCCGAAACAGACATGCAAAAGAAAGGTGCATCCACTAATGTCTTCGATACAGGCGTTGACTAGGCGTGCCATGTCTCCTGCAGTCCGATTGTCAGCAACAACACCTGGAGTAAGCGCCTCCTCGATCTGGATGTAATCACAACCAGCCGCCACCAGGCGGCGAATGTCGCGACGGATCGCTGGCACAAAGGCTTCGGCACACTGCATCCGGTGTCGGTAGACCGAGGTGAAATCCAATTGTGTGGTCATGGCGAATGGTCCTGGCAGACCGATTTTCGGCCGGCGATCCGTATGGGCACATAAGAACTGGTACTCACGAACATAGTCCCAGAGCGAATCGAGGTCAGCCAGTGGGCGTTCGAGGATATAGGTGTCAAGGGAATCAAACCCGACCGGCCCCAACAGTCGCTTCTTTTCTCGCAGACGAATGCCTGGCAGCGCCTTCGCCAGGCGTTGGATCCAGCCAAACCGTCGGGTTTCTCCATCAGTTACGATATCAACGCCACAGTCTTCCTGGTCTTTGATCGCGAGCAGGGCGTAGTCGTTATAGAGTTCTTCAAGATCTTCTGTTCCGAACCGCCCTTGCCGTTCTGCTTCGCTTAGGCAGTCATACCACCCAGGTTTCGCCCAGGCACCGGTCGTGGTCACCGCCAGCATGGTGGGCGCGACGTATGGCATCATTGGCAACCCTCCTTACCGGGTACGCAGTCCGCACTCAGTTCTTAGCAGTCAGTATAAACAGAGGGACTGCAGAGAAAGTCCTGACACTAGCGAAGTCGATCGTAGAATTTTGCTTTCTCTGGTTTCCTCGCCACAGGCTGACTACTGGGAGCTGAACGCTTCTTTTTACACCACTGGCCGCGCGATCACATCCCCCGACACCCGCCGCTTGAGCCAGCGCCCATCAGACGAACTGCCTACCAACTTGCCGTTTTCGACAATGACCTTTCCTCGCAGGATCGTCATTATTGGCCATCCTTCGCTCTGAAACCCTTCCCAGATGCTGTAGTCTGAGTCCGCATGGAGATCATCGAGCGAGATTGTTTTCTTCACATTGGGGTCAAGCAGGACGATGTCCGCATCACTGCCCGGTTGAATTGCGCCCTTCTGTGGGTACAGTCCAAGAATCTTGGCAGCATTGGTAGAAGTGATATCGACAAAGCGCTGCAACGACATCTTGCGTTCGGCGACAAACTTGGTGAAGGCAACAGGCAGGCGTGTTTCGATGCCATTGTGCCCGCCACAGACAGTCTCAATCATATCCCCCCACAGTTTCGGTCCCTTATAGGTAGTGTACTCGTCCGTCGCAGTCGTGGCCAAGCGACCGTCCATCAAGCCGGCAGTCAATGCCTCGCGATCGTCGGCAAACTTAATCGCTGGATACGTATGAATCGCTGTGCCACCAGGCTTCTTATAGTCCTCACAGGTGAACTGGAGATAATTGTGCAAGGCTTCACCATAGACCGGGAACCCCTCCCTCCTTGCTTCAGCAATAGCAGCCACCCCTTCTTTCGCTGTCGTGTGGACGAAGTAGATGCCCACGCCGGTGTGTTTGGCGAGGCGGATGATGTTGCGGAAGGCAAGATCCTCGGACAGGTTGTTATGCACGAGGTGCAAATTGTATCCCTGGGCACGTCCCTCGCGTTTGAGTTTTTCGGTCATGTAGCGGACGATCTCGTCTTCTTCGGCGTGCACCGCCATGATGCCACCATGTTTGGCGACCTCGGCAAAAATACTCCATAAATGCCCATACGGCACACGAACCGGGTGAAAGGTGGTAAAGATTTTGAAGCTGGCCACTCCCTCTTGGACCGCCTCGCCGATTTCGCTGACGGTCTCAGGCGTCACCTCGCCCGCCAAAATGTAATGGAAGGTAAAGTCAGTATAGCTGTGGGTGCGAAAGACCTCGCGTCTCCGCTCTAACACCTCCATGATCGAACTGCGCTCGCTGCCACCAAGCGCCTTGAGGCTCAGATCACCGGCAAAATCGACAATGGTTGTGACACCGCCAAAGGCGGCTGCGCGACTGGCCGCTTCCGGCGGCTGGGTCATCACATCAGGATTCCCTGTCCAATGTTCAGGCACTGGGATCCCGATATGAGCGTGCGGCTCAATGCCACCAGGAATGACGATCTTGCCATGCGCATCAATGACACGGCCAGCATCGGCGGCTAAGGTGCCTGGCCACCCCACGGCAACAATTTTCTCTCCCTGGATACCAACATCCATCTCTCCGACTGCCTGGGGAGTCACGACCTGCCCTCCGCGAATAATGAGATCAAGCATGGTTTACCTCCTTTTCTGGCTTAAGCGTATTCTAGCTTATAGCTTATAGCTTATGGCATATGGCAAAAACTATAGGCCATAGAGCGAACGTAGTGAGCAAGCCAGAGGCCATATGCTATAGAGTGAGCGCAGCGAGCGAGCTATATGCTATATGCGAATTGTGGGAGGACACATGGCCAAAGCGCTGGATGATATCCGGGTGCTCGATCTGACGCATATCTACAACGGTCCATACGCCACGTTAATGCTGGCGTTTCTCGGAGCAGAAGTGATCAAGCTCGAGCCACCCCACCGGGGGGAGAATGCACGAAAGATCTACCAGATACGAGGGACCAAGGAAAGTTTCCCGTTCATCATGCTCAATTCCAATAAAAAAGGCATCACGCTCAATTTGAAAACCCCACGGGGAAAAGCACTGTTCAAGGAGTTGGTCAAACGATCAGATATTGTAGTCGAAAACTTCGCCGTTGGGGTGATGGATCATCTTGGTCTTGGCTACGAGGTGTTGCAACAACTGAACCCCCGGCTCATTTATGCAACCGGGACGGGTTTCGGACTCAGTGGGCCATACAGTTCCTATCCTGCCTTTGATCCAGTGATTCAGGCGATGGTGGGAGTGATGAGTTCGACCGGTTTTCCCGACGGTCCGCCGGTGAAAGCTGGCCCCCCAATGACCGATATTCTCGGTGGGATTCACTTGTGTAGCGGAATCCTTGCTGCGCTCCGTCTGCGCGACCGGACAGGCGAGGGCACTCTGGTCGAAACCTCTCTCTACGAAGCCGCTCTTGGCCCCATGATTACGCAGATGTCCAGTTACCTCAGCCACGGGATTTGGGGTCGCTTTGGCAACACAGCACCGGGACGGGCATTCTCCCCGTACAACTGCTATCAGGCGAAAGACGGCTATGTCTTGCTATTGGTCGCTGACGAAGTCAAGTGGCGCTCGTTTTGCCAGATTATGGGGCGGGAAGATTTAATCAGCGATCCGCACTTCGCGACCAATGCGGCGAGAATTCAGCGCTTTGACGAAGTGGACGCTATTGTCAGTGACTGGATTTCGCACCGCTCAAAACAGGAGGTGATGGAACAGCTCGCTGGAGCCGAC
>CAZCWX010000409.1:0-3826 GCA_964502465.1 uncultured Enterobacteriaceae bacterium | reverse complement strand
GTACTCCCTCCCCTCCCGTACTTTCGAGTGACAAAAGTATGCCAGGAGCCGTGAAAGAGCAAGCCCTCATGAGTACAGTCATTGTTTGTGGGGCGGGCCCCGAATCGCCAAGACCGCCAAAAAACAGCGGGGGACGAAATGATCTCGCCCCCCCGCTGCTCACAATCGTCCAAGAGTCCCGGGAACGCGTTCTAGGCTTTGACTTGTAGTATCTGCCTGCGGCGTCTCCAGGCAAATAAACCTGCCATACCAGACCCTAATAGAACTAGTGTCCCCGGTTCCGGAGTTTGCTGGATTTCGATTCCTCCGACGGAAAATTCATGGTGCTGGTCTCCAATACGTCCTGGTGCCGAGAAAGTAATCACGTCGATGACGAAAGAAGGGATACTGGTTAAAGTCAACTCTCCGTTAGTGAATACGAGGAGCTGCGTTGGATCTGCCGTAACCGCTATCGGGTCCGTATTCCCTAACTGATACCAGCCCGTTTCCAGGTAACCGTGCTCGTTAAAAAGATCAGTGAAAAAAATCGATGAGACAATGATCGGAGTGGAAAATCTGAGTTCGAAGCGTTCGTCGCCTTCAATTTCATCGTTTTCATACGAAGTTGACTGAATGCCGAAACCATCTACTTCGTCCCACCATAATGTCGCCTCTTCACCAATGGCGGTAATGGTAATTTCGATCCCATCAATGGTAGTTAAAAAAGAGGATTGATTGAATGCCGCGCTAAACAATGGATCCTTGAAGTTAAAAGTTATTGCAAAGGCACTCGTGCTAGACAGGCAGAAGCACAGAGTGAGCCCGATGGTCCATTTCTTCACTGTTACCCTCCCGCATAAAGCTTGTCCTTTAGTACAGGAAGCAAATATGATACCATCTTGCTTCTCTGACTATCTCTTTGAAAAACAAAGAGATTTTCTTCTTTTTACTTTTCAGCTTCTGTTCGTTAATCGGCGCGATCGGGCTACCGCATCGATATCGGACTTTCAGGACCGATGTGAGAAGCGAGGAAATTTTTCGTTGTTGACTGGGATATATTGGGAAGAAAGGGGGAGCGGTACAACCGGCTGTCTCCGAAAAAGCCCCTATCCATTATGTGGACAGGCTCGTTTTTTTGCCCGTCTCAATTCTCCATGTCGTACCAGCCGGCGTATCTTGTAAAATGACCCCATGTTCCTCGAGTTGAGCACGAATCGCATCCGCTCGTTTGAAGTTTCGTGCTTTCCGCGCTGTGGCGCGTTCGGCAATATATTGCTCAATTTCCTCAGGAGTCAGGTGCATCGCTGCCAGGCCACGCTCTTTTCTCTCTTGCAGGAACTGCGCCGGCTCTTCATTCATAATGCCGAGTACCGAACCAATCTTTGCAAGATCTTTCCGTGTCACCTCCAGGCCTGCTGGTTGTCCAGCGTCCAACGCACGGTTCACCTCGCGAATGCTTTCGAAGACGGCGCCGAGCGTCCGGGCAGTGTTAAAGTCGTCATCCATAGCCTCACGAAAGCGAGCGAGAAGGCCGGAATCGACGGCAGTAACCTGGTCTCTGCTCACTTCCTGTACAGCAGTGGTGAGGAGGATGGCATCAACCCGCGCGAGGGTTTCATAGATACGGAGCAGTCCTTTCTCTGCGTCCTCCATTTTCTGCTCGGAGAAATCCAGCGGCATACGATAATGCGTCGAAAGCAGGACCAGACGTAAGACTTCAGGAGTCACTCTGCCGAGCGCTTCACTGATTGTCAGGAAGTTGCCTAAGGACTTGGACATTTTTTCCTGCTCAACCGTAACCATGCCATTGTGCAGCCAGTAGCGCGCCAGCGCACATCCCTTTGCTCCCTCGGATTGAGCAATCTCATTTTCGTGGTGCGGAAAAATCAGATCAGATCCACCACCATGAATATCGAACGGTTGGCCAAGATACTTGCTCGCCATGGCTGAGCACTCGATGTGCCAGCCTGGCCGGCCTTGCCCCCATGGGCTCTCCCACCACGGCTCGCCTGGTTTGCTGGCCTTCCATAAGGCGAAATCCATTGGGTGGCGCTTGCGTTCATCGACCTCGATACGAGCACCCGCCATCATGTCTGCAAGGCGACGACGTGACAGCTTGCCATAACTAGGAAAACGATCCACTGCAAAGTAGACATCTCCGTCCACTGCGTACGCCAACCCTTTTGCCTCCAATTCCTGGATGAGGGCAATCATTTCAGGAATATGCTGAGTCGCACGCGGTTCGTGGGTTGGCGGCAAGCAGCGCAGTGCCTGCATATCCTCCGCAAACTCACGGATATAGAGTTCAGAGAGTTCCTGCGCCGTGATACCGCGCTGGTTCGCGCGGGTGATGATCTTGTCATCCACATCGGTGAAGTTTCGGACAAAAGTGACATCATACCCGAGAAACTGTAGATAGCGATAAATGACATCAAACGTCACCAGTGCACGCGCATGCCCGATATGCGAGCGGTCATAGACCGTGACTCCGCAGACGTACATGCCAACTTTGCCCGGAGTCAGTGGAACGAACTCTTCTTCTTTGCTGGTCAGCGTATTGTAAAGATGGAGTGCCATATTTGTAGCTATCAGCTATCAGCCTTCAGGACAAGGAACGGGCATCGGAAAAACGTAAACTCTTTCTCTGTTTCCCCTTTCTCCATTTCCACTCTGTCCCCTCTTCATCTGCTGACACCATCCGAAGCTGATCGCTGCTCTTCTACTGCCTTCCCGCCACTAACTGATCGACAACGCCCGGATCAGCCAGAGTCGAGGTGTCACCAAGTTGATCGAGTGCACCTTCACCGATCTTCCGCAGGATGCGACGCATAATTTTGCCACTACGCGTCTTGGGTAGCCCATCAGAAAACTGGATCTTGTCTGGCGTCGCATGTGGCCCGATCTCGTGACGCACAGTCTCAATCAGTTCTTTGTGCAACCCTGGAGAGGGATGCTGGCCAGTCTTGAGGGTCACAAACGCATAGATCCCTTGCCCCTTGATGTCATGGGGCATGCCAACCACCGCAGCCTCCGCCACAGCAGGGTGTCTGCCTAGCGCACCTTCCACTTCCGCCGTACCAAGACGATGACCAGAGACGTTAATAACATCATCTACCCGGCCGGTAATCCAGTAGTATCCGTCTGTGTCCCTCCGACAACCATCACCAGTGAAATATTTGCCAGGATACAGGGTAAAGTACGTCTGCCGGAACCGTTCGTGATCGCCATAGACCGTTCGCATCATCCCTGGCCAGGGAAATTTGATACACAGGTTACCAGCAACACCGTTGCCGGAGATTTCGTTGCCCTGCTCATCGACGACACAGGGCTGCACGCCAAAGAACGGCAAGGTTGCAGAGCCTGGCTTGGTCTTAATCGCGCCGGGCAGTGGGGTAATAAGAATGCCACCAGTCTCGGTCTGCCACCACGTGTCCACGATCGGGCAGCGCTCTTTGCCAATGACACGGAAGTACCAGTGCCACTCGGGACTCTTGATCGGCTCGCCAACCGTCCCCAGGATGCGCAGATTGGACAAGTCATGTTTTGATGGCCAGGAGTCGCCTTCTTTCATCAGCGCGCGCAACGCGGTCGGCGCAGTGTAGATAATGTTGACCTTATGCTGCGCTACGATCTGCCAAAACCGGCCGAAATCTGGGTAGTTGGGCACTCCTTCAAACATGACAGTCGTTGCTCTATTCGCAAGCGGCCCATAGATAACATAGCTATGACCGGTTACCCAGCCACAGTCGGCTGTGCACCAATAGATATCGCCCGGTCGATAATCGAAGATATATTGGTGAGTCATAGACACATGGACCAGATAGCCACCGGTGGTATGCAGCACGCC
>CAZCWX010000408.1:0-12008 GCA_964502465.1 uncultured Enterobacteriaceae bacterium | reverse complement strand
TGTCAGGGATTGCGGCAGTGAATGGCATACATATATCCTATGAAACTCACGGCACGGGGCCAGCACTGGTCTTGCTCAACGACGGCATTCTGGACCGACGCATGTGGGACGACCAAGTCACAGCGTTCGCCGCTCACTATCAGGTCATTCGCTATGATTTCCGCGGCTGGGGTCAATCGACGCCGCCACGAGAGCCGTTCTCTCTGGTGGATGACCTCCATCACCTCCTCACCTTTCTCCACATTAAGAAAGCCGTGTTGCTGGGTTCTCTCGTGGGCGGAGGAGTCGCCATAGACTTTGCGCCCGAACATCCTGAGATGGTGGACCGGCTTGTGGTGGTAGCGCCGATGCTACACGGGTTCCGTTACTCGAAGGCCACTGCGTCGTGGGCACAGACCTGGCATGCCCTTGCGCAGTCCGGTAACGCTCCCCGGCTGATTGAATTATACATGAATGATCCGACGCTCGGCCGCCGGCTGAAAGATAACGCCGCCACGCGCCAGCGCCTGGAAGGCATGTTGTCGGACAATTTCCCCATCTACGGTGTGGACTTTGGGGCGCTGCTCTTAGCGTTTGATCCTCCGGCGTTGAGTGTGTTACCGACCATTCGCACGCCAACCCTGATTGTCACTGGGGACACCGTCAATCACGATCTGCGGGTCATCATGGAGATGCTCCAGCGTGGGATTCCCGACGCCAGAAGGATCGTCATCCCGCACACTGGCTGCCTCGCGAACATCGAGAAGCCTGAAGAGTTCAATCGTATCGTGCTCGACTGGTTGAACAAACGGCCTGCAGGAGACGGGAAGACTGAGATAAACACTTGAGGAGGAGACAGAGAGATGAGACAGAGACAGAGAGACGAAATAGAGATAGAGAGACAAGGCAGAGGAGCGGAAAGCTGAAGCCACCAACGATTGTCGAAACACCCCGTCTGCGTTTGCAACCTCCGACCGTAGATGAGGTTACGGCGATCTTCACGGAATACGCCCACGATCCCGAAGTCACCAGGTATTTAGAGTGGTCCCCACCTCAAACCATCGAAACCACTCGTGACTACGCACGTCACCGTGTCAGAGCGTGGGAACAAGAGACGGCATTTTCCTGGATTATTACCCGGAAGACAGACGGTCTGCCGCTTGGCATGGCTGAACTGCGGATGAGAGGCCATCAAGCCGACCTTGGGTACGTGATCGCGCGCGCCCACTGGGGGCAGGGCATTGCCACTGAGGCAGTACGCGCCTTGACTGACTGGGCGCTGGCACAACCTGCTATCCGTCAGGTTTGGGCGGTGTGTGCCGTCGAGAACATAGCCTCAGCGCGCGTGCTGGAGAAGATCGGCATGCAACGCGAGGTATTCCTGCGCCACTGGTGCCTGTATCCGCAAGGAACTCCCGGACCGCGCACCTGGTGGTGCTATATGAAGGGCAAACCGACACCCCACAGATGTCGGTGGATCAACGTGCTGAGAACTGCCAGGTACGCACGGCGTTTAGGCTACCGTTCAACATCCTCGTGATGGTACCAGGTCCTAGCGGGACGATGTTATCACTGCTTTTCTCTATAGGAATCAGACAATTTCTGGGTGAGTGTCGTGTCGCATAAATTTGCGAGTGGTCTGCTCTTCTTTGGACTGCGGCGGCTGTGACGCCGCTTTGCCTGCGCGCAGAGCACGGAGAGTGCCATCGTCCTCTGGCGTCGGCCACAGCGCTGCCGTGGGCGGCGTATTCTATAGGCATCACGCTTGACATGATAGGGAGGTATCTGCACATAGAACACTCATGCCGCGCTCTTTTCTTCTGTCCTTTCTGCTGACTAATTGTGTTCGCCCACGTCCCTCGCCTGCCGCTCCTGATGCACAACCCAGTCCATAGAGGTTCAGACCATGAATAATGTCGGGGAAACGCAGGGAGATTCGGCAGGAAAGGCACTGGACAACAAGGGCGCCCTCTTGCCTCGCTACGGCATGGTAATTGGCAGCACGGCTCTCGCTCTGCTCGCGACATGGGCACTCAGCCCCCTCTATGCTCCGATTCCTGGGCTTTTCTTTCTCGTGGCAGTCTGCGTCAGTGCGACGTATGGCGGGCTCGGGCCAGGACTGGTGGCTACTGCCGGTTCGCTGTTCGTTCTCCATTCATTTGTGCTCCCGCCGACCTACGTGGTGATGCTGCCGATTACCCACCCCATGCGGCTCGGAATCTTTGGTGCTGTGGCGTGTCTTTTCAGTGTACTGATCGCAGTCTGGCGCCAAGTCACAGCACGGCTGCGCCGGGCAAACGTCGCCCTGGAAGCACGGGTAGCGGAGCGCACCGCCACACTGCAGGAGCGTGTGAAAGAACTGACGACCCTCCACCGAGCGGCACGACTGCTACAAGATTCCCGGCAGCCCATACCTGCGGCGCTCCGTGAATTGACGACGCTGCTGCCTGCCGCCTGGCAATACCCCGAACAGATTATCATCCGCCTCCGTGTAGGCAATGTGGAATGTGCGACACCGCACTTTGCGGTCACGCCGTGGCACCAAAAGGCAGCGTTTACGACGAGCAGCGGGACCTGCGGGACGCTGGAGGTTTGCTATCGTATGCAGCTACCCCACCTTGCGAGCAACCCGTTTATGGCAGAAGAACAACAACTCCTGGACTCTGTAGCGGATCTTTTACGGTTATATGTGGATCATCGAGAGCGAGAAGCGGCGCTCCGGGAGAGTGAGGCGCGCTATCGAGATCTCTTTGAGAATGCTAATGATATCATCTACACCCATGATTTGCAGGGCAATTTCACGTCGATTAACCGAACGGCGGAGCAGCTCAGCGGCTACACACGGGCCGAAGCGTTGCAGATGCACATCTCCCAAGTCGTCGTGTCAGAGCACCTCGAGCTGGCCAATCAGATGACCGCTCGACAACTCGCGGGTGAGACCCCCCCACCCTATGAGCTAGAAATCCTGACGAAAGATGGACAGCGGGTAGCGTTAGAGCTGCACACGCGACTGATGACCCGCGAAGGACAACCTCTTGGCATCCAAGGTATCGCTCGGGACATCACGGAGCGAAAGCGCGCAGAGGAGGCCTTGCGGCAGGCAAAAGAGGCCGCTGAAGCCGCCAATCGAGCAAAATCAGAGTTCTTGGCTACCATGTCGCATGAACTCCGTACTCCCCTCAGCGTTATCATGGGATACATCTCTATCCTGCTGGAAGAGGGACCAGACTATCCCGAGGCAGAACGTCTCGAAGTCTTGCACCGCATCGACCGCAACGCGCATGAACTCCTGGATCTTATCACGGCTGTGCTCGATGTCAGTCGATTAGAAGCAGGACGGTTGCCCGTAGAGGTTAAAGAGGTCAACGTGCAAGACCTTTTTACCCAGATCACGGACGACACGCAGGGGCTGCGGGAGCAATCTGGCCTTGAGTTTGTCTGGCAGGTGGATGAGCCGCTGCCGTTGGTGCACACTGATCCAGGAAAATTGAAGATCGTGCTCAAGAATCTCATTGGCAACGCGGTGAAATTCACCGCACAGGGAAGGGTGACGATAGTGGCAGCCGCTCGTGACGGTGGAGTGGAAATTACGGTGGAGGATACTGGGATAGGAATTCCCCATGAAGCACAGCGGGTCATTTTTGAGCCCTTTCAGCAACTTGATAGCGCACCCACTCGCCAGTATGGAGGCACGGGACTGGGGCTGTACATCGTGAAGCGATTGTTAGACGTATTGGGTGGCAAGATCTCTGTCAACAGTAAGATAGGCCGAGGTTCGACGTTCTGGGTGTGGATCCCCACAATGTCGTCTCCACGAGAAGCGGAGAAAGCGCAGCCCGCTGAGGAGACTGTCGCTCAGAACCGCTAAGTCAGCGAAGGTGTTCATGTTTCCCGCTATGGAGAGGCCCTCCTCGTATCATGAGATGCCCCTCACCTGCCACCATGGTGCTCGGTGCGTTGTCCTGCAGCAGACGACAAGCACCTGATCTGGTCAGCTCACGAACCGTTCTCTCGGCCAGGCGGAAAGGAAAGAATCACGTGTTCCGCCTGTCGAGACAGAGCGAGGAGCGCACAAGTGTCCAACTGAAATGAACATTCACCAGGAATGAACGCGGCGTATTCATGACTAATCCGCTACTGCTGATTCTCTCTCTCCTGTTTTTAGCTCTTGAAGCTCCACTGACGGCGTGCTGGTGAGAACATAACAGGCGCCCGTCGTCAGTGCGCATAGCAAACCACCGCCGTAGAAGGCGCCACTCATGCCCCAATAGTCGGCAATGAACCCGAAGAGGATGGGACAGACCGTCATCCCCAGACTATGAACAGTCAACAATAAGCTCATTGCCATTCCCATGCCGAGGCCGCGAGCATTTTCCATCGCCAAAGCGGTATGAGCCGGAAAGGCGATACCAGTCGCCGCGCCGGTGATCACACTGAGAATGAGTAACTGCCAAAAGCTGCTGGCCAGAGGGAACGCGCTGAACGCCACGGCGCTAATGACTCCCCCAATGGTAACGAGGGTTGCCTTGCTCATTCGGTCCGCTAGCCGGCCACACGGAGCCTGAAGCACTGCACTGACCAACACGTTGAGAGAAATTAGCGCGCCGATCTGCGCGGTTTTCAGCGGCAACAGGCGCGCCGCCAAGAGCGGAACGAATACCCAGGTGATCGTACTGGCGAACGCATACCCAAGGCGATAACAAGCAACTCCAAGGAGCGGACGGCAGGAAAACACTTCTCGTAACGGTGGGACCAGCGCCTTCGCCGAGGAAGTATGCCTCGGGGTGTCAGGCAACCCAAAGAACATCAAGACAAAAGCAAACAAGCTCAGCGCTCCAAGCGTCAGGAAGCTTGCTTGCATGTTGAACAGATCTGTAATGACGCCGCCGAGTATTGGTCCGCCGGCGACGCCGCCGAGAAACGCAGTATTGATATAGCCAGAGTAGGAGCCTTCTTTCCCTTTAGGCGTGAGGTCGCCGACATAGGCCAGGGCCACTGGCTGCACCATCGCCGTCGCAATGCCTTGCACGGCCATGACCAAGAGCAGCATCATCATGCTAGTCGCCAACAAAAAAGCCACCGACGAAATCGCATAAAAGAGAACACCCGCGAGGAGAAACGCCCGCCTGCCGATTCGGTCTGACGCTGAACCAATGAAAGGCAAGAGAAAGGTGCGAGGAGCGGAATGAGCGCTAAACAAAATACCCGCTCCCAAACTAGCCACGCCAAACTGCTGCGCATAAAGGGGGAGGAACGGCACGACAATGCCGTTTCCCAACATGGTGCAAAAAATTGCGACGGCCAGGATAAACAGAGGATTCATAAAAGGCTTTCAGCACTTTAATCCTGAGTGCGAAGTCCTAAGTACTGAGTGAAGACAGGCGGCTACTTCCTCTTCGGATCTCAGCACTCATTGCTCGGAACTCGGGATTATCTATTGCTTGTCATACTTCAGCGGATCAACACTTTCTACTATCCTTCGCGAAAGCACGTGCCTTGTCAACGAAAACCCTGGGCATCACCCAATGGTCGTGATAAGGTCCCTGCATGCGTTTTCTGATCCTCCACGTCAACAGCTTTCACTGCACGATCACTGAGAAAGGCCGCTCGAAGGTATGCGAACAACACGAGACACGTGATACGTAATGCGTGGTACGTGAAGGCGAAAACATAGGAAACTGGGTATGCGCGACAAGTTGATGTCATTGGAAGAAGCCGCCGCAGTTGTCCAAGACGGGGCTCTTGTTGGATTAACAACTTCGACTCTAGACAATGCGCCGATGGCGTTTTTGCGTGAGCTGATCAAACGGAGGGTGAAGAATCTCGGACTGGTGACGCTCACTGGTGGCGGCTTCAATGCCGATCTTCTGATTGGGGCGGGCGTGGTAGCAACATATGAAACCTGCTCGTGCGTACTGGGGCCATACGGACCAGCGCCGAACTTTCAACGCGCGCTGCGGACGGGTCTCATCAAGATGAAAGACACCACCTGAGGTGTGCTTTATAGCATGATCCAGGCTGGATCTATGGGTGTTCCCTTTCTTGCCGTGCGCGGGTTATTGCACAGCGATATCCTCAAGCACCGTCCGGATCTTCTGGTCCGCGAAAATCCCTTCAATCCGGGTGAGCAGATTGTTCTGGCTCAGGGAATTCGTCCGGATGTGACGGCGTTTCATGCGCTCAAAGCGGACCGTTGGGGCAATGCCATTACTCCGGGTCACCGAGATGATTTGATGATGGCGCGGGCGGCGCGGCGTGTCATTGTTACGACTGAAGAAATCGTCGAAAAAGAGTTGACCAGTCGAGGCGCAGGGGACGACACTTTTCTCCCGGCTATTGATGTTGACGTTGTCGCGGATGCGCCGTTAGGCGCACACCCGTGTGGCTTTGGGACATTATACGAACACGATGACGCGCATATCCGAGAATACCTGGAGGCGACAAAAAGCGCGGCGGCTTTTCAGGCGTATATAGAGCGGTATGTGTACGGAGCGCGAGATCATCAGGAATATTTGGAACGGGTGGACGGCGGAAGACGGAACAGCTAGAGAAGGGAGACAGAGACAGAGCGGAACATGAAGAAGGGCGAAAAGAGGAAATGGAGAAAAGGCGAAAAAATAAGAGAGACAAAATGCCTCACGCCTCACGCATTACGTTTGATGAACTATGACTAAACTAACGCTCTATACTCCTGAAGAACTCATGGCCGTGTCAATCTCCCGCGAAGTGCGCGATTTCGAGACGGTCGGAGTCGGCGCGGTGTCGCCCATCCCCGCCGCCGGGTGCATCTTGGCGGAGCAACTGCATGCTCCACACATCACGCTCATCATTCTTGATTGTGCAGAGTACTATCCTTTCCCCGCCGGTAGTAGCGAGCTGCACTTCCTGGCGCAGCGCGGCGAGTTGGATCTGTTCTTTCTCAGCGGCATGCAATTCGATCGGCGCGGCAATTTTAATCTCCACGTCATTGGTGATTACAACGCCCCGACCGTACGCATGGCAGGCGCCTATGGTTCGGCCATGCTGTACTACATGGCGCACCGGGTTATTCTTTTTCGCGATCAGCACACCAAACGTATCTTTGTCGAAAAAGTGGATTTTGTCACCGCCGCTGGCGTGACACCTGAAAATGTCTATCGTGAAGGCGGTCCGGCTCTGTGTATCACCCCCAAGGTAATTTTGGCTTGGGATAAAACCGCCGGTGAATGGAGGCTGGAGAAAGTGCAGCCGGGATCTTCGGTCGAGGATGTCACACAGAATACCGGCTTCGATTTGCGCGTATCGTCCTCGCTATCCCCGGCGCAGCCGCCGACAGCGCAAGAATTGCACGTATTGCGAACACGCGTAAGAAAAAAACTAGAGCGGAGTTATCCGGGGTTTGTGCGAGAAAAAATCCTGGCGGCTTCTGAGCCGCAGCTGTGAGGCACTTCAAGTCCGTGTCAGAGTCCAGCTGAAATCTAGCGAGCCCTACCTAAGGCCTCACGAATCGCCTGCACACAGACCTTCAGGACCGTCTTGGTCACATACGTGCCCGCCCACACGTGTTTGAGCAACTCCTCTTTCGTCACTACTTGCCCGGGTCGCTGAGTCAAGTAGCGCAACACCGCCAACGGACGCGGTTGCAGTTCAACAGGCTCGTCGCCACGCCACAGGCGATCGGTCACTGGATCTAAGCGAAACGGCCCAAAGACCAGCTGATGGACTTGTGTCATACGCGTTTCCACTTTCGGCAAGAATGACGGCTGGTTCGTTTGTAGAGTAGGAAACATCTCATAGATGGAAGATTCTCAGCGTATCGCAACGAAAATGCCAGCAATGGAGACACTGTCCGGAGAGAGCGTAAGCTGCTGGGCTATCAGGAGTTCTCTGGTTGGGCGGGATTGTTTCGGACCCTAAATTCTCGTGCTTTTCCCCTTGGTGTTCACAATATATTGGGAGACTCACGCTATGTCGTGAATCGATAAGGATCGGGCCGGGCTGCGACGGACTCAGTTGGGTTGTGATCACGGAAGCCCTGAAGAATTCGCGGTGTGAACCGCATCAAGCAAGCGGCAGAGCCATCTCACCTGGAAGCCGTGGGCTAAATCGGACCACGAAACACTGAGATAATACTCGCGGCGTGGCGTAGGGGCGAAGTATTTGCCAACCGTGTATAAACGAGTCGAGCGATTCCATCACAAATGCTTCGCCCCTGCAGGCTGTGCCAATCTCGTGTGGTTTGACTTAGTTGCCGCCGCCCGCGTTGCCTTTGGCAGCCTTGTAGAAGAAGTAGTCGGCCTCGTAAGGCACTAACTCCTTCTGGCCGAAGATACAGTCGGTCAACGGTGCCACCCCTCCAAAGGTGTTCAGTCGCTGGATGAAGGTAGCCGCTGTCAGCTTGTCGCCACCGGTCGGTCCCTCTTCGGCGCCAACGACCTCAAGTAGCAGCCAGGGAATGGCGTCCGCTGCGACGAAGGCGGAGTCGGAGGAGGAAGCAATCGGTGCGGCCCAGACGGTGCTGGTGTCCTTGGAGTGTTGCCACGTGGGGCGGGGTGTGTCACTCCCCAACGGGTCGTCGGGGCTCGGGTTGGGGCTGAGAAAGTGGGTGGTGAGTTGCTTCTCGTTGTCGGCGAACAAGGTGGCCTGCGGCCCGAAGAATGCCCAGGGGGTTTCCCCACTTGGGGACAGGCAGATATATTGCTGGGTGCCGACGGCATGGCCAACAAAAAATACCTTGTGTCCTGCGGGCACTTGCAGGTTGGCAGGCACAGCTGGCGGTGTGACACGGTCGGCGTGGGCCGGCAGCGAGACCGTGAACGCCAGGGCGAGTGCAGTGGCGCACGCGAGGAGCAGGTTGCAACGTGGGGACTGAGGTACGTGGGTAGAGTAGTGTTTCATATGATTCTCCTTTTTTGTGTAAAAATCTGGACGACATGTGTCAGACATGTCAGAGAAGGTCGTGTCTTGCACTGACTCTCCATGACTGTCATTCTGAGGCCGCAGGCCGAAGAATCCTTCGTCAAGCTCAGGACAGGTCTCTTGTCCTGCGAGATCCTTCGCTCCGCTCAAGATGACACGGACCGAGCGGGTGTTGGTGGAAGCGCTCCGATGTGATCTGTCACTGTCAGTCATATGAAATCCAGATTTTTACACCTTTCGTGCCGTGGGCGCGGGTTGTGGGTTAAGTTCACCAGTGCCTTCGGTGGTCACGCTCAGCGACTCATTGACGACAAGAACCGTCAGAACAACGGCCCGGTCACCTCGACCTTGACCTCGCCGTCATTGATCGCCGGGGCCAGGAGGTTCATCAGTTCCATACGTTGCGTATTGGTCAGCAGCCCGAACGTGGCCCGGAAGTCCTCCTTGTCCTCCTCGGTCCAGAGTTTAGCCGCCACGGCAGCCTGCACCACGTCTGTGGCGCTTTGAAATGCTGCACGATTCTCAGGCGAAGCTAGGATTTCAGCCTCAGCCAACGCTTCCTCGCGGGCGCGCTGGGCTTCTGGGCTTGCCTCAGCCACTGCACGGCGGACCTCGTCGCGGATGAGCTGCGCCAGTGCCTGGCGGGAGCCCTCGTCGTTCGCTTGCACGGTTACCTGTATTGGTTCAGAGCGCATGTCTTTTGTTTGCTTGACATTGAGTGCCTGCGTCAACGCTGTTACGGCTTGTTCAAGTTTCCCTAACCGGTGGGCATGTGGGGAGTCGGTATGGGCTGGGGTGTCCGACAGTGGCGAGGGTGGGTTCATCCAGCCCGCTGCGCCAACGCCCACGAGGAGGCCAATACCTAACGTCACTATTGTCGTCCAGAGTCCTGTGTTCTGTGCTGTCATAATGTGTTTCCTCTCTTAAAAATGTGTGTGTAGCGTTTCTTTCCGGCGGCGGCGGGGGCGCTGCCACGCTCCCGCCGCATTGCCTCACCATCGTCGGTGCTTATTTAAGGAAGGAAGAGAGACTCGTTGGAGATTGTCAGATCGGTGCACAAATATTCGCCTATCGGCTGGGGGCTGGCGGTGATGTTGAGATGTGAGGAGTCAGTCATCCCTTTGACCGCGTCTGCAATTCTCGGATCGGTGCTCCTACATATGAAAAAGTTGCCTCTCTTGTCCCGCGCGTGACAATAGACGAGCGGAGCGGTACTCCCTCGAGCGCTATGAGAGTCACAGGCGAGGAATTGTTCGCTGTCCTTACTATAGCGCGCCCCGGTCAGGGACCCTTGTACGTTGGTGCGGCTAGGGCTTATGTACACTTCATTGCGGGTCGCGGTGCCCGCCCACGCCGGAAGGCTCTGTGAGAACAGGGCTAAGCCGAGCATGGCCGTGCCGATGAGTTTGTGTAATGTCGCTTTCATGATGTCGTTCTCCTTTCTGTGGGGGTCAAGAATACGGTTGACGGAACCATTCAGGATCACTTATAGTGCATAAACGATTATCCTTATTTGAGCAGGTCGGAGCCATTGTAAATCCTGATGTGACTGCATTCGCCCTGGTTGCTGTTGCTATTTATGCCGAAGTAAATGAATGAAGAGTCCGTCATTCCCTGGACCATATCGAGGAACTTCCAATTCCCACTCCCACAGGTAAGAGACCTGCCGGCACTGTCCACGGCATGACACGTGGTCCACGAATACGTACTGAGAGTGTAGGCTCTACACCCGATCTGTTGCCTGGTGTCCGCACTGTAGCGTACATCCACCAGGTTTCCAGTTGCCCAACTCCCAAATTGGGTGTTGGTTATGCTGACCCTGTCGGTACTCACTTTGCCTGCCCAGGTCGGACCAGTCGTGGCCAACAGGGTCATGCCCAGCGCCACCAGACCGAGGATGTTCTTGAGATTCGCTTTCATGATGTCATGTTCCTTTCTCAAAGGTTAGAGTTGTTCCCTCTACGCCGTTGCTTATCTGAGATATTGAGAGTAGTTCTGAACCTGCAGGTAGGTGCAGGAACCACCGCCCAGGGTTGCGCCGAAGTAGATGTACGAGAAGTCGGTGATGGCCTTGGCCGCCGCCAAATATTTCGACTCGGTGGTAACACAGAACAAAGACTTGCCGGTGTTGTCCGTCGCGTTGCAGAGGACGTACGGACCGGACGTATTGGAAAAAGTACAGCCAATATATTGCGTGCTGTCCGCACTGTAGCGCGCCCCTGCCATGCTCCCGACTGCCCCAGAGGATGAGACGGAAACCTGAGGAGTGTATACGAGGCCTGCCCACGCAGGGAGGCTCTGTGAGAACAGGACTAAGCCCAGCACCGCCGTGCCAATGAGTTTGTGTAATGTCGTTTTCATGATGTCGTTCTCCTTTCTATAAAGGCAAAGAATACGGTTGACGGAAACGTTCGAATTCTCCCGCAGTGATCGAAACGGGTCTCCTTATTTGAGATAGCCGGAATTATTGTAAATCCGTATGTTGATGCAGGCTGAGTCGCTGGGATTCAACTCGAAGGTAATCAGCGAAGAGTCAGTCATTCTCTGGATCTGGTTTACGTGCCCTGCGTCATAGCTATAACAGTAAGCATAATTGTTAGCGCTGTCCTGGGCAGTACACTGGATGTACGGAGTCGTATTGAGAGAACACCCGATGAATTGCCTGCTATCCGCACTGTAGCGCGCCCCGACCACGGTTCCGCTTGCTGTAGTGTATGTGGTGGTGACGCGTCTTATGGAGACCTCGTGGTGACCCACAAAGCCTGCCCAGGTCGGAGCCGTCGCGGCCAACAGGGTCATGCCCAGAGCCGCCAGACCGAGCATTTTCTTCAGCTTTGCTTTCATATGTCATTCTCCTTTCGATTGAGCTGTTCGCTCTTAGCTATGAGCCGTTCGTTGTTAGTGGTTGATCGTTCGATCGCCGCTTGCCAATTTGCTGCTTCTTTCCTGTATTTCGCCTCCTTTCGCTGTCGCAGTGCACTGTTTGTTCTGCTCAGAGAGGCGTAACAAATGATGGAACAATTGTTCATTGTGAGGCGCGAGAAAAACGGCGACGGGAAGGAAAGGACGGAACGACTGTTCAGTGGAACTAGCGAAGAAGGCTAGAGGCCGTAGGCTGAAGGCTATAGGGA
>CAZCWX010000407.1:0-6593 GCA_964502465.1 uncultured Enterobacteriaceae bacterium | reverse complement strand
CGGGTTGCACTGCTCTGTGGGCGGCGGCTGCCCCCTGGGCACTTCGTGCCCGAACCGTGGCCCCGTGCCGCGGACAAGGAACTCAAACCGCCCCTGATACACGATCTGCCTCTTGCTGCATAATAAACCTACCCCTGAAAGCTTTGAAAAAGGGGGGATAGGGGGGATTTTGCTGGCAGATGGTTACCGAAGTTGTTCGTCAAATTTCATTAGGGAACCTAAAGGCGACAATGGATGGTCTTGTGAGACGTTTTTAAGGAACGAGTACCAGCTTCCCAACAGATTGCCGAGACTCCATGTGTCGATGCGCTTCTGCCGCCTCGGCCAATGGAAAGGTTTTCCCAATGAGCAGCTTCAGCTTGCCCTCACCCATGAGCTGAAATGATTTCTCAATCCCCTCTCGATGTTTGTCTGGCATGGCAGAAACCGTGTAGAGAACAAACCCGCTGACTTTGAGAGATTTTTGCAAGAGTGTCATCAAGTTGAGGGGGTCCGGTATCCCACCTGCGCGACCATAGAGGATCAGATGCCCAAAAGGAGCCAGGCAGCGCAGTCCTTTCTCCAGTGTCGGTTTGCCGACCGCATCGAGAATTAAATCGGCCCCTTTATCGTTGGTCAACTTCAATACTTCCTCAGTAAAGTCCTGCGTTGCATAGTTGATCACCGCATCCGCACCATACTCTTTGACTAACCCGATCTTGCTGTCACTTGAGACCGTGCCAATGACCCGTGCCCCTGCCGCCTTGGCAAGTTGCACCGCCACAATGCCAACTCCACCAGCGGCGGAGTGCACTAATACGGTCTGCCCAGCAGTGGTCTGATGAGAGGTATGAAGCATGTGATAGGCCGTCAGTACCTGGATGGGAAAAGCCGCTCCTTCTGCAAAACTGACAAAGTCCGGTATGGGCATCACTTGCGAAGCCGAAGCTACGCAATATTCAGCATAGGTTTTGATACCGATCGCGGCCACACGCGTGCCGACTTTGATGTGCTCCACACCTGGCCCGACGGCTTCGACTACTCCGGCAGCTTCGAGACCAGGGGTATCCGGGAGCTTTGGCCTCATCAGGTACTGTCCCTGACGAAAAAGGGTGTCGGCAAAGTTGATGCCGATCGCGTGGTTCTTAATCAACACCCAGCCTGGCCTGACTTCAGGCTTCGGGGCTTCATCGAGTTTGAGAACCTCAGGCCCACCGAGTTGCTCGAACAGAATCGCTTTCATAACCGCTTTCCTCCTCAGCGTGGCATTTATTTTCCCGTACTAGCGCAAGGCTATCGGTGAAGATAGGTGGGGGACTCTCCCTTGACTTTCCCTGTTGCTCTGGGAGAAAACGACAGAGCAGCAATCAGCTGTGAGCTATCAATGGCCAGGAAAGGCTATAGGCCACAGGCTGCAGGCTTGAGGGAGTGTCTATTTGAGCCTGTGGCTCATAACCTTAAGCCTTTTTGAATTTGGCTGAAAGCTGATGACTGAGAGCTAATCGCTTGTGGAGAATGAGGCCTGACATGACACCCACAGATCTCTGTTTTGCTTCAGCAGTCGACATTGCAACGCTGGTGCGCGAGAAAAAAATATCCCCGGTCGAAGTGACTGAGTCCTTTCTCGCACGGATCGACACAATCAATCCCCACATCAACGCCTACGTGACATCGACCCCTCAATTAGCACGTGCAGCGGCCAAGCACGCCGAGGCAGCGGTGATGGCTGGCGCCGCCCTAGGACCGCTGCACGGCGTCCCGTTCTCAGTGAAAGATTTGGTGTTTACCGCAGGTGTACGTACCACTGCCGGTTCTCAGGTGTTTCGCGACTTCATTCCTGACGTTGATTCGGTCGTCGTTGCTCGCCTGAAGGCAGCCGGGGGTATCATGCTCGGGAAGACGAATACACCGGAGTTCGGTTATAAGGCTACGACTGAGAATTTGGTCTTTGGCGAAACCCGCAGTCCGTGGGCATTGGACAAAACTCCTGGGGGATCAAGCGGAGGTGCAGGTGCGGCCACGGCGGCCGGCTTGGCTCCGCTCTCGATTGGGACTGACGGCGGCGGTTCGATCCGCATTCCAGCAAGCTTTAGCGGTATTTACGGTCTCAAACCCACCTTTGGTCGTGTACCAAACCTTCCCGGATTTGGCGGTTGGCACTCACTCGCCCACACCGGACCGATGACACGCACAGTCGCTGACGCAGCACTGATGATGGATGTGATCGCGTTGCCAGATGAACGCGATCGCTTCAGCCTACCGGTTGGCAATCAAACCTTCTCACAAGCGGTCCAGAGCTATCCGCGGAAACTTCGTATTGGCTGGACTCGTGACCTTGGGTACGCCGCAGTCGATCCCCGAGTCATTACGGTGATAGAAAAGGCACCCTCAGTATTTCGTGAGATTGGCTGGGAAGTCGAGGAGGCGCATCCCGGATTTTCCGATCCAGTGGAGATTTTTAATACGACCGTGCGGGCAGAAAATTATGTCGTTGCCGGAGACCTGCTGTCGCGGCATGCCGATCTGCTTGATCCGGGGATGCGTGTGTTCGCTCAAGTCGGTGCTGGTATTACGGCGCTCGATTATCTGCGTGCGGAGCAGGAACGGTCAAAACTGTGTGCCCAGCTTGCTTCATTTTTCGAGACTTATGACTTACTGGTCACCCCGACTGTCGCCGTCCCACCGTTTATGATTAATACTCGTCCCAGGGAAATCGCCGGACGGAAGGTTCATGTGATCGGCTGGATCGCATTTACCTATCCATTCAACTTGACTGGGAATCCAGCCGCGAGTGTCCCCTGCGGGTGGACGGATGACGGTCTGCCGATCGGTCTGCAAATCATTGGCCGCCGCTGTGCCGATGCACTCGTACTGCAAGCCAGCGCAGCCTTTGAACAGGTACGACCGTGGGCACAGCGGCGGCCAATCTTTAGCTGATAAACGGAAATGTGTATTTCACAACTCAAAAAGGAGGATGACACTTTATGGGAAGCATGCGTGGAGAACAAATCATTGCACAGTGTTTCAAAAACGAGAACGTTGACACCATCTTTTTTATGATGGGCGGACCGACGTCGGGAACCGCTGGAGCCTGTCTGACCCTTGGTATGAAAGGGGTCTATGTCCGTCACGAACAAGCCGCAGCCATGATGGCACATGCCTATGCCCGGGTCACCGGGAAACCCGGTATTTGTATTACTCCTTCGGGTCCAGGCACTGCCAATGCCGTCACTGGCCTCGCCAACGCCTGGGCGGATGCAGCGCCGATTATTGCTATCGGTGGCTCCGCCCCCATGCGTGCCACTACGCTTGATGCGTTCCAGGAAATGGATCAGGTGGCGATGATGAAACCGGTAGTGAAGGCAGCATATCGTATCGATATGGCCTCGCGTATTCCTGAATACCTCAGCCTGGCGTTTCGTGAAGCGATGGATGGGAAAAAAGGGCCAGTCTATCTTGACCTTCCTGCCGATATTCTCTCAACCAAGATTGATGAGGAACACCTGTATTGGCCCACCAATTATCGCGTCGAAAGCCGCCCGGCTGGTGACCCCGCTCTCATTCGTCGTGCGGTCGAGATCCTGAGCCAGGCACAGCGCCCCATCATGGTGACTGGAAGTGGAGTGTTATGGTCCGGGGCGTCGGCTGAGTTACGACAATTCATCGAGACCACCGGGATACCATTCTACACTACGCCTCAAGGTCGCGGGGCTGTGCCGGAGGATCACTCTCATGCTTTTCCGGCGGCTCGCTCCATGGCATTCCGCGAGGCGGATGTTGTGCTGGTGATCGGTGCGCGTGCGAACTCCATGTTGTCATTCTTACGTCCACCGCGCTTTTCACCCAGCGCAAAATTCATCAACGTCAACCTTGACGGCAAAGAAATTGGCCACAACCAAGGAGTTGATATTGGCATCATTGGCGATGCGAAACTCGTCCTCCAACAACTCACGGCTGAAGCAGCAGGCAAATTCAATCCCAAACAAGAAACTCCCTGGATTGCCCAACTCTCAGCCAAACAGCGATCGAACGAAGAACGCTCAACTCCGTCGCTTCATTCGGATAAAGTGCCAATTCATCCGTTGCGTCTGTGCAAAGAAGTCCGAGAGATCATCACCCGCGATACCATTCTGGTTGTCGATGGTCACGAGATTTTGAATTTTGCTCGACAGTCAATCCCCATCTATGAGGCTGGCACCAGCCTCAATGCCGGACCACACGGCTGCATGGGAGTCGGCGTGCCGTTCGGCATTGGTGCGAAGGTCGCACGCCCAGACAAACCAGTCGTTGTGCTCAGCGGTGACGGCGCCTTCGGGTGGAATGGTATGGAAATGGATTCTGCGATCCGTCACAACGTACCGATCGTTGTGGTAGTCTCAAACAATGCCGGATTTACCTCACGTCAGACTGGACGCATGTCGGCAAGTAACATTGGGCCTGACAATGTCGGTCGTGAACTCGGGTATCAACGGTACGACAAGATCGTCGAGGCGTTGGGCGGCTATGGTGAATTCGTCGAGAAACCAGAAGATATTGCACCAGCGATCAAACGCGCCATTGCCAGTGGCAAACCAGCTCTTGTCAACGTCTGCACTGACCCCGAAGCGCAAGCGACAACAGATATGGGGTTTGGTGGGTATTAAAGAAGCGGTCAGCCGTCAGCAATCAGCGCTTAGCAAAAGCAGCGTGAAAAGAGAACAGTGATCAGTTGCCAGTGACCAGGGATCAGGAGAGAAAGGCCAATGCTTGCTGATTCCTGGCAACTACAATTGGTGGCTGGATATTACGATTCCGAGAAGAACCGCAAATACAGGAACGCGACGGTCCGCTGGTCGGCAGTTGCTGTGGGGAAATCAGCCCCAATACGGAATGAAATGTGATTGGCGCCGGGCACGATCCACGCTGGATTCAGTTGCAGAGTATATTCGCGCCATCCTCGGTGAAGCAGCAACCGTGCGGCTGGCTGCTGATTCACTGACACTTCCAACGGGAAACAAGAAAAGGATTGCGAGTGGACAACCGGCCGCACTGCCAGCTTCAGGGTATAAGGCCCCTGTGATGGGAGTTCTACCTCGACGCCCACCTCTTCCCTCTTTGCCCAGGTGATCGGCCCGGCAGGTTCACGGCTATGTGTCCCCCAAGCGCCGTACAACTGCATAGCTGATGTGTTCTCACCGAAGGAGAGACTGAGCAACGGCTCTTCGTATGTCGATATGACGGAGGGTAGCACGAGTTGCAGGTGAGGAAAGAAAGAGGCAATGTGAGGAGAAATCAGCAGACCAGTCCACAGCAGAGCAGAGCGCCAGGAGAGCTGCAGGAGAGTAGGGCGAGGTAAGGCAAAGCAGAGCCAGGCACTGGCAAGCAGAACGCTGCCGATGACATCGCTGAGCCAGTGTTGACCTGAATACACCCGCTGCCAGGCAACCGCAAAGACACCGGCGACAAATATGCTCCCTAGGCCGAATTTCAGCCATTTCGTCCAACGTTGGCGGGCGAGAAGAAGCCCTAAGACCCCGACAATGAGAAGTGCAGCAATAACATGACTGCTCGGGAAGCTGTTCCCATCGAAGGTTGGAGGGAGCGCACTTGGCCGGGCACGGGCGAAACTGTGCTTCAGCAGGGTGCAGACTATTTCTCCAAAGACGACGACCAGCAGCGCGTGCCAGGCTTCAACCCATCGCCGATAGAGGCACAGCCATACAAGAGAGAGGACCCCGAGAACAATGAGCGCAACAATGAGCGGATCCTTCAAGAAGAAAGAGAGGCGATCAAGTTCACACGAGCGAGAAGTTTGCACCCAACGAAGGACGGTCGCGTCGAGGGGTACGAGCGCAGAAAGGAAAAGCAACTCAGCAAAGACCAAGCTGAGAAACAGAATGGCAAGACGGCGCGAGGTGTCATTCGTCAAAGGCTTTGCTCGTTCAGCATGTGGAAAAACACAGGATTTTTTGGAGAAAAAGAACGGCATGCGCAACCTTGCGCTATCATACACGCAACCTATCCGCAACCAGACAGGTTGTGATATTGAGGGAATGGACACGAACACAGAGCGACGATAGACTGACTGTGACCTGAGGGGGATAGGCTCTGATTAGCTACCAGGGCCGACACGGCGGGTATCCTTTCCTGACCCGCCTTCCCCTTTCTCACCCAACAGGAACAGCCTGGAGGAAAGCAGGCAGTGAAGAAGCCTCATCAGGAACCCACTACTCGTTTCGTTGCCACCAACAATCGGACAGCTGTTTTTGTGTTAGTGCTCCACTCTACCCTTACGGTTGAGAAACTGCGGCACTCTTGGAAAACGGACCTAAAAGGTTTGCGACTCTCAGAAGAGAGCCGTCTAAGTTGGCTGCAGTATTGCCGTGATCAGCGACTATTCTTCCTGCCCGAGGACCAACGTTTCTGGAATGCGCTCCAGCATGCTGACGAAATGGAGCAGTGTTATCCCAATGATCCAGAGTGTCAGGCTGAGAGGGTGGTGAGAAAATATTTCCAGGAAAAGTGTCCCGAGGAGTTCGGTTGGATTCCTGCTGCAGAGACGTTCTTTTTCGTTCTTGGAAGTATACGGGATGCTGCACGAGTGGAGTTGAAACGCCTCTCCAATGAGTACTGCG
>CAZCWX010000406.1:0-11186 GCA_964502465.1 uncultured Enterobacteriaceae bacterium | reverse complement strand
GAGACTGCTATGAAAGTCATCGATGGTGACAGCCACTTCATGGAGCCGTTGGATCTGTTCGAGCGGTTTATCGATCCCAAGTATCGTGACCAGGCGATGCGGGTCGAGAGAAACCCAACCACAGGTACGCACAGTTTAGTCGTCGAAGGAAAACCGCTGCGGATCCTCAATGTGGACGAACTGTTGGCGGCAGTGGTCGGCTACGGTCAGAAAGAAACTGGGCATGATCTCAGTAACTTCGACCGTTACCTCGCCTTCAGCGCCGATTGGCAAGATATGCATAAGCGAGCCCAGGTTCTCGATCAGGAAGGCATTGATTGTCAGGTGATCTATCCCACCCTGGGGTTGTTATGGGAAGGCGGGGTTGACGATCCTGATGTCGCCGACGCCCTGTGTCGGGCGTACAATACCTGGGCGTTTGAGCTCACTGCTTGCCAAAAAAATCGGCTTTTTCCGGCGGCGCATATTTCACTACGTGACCCACAACTGGCAGTGCGTGAGTTGCAGCGCGTGGCTAAGCTGGGCTGTCGGACTATTTTTGTTGCGGCTGCACCGATCAATGGTCGGAGCTTTGGTCAGCCGGATTTCGATCCAGTCTGGGCAACGGCTCAGGATCTCGACCTCAGCGTCGGTATCCATCTGGTTGGTCACCGCCACTACACCGGCAGTGAATGGTACCGTGATCGTGATCCCGGATTTATGTTCGTGACGATGAATGTCATTCAAGATCCACGTATGGCGCTGACCACGATGGTGTACGATGGAGTGTTCGAGCGGTTTCCCAGGCTGCGTGTGGCGACGATCGAAGCGATGGTTGGTTGGGTCGGGGAATGGCTGGAGCGGCTCAATTACCGCTACAAATACATGGGGCATACCTCGCAGATGAAGCGGCCAGCGACCGAATATTTTATGCGCAACATTTGGATTAACGGTGATCCCGAAGAGAAAATGTTTCCCTTGATCGTACAATTTGCTGGAGATGAAAAATTCTTCGTTGGCTCTGATTACCCGCATGCCGAAGGATTTGTCCAACCGATGGAGAAAGCGAGGAAACTGCTCTCAGACCTGCCTCCCGCCTCAGTGGATAAGATCCTCGGTGAAAACGCGAGCAAGTTTTTTGGCATATAAGGAGCCATCAGCGTTCAGCCGTCAGAGGGAAGGAATGACTCAACGACTTGAAGAACTCGTGAATCTGTCAGCGTTAGAAAATTTCTTGAGGCAGCATCTTTTTCCACAAAAGGGAGAACTTTCAGTTGAGAAACACGAGGCTGGATACTCCAATGAAACGTTCTATGTCTCCTGGGGATCACAACGCTGGGTGATGCGTCGGCCTCCACAGATCAAGCAGCCAAGTGAAGAGAAGTCTATATTTTTGCTACGCAGTTATCGCTCGGCAGAGGATTACTGCCCCATGTTATTCTCACATCTATTGACAGGACTTCGAGGGAGTGAATACAAATCACAACGAGGTTGGATGTGATGCACATGTCTAAAAGTCTTGTTCCCCTCCTCAATCGTCGCGGAGGAAGGCATATTCTTGGACTCGTTGCCACATATGTCGCAAGATGTTGGACAGGAGATGACGTGGAGATTTTTTTTCAGAATGGCCTTTGGGTACGTCGTGTAGGGCAGTATTACTTTCCAGACGGTCTCAGGTGCAAGAACTCCCTCTCTAGAGCTTTGCGCTGGAGAGGTGGGGCTGAGTGGTATCTATCCAATGCAGAAGACTACTGGTTTCGACATTACCGTCCCAAAAAAGGTGACGTCATCCTCGATATCGGTGCCGGTCATGGTGAGGATACTTTTGCGTTCTCGCAAGCCGTGGGAGGAGAAGGCAGTGTGATTGCCATCGAAGCGCATCCGTTATCTTTTCGAATTCTGCACGAGCTCTGTCGGCTTAATGGATTCAGCAACACGATACTCTTGCAGGCAGCAGTAATGGACAAGGTAGGCACCGTTTCAATAGTCGAAGCTAATGCGTGGAATTTCCACTCAATAGATCAAAAGACCAGCACGTTGCATTGGCAGGGACATTCAAGCATAACAATGCATGGCAAGTGAACGAACGGACACCTGCCAAAGCAAAGAAAGGAGGCAGTCATGAAACTCAAGACCCCGCGGTTGGAACCGCTACAAGTCGATCAGTGGAGTGATGAGGTACGGGACATTCTCCGCCCGATCAAAGAACAACAAGGCGAGGTCCCCAATATTTTCAAAACGCTGGCGCACCACCCCAATCTGATGCGTCGGTGGCTGGTCTTTGGCAATCACGTACTCTTCAAGTCAACCCTTCCAGCACGGGAACGCGAATTGATTATCTTACGTATCGGCTGGCTCTGTCAGGCCGAATACGAATGGGCACAGCATGTGCAGATCGGTCGCAAGGCAGGACTGACAGATGAAGAGATCCATCGCATAAAAACCGGACCCGATGCCAAAGAATGGAATGAACAAGACCGGTTACTCCTGCAAGCCACCGATGAACTTCGTGCCGATGCGCACCTCAGTGATGCGACCTGGCAAGGGCTCAGCCGATATTACAAGACCCAGCAATTGATGGATGTGGTGTTTACCATCGGGCAATACAATCTGGTGTCCATGGCACTGAACACGCTTGGGGTGCAACTGGACGAGGGCTTGCCAACGTTTGCCAACACGTAATCTCTGCCTCAGTGCATGAGTCCGATACAAGGAGGGCATATGGGTGATCGACTCAAAAACAAAGTGGCAATCGTTGCTGGCGCTGGCCAGACACCTGGCGAGACGATCGGCAACGGCCGAGCGACCGCTATCCTGTACGCCCGCGAAGGAGCGAAAGTGCTTCTGGTGGACCGCCGTTTTGAGTCTGCCGAAGATACGCGTGAGATGATCGAAAAAGAAGGGGGTGTGGCTGTCGCTTTCCAGGCAGACGTGACACGGGCGGGAGACTGTCAGAAACTTGCCACCGCCTGTGTTGAACGGTTTGGTCGGATCGATATCCTTCACAATAACGTCGGGATCGGCGACGGCGATGGGAATGTGCTTCAGCTTGAGGAGGAAGCCTGGGATCGTATCCTCAACGTCAACATGAAGAGTGTGTTTCTCGCCTGCAAGCATGTCCTACCAGTGATGCGCGCGCAGCAGAGTGGGTGCATTATCAACATCTCGTCGATCGCTGCGGTCTGCTCTGTCGGCGGACTCCTCGCCTATAAAACCTCAAAGGCTGGGGTCAATGCGATGACTCACCAACTTGCCCTGGCGAGTGCGAAGTATGGCATTCGGGTCAATGCCATTATGCCTGGACTGATGAACACCCCAATGGCTATCGAGGGCATTTCGAAGGCACGTGGTATCCCCAAGGAACAGCTCGTCCGGGAACGCGACGCTCAAGTCCCTTTAGGCGCAAAGATGGGCACCGGTTGGGATATCGCGTATGCCTCGCTCTTCCTCGCTTCTGACGAGGCCTGCTTTGTCACGGGTGTGATCTTGCCTGTGGACGGTGGACAGAGCGCGCGGATCGGGTGATGCAGGGAGCCCGCCGCTCAAGCCATTGAGAGCTGCACAGGTCTGAACCGTATAGAGCGGTTGGGATATGGCAACTCTGCTTGTATCGCCAAATGGTAAGAGAAGGCGGGAAGTGGGAGCACCGCTTGTTCCTCCCACACCGACAGCGTTCAGAATTCGTAGCTCACTTCCCAGCCGATATTGTCCCACTTGTTGTACTGTCCATAGGTACTGTTCCGTCCCCCACCGTCATAGCTGGTATAAATCACCCGGCCGGTGATGAAGCGGGAGAATTTGTACGACATAACCAGCTTGGTTTTTGTGCCTTCATAGTGCTGGCCTGGTCCGCCGAGAAACGGGAAGACCGTGATGCTGGCCCGCAGCCGGTCTCGAGTAAACTGAAATGGCCGTTCGAGAAAAACCACGGGTAACAGGTTCCATTCATTTCCCGCAGTCGCCCCACCGAAGCCACTACTATTCATGCTCTTTCGCCAATCCAGGGTCAGAAAGAGAGAAGGTTGGATGATGAGGGAGGTGTTCCCTGGCAGAGCAAATTCTAAGGCAACTGCTGCACGCAGGGTGTCGCGACCAATCAGGCCACTGCCGGTCCCGTCGGACAGCGCCGCCGCCTGTCTGCGGCTATCGGTAAATTTGACATTGGTACTGAGCAGACCTTCGACCCGCAGCACGAAGGGGAGATCGCCAACCACCGGAACTCCAGTAACCGTCGTCGCGTAGTCGGCCGTAACGCCAACGTGATGGAGCCGCGTGTGGCGCGGCGTGAGAATCGGGATAATGGTGTCGTCCGTGATTGCTCTGCCAGTGATAAAGAAATTGGGATTATCGTTCCAGGCGTAGAAATAGATCAGGCCCCAGGTCAGCGGATCCATGGAGATATCGAGTCGGGCACCATACTCATGATCACCAAAATCTCCGGCACTCGGCCGCTTGCGCCGGTTGACGACCGCATGCAATGGCGGCACGGACGGCGGAAACCAGGGCGAGCCAACGGTCGGTAGCCGCTCCTGTTCAAAGTTCGGGATATAGAGCATTTGCAGCGAATGGGCGCCAAAGAAGTAGGTGACGTTGGCCATCCAGGTCGGCAAGCGGCGCATCTCAAAGTCACTGGCTTCCAGTTGCACCGACTCCCGCACGTCCATGGGGTTAATCATGTCAATAAAACGACCATCCATTTTGCCCCAGGCAATCTGCTGCTTGCCGACGACGACATCGAAATCGTGGGTGCGGTAACTTAAATAGAATTCGCGCACGATGCGCTCGAAGTTATGGTAGTGGCGGGCCGTCTCACTGATCCGGGGCGCAAACAGCCCACCCGCGTCCTGCCAGTTATAGACCCCGTCATAGAGAAAGTGGTTAATGTTGGTCACTTCTAGATTGTCAGTCAGCTGATAACGCAGCTCAATTTCCAGCAGATTCTGCAGTTGCAAAAAGCGGAAGTCTTTGTTGCGAAACCCCACTTTCTGGTTGCGATGCAGATTGATGTCGGACCACTGACGAAAGGAACCCTTAAACGAGAGGGCGGGGAGAGCTTTCTCGATCGGTTGGCTCACATAGGTCCCGGCCGGATCAAGGATAGACAGGGCCCGATCAAAGCGTGACCAGGTATCGCCCAACAAGCTGCCAGAGCAGGGTACTGGCTGCCACAGCAGAGCCACTAACACGATCACACCACACCAGACCCACCACACCCTCGTGGTTCCAGGCGCTCTGAAGGGTATGCTTCTGCGCCCATAGACAAACTGCTTCCTCATTTCACTTCACTCTCCTTTGTTTCTGCTTCTTCTCTGAACACGGCAATAGACGGACAACGATTTGTCATGCTGAGGCTGCCGGCCGAAGAATCTCTTTTCGGTCCCCTGTGAGGCGAAACCTATCCTGAACAAAGTCGAAGGATTCTTCGCCTTCGCCGCGTTCCGGCTCAGAATGACACCCTCATCTTCTCTGCGGGATGTCTACTGCTCGAGCTGGGTGGTCGTAGGATCTTCAGTAAAGACCAGACGTCCAGCCGCGTCCTGCGCCTGGATGCGAGCCTCCACCTCTGGGGCAATGAGGATCGTGCGCTCCTCAGGGAATTTCTCGCGATAGAGGTGAGGACGCAGGAACATCTCCTCAGGCACACGCACCGTGGCCTGGGTCTTCATGGGGATAGGAAACCACACCCGTCGCATGAAGTCAGGGTTGAAGTAGGTCTCCTTATCTTTTTCTGACCACTGCCGGAGGCGATGGCCATCATGGACACCATAGGCCAGAAAGTCGAGCTGCGCATTCCACCAAATGGTAATCACATTGTGATAGCCCCGCTCTTTGAGGTCCGGGTTGTAGAGCTCGGCCAATCGGGTTTCCATGGCGACAAGTTCTCCGTCCGGCCCATACTGCTCGGTGCGCAGCGGATAGAAATAGTGCTGATCGAGCCAATAGAGGATACGTGGCGCATAGTAATTCGAGAGCCAGTCGGGTTTGGCCTGCGCTTCGACGACATAGCAGGGCACTCCACCAGTAGAGGTGTAGTATGGGTACCCCTCGCCCATCATCTTGAGGCTCTGGACCGGGATATCTTGCAGATCGCCATCCTCCATCATCAACGTGATGGTCGGTCTGGTGTTGGGAAAGCGGACAGTCTCGAAGAGGACATCCGTGCCAATAATGCGCCAACTGAACTCCCAAGCGTCGCGCCCAAGAAAATCATCAAAGGTCATAGGATTGTCGGGAAAGCGGTCTTGGCGGCGTGGCTGAGGAAAACGCCGTACCCGGCGCAGGACCGGGGAATACACAAACATACCGGTCTTGGTGGTGAAGGTTTGATCGGTGCGATGCTGGAGCATGAGCATTTGATTACCCAGATTTTCCGGAGGGTAGGTGTCTTGTGAGAGCCAGCGGGAGTAGATCTCGCCGGGGTTGGCCTTGAAATAGCCGAGCAATCCCTCTGGTTCAGGGTAGATGGACAGCACGATGGTTTTGCCCGTGGTGAGATAGCCTGTGGGCATGACTGAGCCGAAATCCTCGATCATGGCAAAATTCCAGCGGGCGATGTGGGGAAACTCCATCGAGCGGAGCCCCATCTCTTCAGCCGTATACGGCGATGTGAAAGGATACGGCTCCGCTGGCAGATATGGCAGCGTGGGGTCCCGCGGGGTATCGGTCCGCAGATCAAGGTTGCGACGCTCCTCTGCGGACAGCTCGCTCAGGTATTGCCAACTGCGAGACTCGGCGTTCAACGGGGTTGGCCATGCGAGGGAGAAACCCAGGCACACCGCACCACACCACACCGAGAGGGAAGCTATCCAGGAGACCGTCTCACGTCTAATCATACGTATTCCTTTCGTGCCGTGCTCAGGCATTTGCCTTGCTGCAGCATTCGTTGGATGATGAGAAAGAGTTGCAGCGAAAGCTGCAGTTGCCCACTCTGCTTTCCGAGACAAAAAAGCGGAGATCGCTCAGGAACAGACGGTCTCCGCAAAGGGAATCAGGGGGTTCAGCTCAATGGCATAAAGCCCCTGCGCCCCCTGTCTCACCGTATGCTTCCTGGAGGGCACGCCAGGAGCATACACCAGCGCGTGAGCACTCTGACACGCAGCCGTGCGTCCGCGCACCTCTACAAGCCGTATACCTGTCTCACGTTGTCCCCGACCACCTTCTGGCGAGTAGCTGCCGACAGGGGCTCCACCAACTCCCGTAATTCTTCCATGTAGTCCCCAGTGTGATCGAAATGAGGGAAATCCGAGGCCCAAAAGAATTTGTCCGGACCGACAAACTCCACCACGTTGGCAAAGGCCTTTTCGTCGGGATCCCCAGAAATCCAACACTGACGATAGAAGTAATAGCTCGGCTTCTCTTTGAGGGGGACCGAGCGCCCCAGCGGGCTGTCGTAGACCGCATCCATGCGATTGAGCAGATACCCAGCCCAACCGGCACCAGACTCCAGCACGACTATTTTGACCCTGGGGAACCGTTCAAAGAGACCATACTGAAACAGTGCCGTAAACGCCTGGAGGGGCCCCTGGGCACCATGGACGTTGTAATGCCAGACTGCCCACTTCTGCATCTCGCGAAACCGTTGGTGTACCCGTTTCGCGGGAGGTTCTCCACTCGGATGGATGCCAACCGGCACGTCGAGTTCCTGGGCTTTGGCCCAGAAAGGATCGTAATCAGGATGACCATGCGACTTGTTGGTCGGCGTAAACGGGACGACAAACGCGCCTTTGGCCCCATTCCTCACTGAGCGCTCAAGCTCCCGGGCGGCTTCATGTGGATCACCCATTGAGATATGAGCAATAGGAATCAAACGACCTCCTGAGCCAGCACAGAACTCCTCGACCCAGCGGTTATAGGCCCGTGCGTAGGCAGCTTCCAGCTCAAGATCCCCGATATCTTCGGCTTCCCAAATTAAGCCAAGACTCGGGTAGATAATCGCTTTTTCCAGACCTTCCTGGTCCATGCGAGCGAGCCGTTCGGTGGCGTCCATGGCGCCAAGGGGGGCCTGGTTCATATACGTCCGACTCGGATGGGGTTCCATGACTTCCGGTCCTTTGCCCATGGCACCAAAGGCAGCCAACTGTCCAGGGCGCATGTACTTCGCTGGACCACCGGCGAGTTCGAGCACTTCCAATCCCTCCGAGTTGGTCCGGACGCGGATTGCGCGGTCGCGATACTGGGGATCGATATATTGTTCCCACAAATCAGGGGGCTCTAAAATGTGACCATCCGCGTCAATGGCGCCGGGATACGGGAACTTCACGGTTTCCTTCATTGTTTCCCTCCTTTTTGTTTGCTCTCATCGGATGTCAGACCAGAAAGGTCAGATTGCTGATCACTTCATCATTGTTGACCAGCAACACCTTCTTATAAGCGATCTTGAAGCTACTCCCTTCTGGTCGCAGTTTGTGGACGGTGCGGCCGGCAAACGTGCGCTGTTGGCTGCGGCGCAACTCCGTCAGATTGAAGTTCGCATAGACAATCACTTCACCTTGCGCGCCTTCTTCAATCTCAATATTTGAGATCACCCGCCGCATGCGCGATTTGGGATCCTGCGCATACGCCGCGCCGCTTTTCAGCCGCTCGATGCGATCCTCCAGGCGCGATTTATCTTCGTAGACAATCGACACGTGACGCTGAGGGTCAATGTCGTCGGCATTTGCCGGTATCCAGTACAGTGCGTCATCAGTCCACAGCGCAAACCAGTCATCATAGGCGTTTTCGTCCATGAGCCGGGCTTCACGGTAGAGGAAGTTCTCAATCTGGTGACGGTCTAGGGGCATGCGATCGCTCCTTATATCTACTGGTCACCTTTCGACCAGCTCAGGGTGACCGGGTGAGACCCGAACCATTCGTGCTGAGGCCTCTTCGACTATGCTCAGGGCAGGCTTCGGCTTGGCTCAGGACAGGCTTTGTCGAAGCACGAACAGGGCATCACTGAGCCGCTTGCCGCACTCCCCCGTTCCCTCGTCGACGAACCGGGGCCTTAACACCCTGTGACATCGCCCTCTTCCACTGCCGCCAGATGCTGCGCTGGGTGAGTTCATCGGTGATCTGCCCCGCCACCGTTCCATCCGCGTCCTGGAACTCCTGATGCAGGCCACGCCCCAGTACCAACCACGGATCCACCTGGGCGCTCAGACCAATCTGATTGCGCTCGAACATTTCCAGGTCGTCAGTCGCCCCACCACCAGCAGGACCATAAAACGATTCATGTCCGCGCAGCCGCGCCGCGTTCACCTCCGCTGGCACGCCCTTGAGCAACGTCGGATAGAGAAAGACTTCGGTTTCATCAATCTTCACTGGCCGGATGACCCGAATATGGACACCGATAAGCACAAGGTTAGGAAACACTAACAGGTGCGTGCCACCGGCTGTGAGAATGTCCTCGGCCCGCTCTTTGCCGTATCGGTTGATCATCGCGTCCAGGTATGCTTGTCCCCCTGGTCTTGTCGGCAGCACCGCCTGCATGCGTCGCTGGTTGGCTCGGTTGTATGGTCGGTAATCTAACATGACGTGACCATTCCCCAGGTCCCGTGCGTAGCTGGTCGAACCGCTGTGGAACAGGTCGGTCAATTTCGCGCCGGTTCTGCGTTGGATGTTGGCAAAAAAGGTCTGATGGACAAAGTTGGGGTGATACCCGTCCATACTGTTCTCGATCTGGAATTTCCAATTGGCCCGGTAGCCGTACTTGTGGACTCCTGCCGTCACATCAAGCTCGCCTTCGGGTGAGAGATCAATGAAGAGATCGAGTTGCTCTTTGACTGGCTGGCCCAGGTGCTCGTCGAGCGTGATCCCTACGGGACTCAGGCTGCCGAAGACGAACCCCCGGTATATGCCCACGCGCGGCACTTTGCGCAGGCCAAAGTCTTCCTTACGGAACCATTCGCCATAGCGGTCCTGGTACGTCACTCCCAGCAGGTCGCCGTTGTTACGGTATGTCCAGCCATGGTAGGCGCAGCGGAACTTCTTTGCGTTGCCCCGCTCGACCTGGCAGACGGCATTGGCGCGGTGGGTGCAGCGGTTCATCAATAACTGTACCTGTCCGTCGTCATCGCGCACCATAATGACGGATTGACGGCCGATGGCGGTCACGCGGAAATCTCCCGGCTGGGGAATCTCGCTGGCATGGCCAACATAAACCCAGCCTCGGTAGAAGATTTTGTCCAGTTCCTCCTCGAAAATGCCCGAATCCGTGTACACCCGCCCGTGTATCCGATCTTCCTTGACGAGGGTGCGATAATCGATCTTTGCTCGCCCGTTTGTCATAATTCCTCCTTTATAACGGACGTAATACGTAAAACGTAATGCGTAAAAGGAACGCTCTTCTCCTTACGCTTTACGTTGCATGCTTTATGCCCGCCGTGTGACTCTTTACGTTTTACGCTTAAAACGTCTTTCACTCCAGAAACTCGCCAATATCCTGCCCCCGGCCCTGGCGCAGCGCTTCTTCGTATACGACAAAGCCCGCCATGACATCCTGGACAGCAGTACCCACGGATTTGAACAACACCATTTGCTGGGCGCTGGTCCGCCCCTGGGCCTGACCGACTAATACCTCCTTGAGATCCACCACCTTGGCACGATCATACTTACCCTCACTGAGGGCTGCCTTCACATCCCCTGACTCCTCCTCCACCTGTGCTGTCGAGTCCACCACAATGCACTCTGCCCGCTGGAACGTGTCGGCATCGATCTCTCGTAAAAACGTAGAGGTCGAGCCGATGGCGTCAACCAGCACGCCAGGTTCCATCCATGCGCCCCGGTACGCGATGGGATCTGGCCGAGCAAAGGAGTTGGTCGCCACTACGACGATATCAGCACCACGCACACACTCTTCTGCACTGTCCACCACTCGCACGTCAACCCCGAGTGCAGGTCCCATGCGCGCGACAAACCGCGCCCGCCGTTCCGGGTTGGGACTAAACACTGTCACGCGCTCCACTGGCCTGACCGTACAGACTGCGTGGAGGTTGGTCCGCGCTTCACTTTTGCGGTACTCAGCCGTAGGAAATCCTCCTTGTTCGTTAGGACAAGACTGTCATTCTGAGCCAGAGGCGAAGAATCTCGAGGGAAAGCGAGACCCTTCGCGGAGTTTATCCCTTCGGTAAACTCAGGACAGGCTCTGAGCGAAGCCGAAGGGCTCAAGGTGACAGTAACGGGTATTCGTGTAGTGGTGAAGTGCTTCAATCCTTGATCCTCACGGTATC
>CAZCWX010000405.1:0-3867 GCA_964502465.1 uncultured Enterobacteriaceae bacterium | reverse complement strand
GTGTCTGGTCGTGGCACATCTCAATCATGACCATCCAGATAATCTTGTGAATGTCCTCGCAGGCAACGAGCGGATAGACGGCACTGACGCGATCAGTCAGAGTAGCTGCCCTGGACTCGAGGTTGCGTAAGGTGTCTTTATCAAGCGAAACATCACGGGGGAGCAGAAGATTTTCCTCTTTTTGCCAAGCGGGCAGAGTAGAGCTGGCAGGGACGGGAGCAGAACGAATAACCGGAGAGAAGGTGTTGGCTGGGGCATATTGTTCCATTGTATCTTTCGACCACCGGCGTTCCTCCCACCACAATAAAGCCACAATGCCGAGTGCGCACCCTAGGTGCAAAAGCCCTACCCATGACAGTGCGGTTTTGAGGAGAGGTGCAATTGAGCCGAGTACAAACAGTCCAGATAAGAACACGAAAGGATCATTTAACGCTTGGCCCATAGTCTTATTCTCCCACCTTTGGAGGATGGCAAAAACCATGCCTAAATAAATTAAAGGGAAATAGCTTGTTTTTACAAGAACATTTCCTTTTCGAGTGTATGCTTTCTCCTACAGACCTGTAGGCTCCGCAGTTCAACCTTATTATGCTGACGAAGTCAATACTGTCCATACAGAAAAAGGAAGATAGGCAAAACCAACCTATAAAGGGGAAAAGGAGGACTATACAGAAGGTAGCTTCTAGGGTTGGAAGGAGGGAGACTACAAGACGGAGAGCCAGGGAGATACAGAACTGCGAGGAGACTGGAAAGGTATTGTTCAAGAGAGACATCCGTACCGAAGTGTCTCCCCAGGATAATAAGTCTGTGCTGTCTATGATTTGTTCTGGGCGACCCGCTGGGCCTTTTCAGAGGAGGTGCGGTCAGAGGTCTTGGCTTGTGTCTGCTCATGACACATCTCAATCATGACCATCCAGACGATCTTATGAATATCTTCGCGGGCGACGAGCGGGTAGACGGCACTGACGCGATCAGTCAGAGTTGCTGCACGGGGCACAAGGGTGGATAAAATTTTCTCTTCAAGGGCGGGCGCAGGGAAAGCAAAAAGGTCGTCGGTTTCCTCTGCGCCTGGCCGCACAGGAACAGGGAACATGGATGGAGAGAGCATATGGGTGGACCTATAGTGTTCAGCATCCGCTGTCGCCCAGTGGTGTTCACTCCACCACCACATGGCGAATACCCCCAAGGTGCAGGCGGAGAAAAGAATCCCGAACCCAGACAGTGTTGCGCTCAGGCTTGTCGTGACAGCGCCGAACACGAATAATCCCAACACAACCGCGGTATAGCCTAATAACAGTTGACCCATATGGTTGCCTCCTCTCTCAGGACAGCTCTGGTTGACTGGTGCAGTTTTCGAGCGAGTCCGGGTAAAGGGATCGGCAATTTTCTGAACATCTTTAGCTAACTGCAAGCGCTTTTTCCCCACAACCAACCCAGGGTTTCCTCCCTGGGAATCTCCCTATACAAACCAGTATAAACCGGAACCCTCTGGGTGTGCAAAGGCGCGACATCCTGGGGGGTCTTTCAGGACTCTGGAGCATTTTCCCTGTTCGTATTTTTCTTACAGGTTCAAATATGCTACCTTGCCGTACACTTTTAGAGAAAAATTCTTGAATACGTATCATAAGGAAGAACCATGCTCAAAAAAATTCATCATGTTGGTATTGTCGTCCGTAGCCTGGAAGAGGCTTTCGGGTTTTACCGTGATACCCTTGGGTTGCCATTACACAAGATGGCGACAGTACAAGACCAAGGGGTCAAAGCAGCGCTGCTACCCGTCGGCGAGAGCGAGATCGAGCTGCTCGAACCGATGACCGCTGACTCTGGGGTTGCGAAGTTCTTGGAAAAAAAAGGAGGGGGCCTGCACCACTTATGTTTTGAGACTGACGACATCGTTGCGGAGTTGCAGGGAGCGAAGGACAAGGGTTTGCGAATGATTGACCAGCAACCGCGTCCCGGTCTGGCTGGGATGATCGCCTTCCTCCATCCGCAGGCGTGTTGCAGCGTACTGGTTGAGTATGCCCAACCCGTGGATCCCAGTGAACATTCCTCGCTCCTTGGTGAAGCGCGCGAACGGCGATTTACCGCCAAACGGCTGGATCATCTGGTAATCGCCGTCAATGACCTGGAAGGGGCAGTCGCGACGTATCAACGGAACTTCGCCCTTGACCGTGAGGAGGCAAAGGATGTCCCTGCTCTGGGCATTCGCAACACCTTTATGCCTATCGGTGATGCGAAGATCGAATTCGTCACACCGCTTGGTGAGAAGAGCCCGATTGCCCAGTTTCTCGCCAGTAGAGGGGAGGGGATGTATCTCCTGGCGCTCGATGTGGACTACCTGCCGGGTGCAGTCGCGACTTTTGCCGACAAAGGTATAAAGGCGAACGTGCTCAAAGCGTCAGACGGGAATGACATCGCCTTTATCAGTCCTAAGCACACCCATGGGGTGCTGCTGCAACTGCTCTCCCGTCGCTAGCACTCTGACCTACACTGCAAGGATCAACAGCCATGAAAAAAAATGCTCCCTGGGTCATGCGGACCTACTCCGGGCACTCCACCGCACGGGCCAGTAATGAGCTCTATCGCCTCAATCTCAGTAAAGGCCAGACCGGACTGTCGGTGGCTTTCGATCTGCCAACCCAGACTGGCTATGACAGTGATGACCCTTTAGCACGTGGCGAAGTTGGCAAAGTGGGGGTGCCAATCTGCCATATGAGCGACATGGAAGCCTTGTTTGAGGGCATTCCTCTCGGCCAGATGAACACCTCGATGACGATCAACGCCACCGCGGCCTGGCTGCTCGCGCTGTATATCGCCATGGCTGAACGCCAAGGGATGGACCCAAAGGTTTTACAGGGGACAACCCAGAACGACATCATGAAAGAATATCTTTCTCGCGGAACGTATATCTTTCCGCCTGAGCCAAGTCTGCGGCTCATTTGTGACACGATCACTTATACTGTCGCCAATGTCCCCAAGTGGAACCCGGTCAACGTGTGCTCCTACCACCTGCAAGAAGCTGGAGCCACACCTGTCCAGGAAGTGGCTTATGCCTTGTGTACGGCCATCGCCGTGCTCGACACTGTACGCGCCTCTGGTCAACTGAGCGAGGCCGAATTTGCCGAAGCAACCGGGCGGATCAGTTTCTTTGTCAACGCTGGCATCCGGTTCATTGAAGAGATCTGTAAGCTGCGCGCGTTCGGCCAGTTATGGGATGAACTCACCCGCAACCGCTATGGTGTCGCTGATACCAGACTGCGACGGTTCCGCTACGGTGTCCAGGTCAATTCTTTAGGACTGACCGAGGCACAGCCAGAAAACAACGTGCCGCGCATCGTCCTGGAGGCTTTAGGGGTCACACTCAGCAAGAACGCCCGCTGCCGGGCGTTGCAGTTACCAACGTGGAACGAAGCCCTCGGGCTGCCCCGCCCGTGGGATCAGCAGTGGAGTCTGCGTATCCAACAAATTCTGGCGTATGAGACCGACATCCTGGAGTACGACGACATCTTCGACGGCAGTCGGGTGATCGAAGCCAAGACCAATGAGATCAAACAGGCGGCCTGGGCGGAGATAGAACGTGTGCTGGAGTTGGGTGGCGTGATTGTTGCCCTGGACTACATTAAAGAGCGACTCGTCGCCAGCCACACCGAGCGAGTGCGCCGTATCAACTCGGGCGAACACATTGTGATCGGCGTGAATAAGTTTACGGAGACTGCGCCCTCGCCGTTCTACACTAGGGACTCGTCAGCGATCCTCAAGGTCGATGAAGAAGCCGAGCGCGATCAGGTTGCCCGTCTGGCGGCGTTTCGTGCTACCCGTAATCCAGCGGAAGTCACGGTTGCCCTGGCTGCCCTGCGTGAGGCTGCGGTC
>CAZCWX010000404.1:0-2541 GCA_964502465.1 uncultured Enterobacteriaceae bacterium | reverse complement strand
TAAGGCAATGGCTAGAGGTTTTACGCTGGCGCCCGCGCGTGATTGCTGCGCTGGCGACGGCTGGGGTACTCCTCACGTTCGCCCTCTCTCTGTGGTCTTCGCTCACGCGAGAACCGGCTTCTTTCTCTCTTGCGACGGAGTATTACCAGGAAGCGGAGAAGGGACGATTTCTCGTTGCATACAGAACTGACGATCCACAAGAGTTGGAGACAACCCTCAACCATTCAGGATCTCTGGACTTTCAGACCCGTGTCGCGGATTTCCGCCCGGCAGGATACCAATTGCAGGGAGGAAAGATCGAACAGGTTGCAACCCATCCTGTAGCGGTAGCTGTATACAAAGGGTCTGATGGACAGATTATCTGTCTGCGCCAGAAGGGAGCGATGCCCCCTCCACCACAGAATGCGAAAGTCCTGAATGAACATATGTACTTGTATGTGCGGGCAGGGCTAACGGCGGTGTACTCCCAGTCTCAGGACCACTTCTGTATTCTCATGTCAGCGATGTCACCAGAAACCTTTCTCCAGCGCCTGGCCCTCGTCCCAGCGCCGTAATGCGCTTGCCGCGGGACAGAGCAAAGAAACCGCACTCATGCGGCAACTCATGCGGGGGCGCGGTATTTTGGAGCCATGCTGAGGAAGATGCATGACATTTTTACAGCAGCAGGATCGCGCTGACTATCCGGTTCGTGTGGTCCAAAATATTGAGATCCCCATGTCAGATGGCGTCCGTCTCGGTGCGACGTTGTACATGCCCGATGCTCCTCATGACGGACCTTTCCCAGCAGTTGTAGAGTACCATCCGTATCGGAAAGACGATAACAAGATCCCTCGGGATTGGCGGACGCATAGCTACCTGGCCCGCAAAGGGTATGTCGGCGTACGGATTGATGTGCGCGGGACCGGTGCCTCGGAAGGTATTGCCGAAAACGAGTATACGACGCACGAACAACAAGATTGCCTCCAAGCGTTAGCCTGGCTGGCCAACCAACCCTGGTGCACGGGCAACCTCGGGATGTACGGTTCTTCGTATGGGGGCATTACCGCTCTCCAGGCTGCGATGCACACGCCGCCGCAGCTCAAGGCCATTGTCGCCATGCATGCCCTTGTCGATCGCTACACCGACGATGTCCACTACCATGGTGGCTGTCTGCCAGTGAATGAGTCGGTCGCTTGGGCAGGACGCATGGTGGCCTTAAATGCGCTGCCTCCTCTGCCAGAGATCGTCGGCGAGCGTTGGTATACCCTCTGGCGTGACCGTCTGGAGCGCACACCGCAATGGCCATTTGAATGGCTTCGCCACCAGACTCGTGATGCCTATTGGCAGCGCGGCTCATTCCATGACAACTGGGATACTATTCAATGTCCAGTCTTCGCCATTGGTGGCTGGGCTGATAGCTATCACGACTTCGTGCTCCATCTACTGCAGCACCTGCGCGTGCCGCGGAAAGGGCTGATCGGTCCCTGGTTGCACGATATCCCTCACGTGGCTTATCCCGGTCCGCAAATCGATCACCTACGGGAAATAGTGCGTTGGTGGGATTATTGGTTAAAGGGCATTGAGACTGGCATCATGGATGAACCCATGCTCACCATGTGGGTGCAAGAGTCTCGCCTTCCTGATCCGTATCTCGAAACCATTCCAGGGCAGTGGCGTTATGAGACCGAGTGGCCAGTTGCACGTACTGATCTGCAAACCTGGTACCTTGGAGAAGGTGGAGCGTTTGCCCCAAAACCGCCGGCCCAGGCGACTCCAGACCTCTGGAACGGCCCATTAACGGTTGGCATGACTGCACCGTTTTGGTGTACGGGGTTGCGACCGAGTGGGTTACCGCGTGACCAACGCGATGATGACGCGAACGCAGTGACTTTTACGAGCCTGCCACTGAGGGAACCGTTGGAGATTTTGGGCTTCCCCGAAGTGAAACTATACGTCGCCTCCTCAGAACCAATAGCGCAGCTTGCGGTTAAGCTGTGCGAGGTTGCGCCGGATGGGTCTTCCCTGCTGGTTACGAGAGGAGTGTTGAACCTCACCCATCGCGACAGTCACGCACATCCGACTGCTGTGATTCCGGGAAAGGTCTATCCGGTCTCGTTAGAGTTACGCAGCATCTCGCACGTCTTTGCCGCCGGCCATCGGGTGCGGCTGAGCATGGCCGGCGCGGATTGGCCCTTGGTGTGGCCATCCCCACGCCGGGCTGTTCTCTCCTTGTACCATGATATCGCGTATCCTTCACATCTCGTGCTACCGGTGATCCCGTCGCGCCAATCGGTACTCCCAACTTCTGTGTTCGGCCCGCCTGAGGTTCCAGTCGCTCCAGCTCGGACTGAGGATGGTCCCAAGGAGTACTCTCTCCATCACAATGTGAGTGATGGTACCACGACAATCCAGGTGCGAGCCGCCAGCCAGACGTACTTGACCGAGCGTGCTCTAAGGATGTCCGAGAAGAACGAGAAGGACCTGTCTATCCGGGAAGGCGATCCCCTGAGTTGCTCGGCAGAAATGCGCCGTTACTTAGAATGGACTCGAACGAACTGGCGC
>CAZCWX010000403.1:0-2812 GCA_964502465.1 uncultured Enterobacteriaceae bacterium | reverse complement strand
CGTGAGTTCAGGACCGCAGCAGACATCGCCCCGATTGGCTCGCCGGCACGCATGACGCTGGCGGACTTTTATCTCCTGTTAGGCAAACCTGGAGAGGCGAAGCAGATCTTGGCAGAAATCACCAGCGCTGCTCCGAATTTTCTTCCGGCCTGGCGTCGGACTGCACAAATCGCGCTGAGGGAGAAGCGATACGATGAGAGTGTACAGGCGATTCACCAGGTCTTTGAGAAAGCACCGGCAGATCCCGAAGGCCATCTCTTGCGTGGACAGGTGCATCTGGCCAAGGGCGAGACGAGTGCTGCGATTCAGGAATTCCACACAGTGCTCAAGCAAGAACCGAAATCAGCACCAGCCCGCTATCAGCTAGGATTGACGCAACTCCGAAACGGCAACGTGCAACAAGCCAAGACGGAATTACAAGAAGCCAGCCAACTTGCGCCCAATTTTGCCCAGGCAAGGCTGGTATTGGCTGAACTCAACCTGCGGACAGGGGCTCCGCAGCTTGCCATTGAGGATTTGGAGCGCCTCATTGAGCAGCAGCCGAAGCTGGCGCAGGCGTATCGGTTGTTAGGGGCCGCCTATATCGCTCGCAAAGAGCCCAACAAAGCGACGGAAACGTTTCGCCAATACTCGCTCCTCACCCCCACAGACCCACAAGGGCCGTATCTGGTTGGTGTTGGACTGCGTACGCAGGGGAAAGGAGAAGAAGCCCGAACGGCGTTCGAGGAGTCGTTGACTCTTGCCCCCGGTTTTGTTGAACCGTTGGTGCAGCTCGTCGCGCTCGATTTTGCCGAGCAGAAGTCAGACATCGCGCTGGAACGGGTACAACAACAACTTGCTCTCGTCCCGGAATCCGCTGGTCTCTATAATCTCCTGGGGAGAGTGTATCTCGCGCGCAGCGAAGGGGAACAGGCTGAGGCGGCGTTTCTCAAGGCGATCGAGATCGATCCCCAGCCACTGGCTCCCTATCTCGCCCTTGGCAGCTTCTATGCGAAAACGAAACGGTATGATGATGCGATCGCCAGACTAAACGAAGCTCTGACCGTCAATCCCAAAAATCTCAGTGCGCTCATGCTCAAGGGGATGATATACGAACAGCGTGGGGCGATTGCCGAGGCGACAAAGGCTTATGAGCAAGCGTTGGAGATCAACCCACGCTTAGGTCCAGCTGCGAACAACCTGGCGTATCTCTACTCGGAGCATGAGGGAGACAAAGAGAGAGCGCTTGCATTGGCACGGACCGCTAAAGAAGCCCTCCCAGAAGACCCACATGTCTCAGACACGCTGGGGTGGATTCTGTATAAGCGTGGCGTCTACGAGCGGGCGCTGAGTCTTCTCACCGAGAGTGCATCGAAGCTGGCTGACAATGCGGAGGTGCAATATCATCTGGGGATGACCCAGTACCGGCTTGGCAACAGAGAGGCGGCAAAAGAAGCGCTGGCGCAAGCGCTGACATTGAATCCCTCATTCCCCGGGGTGGAAGAAGCGAAGAAGGTGCTCGAGGAACTGGGAACGTGAGGAAAGGGGGAATAGGGTATAGGGTATAGGGTGTAGGGTGTAGGGTGTAGGGAACATGAGTGTTTGGTGTTGAGTGTGTAGTACTCTGTCCGCATAATTTTGAGGGGTTCGTTTCCGTCATGCCCGCGCAGGCGGGTATCCAGAATTGTTAAGCACGGGCTTTGAGTTACGCCTCCTGGATTCCCGCTTTCGCGGGAATGACGGGCAGGCTGAAATGCTCAATATGGAAGTGTTGTCGATGGTGCATTCGCTGATTCTTACGATCCGCTCACAGGTCACTGAAAAATACGCCATTCGCCCCCTTCGACAAGCTCAGGGCAGGCTTCGACAAGCTCAGGGCGAACGGGTCAGTGCTCAAGATGGCGTGCAAAAACCGTTCATGCTGAGCCTGTCGAAGCATGAACCCTACTGAACTGTAAGAATTTCTTAATGCTCCCGTTGTCGATGGGCTTGTTGTTTCCCTCTGTCCATTAGCCGAGAAATTGTTATACACCCGTGCTCAACACCAAACCCTAGTACCGTGTCTCGCAAGTTCATTAGCGGTATAATCTGGGGAATGTTGGCTGTCGCGAGGTGCGTATGCTCGTCCCCCACTATGAGATTCGGTTAAGTGCGGCCGAACAGCAAGCCTTGGAAGCCCTGCAGCGCGCGGGGAAAACGCCGCAACAGACGGTGCGACGCGTGACCATTCTCTTGCTGGCGCACGTGGGGCGGTCCAATCAGGCGATTGCCGACCAGGTGGGCACCTCGCGACACTTGGGGCAAAAGTGGCGCAAGCGGTTTGCTTTGTATGAACCGCTCCCGCTTGTGGCGGAGGAAGAAGGCGATCCCGTGGCGCGCTTAGCCGCGTTGCCGGACTTGCCCCGGTCGGGTCGCCCACCGGATTTTCCCCCCCCTGGCTCGGCATCTGGTCATCGCCGTCGCCTGCCAAGGGGTTGAGGAACGGGAGTTTGACGGCTTTTCGCACTCCAGCGTGCGGGATTTGGCCCGGTTGGTGGCCGGACGGGGCGAGATCCTGACCATGAGTCCAGCCACGGTGCAGCGGCTTTTGGCCGCGGTGGTCCTCAAACCCCAGCGCGTCCGCTACTGCTTGACCCGCACCGATCCCCAGGTTGAAGAGAAGATGGCCGAGATGCTAGAGCTCTACTTGCATCCCCCCCGCCGCTGTCGGATTCTCTGTCTGGATGAGAAGACCCATATCCAAGCCCTGGAGCGCTTGCATCCGACTTTGCCGCTGCGCCCCGGCTTGGTCGAACGCCAAGAGTTTGAGTATCTCCGCCATGGCACCGTCGAT
>CAZCWX010000402.1:0-2766 GCA_964502465.1 uncultured Enterobacteriaceae bacterium | reverse complement strand
ATAGCGCAGTGTCGTACTGAACGTGTAAATGCGACAGCCGAGGTCCTGCAGATCGACAAGCAGCACATCGAAACGGTCCATCATCGCCGCTGTGGGACGGCGCACCTCGCCGTAGAGACTGAAGACCGGGATGCCGTGTACTGGATCCCTGAAGTCGGGCGACTCGACCATGTTGTCTTGCTTGTCACCGCGTAAGCCGTGCTGAGGACCGAACGCCGCCGTCAGCTCGATGTCGTCCAGGTCGGCGAGCGCATCGAGCGCGTGCACGAGATCTCGTGTCATCGAAGCGGGATGGGCAAGTAACGCGATCCGGCGGCCTGCCAAGGGTTTTCTCAGCGCGGGCTCCTCCAGTAGGCGGTCAATACCAAACCTCATCGTTTTTCCTCCTCGGCGGGGTCGCTCACCGGACCTGCATCGGGCCACTCAAGCTCTAGAGCAAAGGCATCAGGGTGATGGAAGTCGGGTCTGCCAGGCGAGTGTGTAAGCGCCCAGTAGGAAAGTGCGCCCTGTTTGTCTTCAATTACCGCGGACAGCGCCAGCTGCAATCGCGTGCGCGGCTGCACTGGCGGCAGACAATCCAGTCGAATGAGAGCGTCGAGCTCCAGGCGATCTTTTATTCTACGCACAGCGATACACGGATCCCAGGCCTGCGCAAGCGACGCGCCGTCGCGATAGCGACGAAACGCATAGGCTGCCCACTCACCCGAAGGCGCGAAGTTGAACTCACAATACTCCGGCTCACCCTGGTGCCGGAGGAAAGCTTCCAAACAGGTGTGCCGCCAGAGATTGTCCGCTCTACGCGGCGGCTGAGGCGCTGGGATGCGCAGCAGAGCAAGGTCTCCCTCCAGAGCAAAGGTGAGTGCAAGCACCTCGCTATTTCCCCAGCCAACCTGTACCTTGACGCCGCGCACCAACTGGGCGGGTGTCGCCGGATGGCACCGGAGTTCCGCCTTATACGGGGGAAAATACGTCATCATATAGTTTTCCTATATGTGGATGATGAGAGCCGCTCATGTTTCGACTTCGCCCTGCGGGTAAAGTTTATCCTGAGCCCGGTCGAAGGACTCAGCACGAACGGGAGGGTAAAGCGAGCAAAGATTGCTGTTCGCCCTGAGCGTCGCGGAGCGAAGTCGAAGGGTGAATGGAGTCAATAATCTACTCTTTCTCCACATTTCACAAAGGATCCCTATAGTGACCATTTGTTTCTATGCTAGTTATGCTCATACCTTTTCAAACCAATTCTGCCATCAACGCCTTGACCTCTTGCAAGTCTTTGGTGTCAAAGCCTTCGGGGAACCAGCTTATAAACGTCCACCAACATTTAGCTCACCATCAAGATCTGATAGCCTGCCTGGGCAAAATTCCGATCTGAGGTGAAGACCTCTTGGATCGACCACTGTTGGCAGAGTTGAATGGAGATGCAGTCTACAAGAGACCAGGCTTTATCCATACGATCTTGGTAGAGCCTGTACCCCTTTTGCCAGTCGCTTGGTGAGACTGGAAGAATCTGGACGCGTTTGGATTGACGAAGTTGCTCGACCATGTGAATGGCAAGAGTGCGGGCTGGAGGCCGTTGCATGGCGTTGAGAAACTCGGTAAGCACCCACTCGGTGGTCAGGACGGTCCGTCTCTCTTTGGTAATGCGGCTACGGACACTTTTGGCTTGTTCGTGGAGACTATCTCGCCGGTTGGCAAGGGCTAACAAGGCAGCAGTATCAAGGAAGACAGACGATCTATTCACGAGTCGCGACGACGTTTGGGAACACCGTACAGGTAATGGTCATGTTGTTCCGCAAGGTCACTGACTTCCAAATCTATCGCATCATCTCCCAAAGAATCCCACGAATCTTGGCGGCGCTTCCTCCCGTGTTTCTCTTTCACAATAACCTCTAGTGGCGTGTTTGCTGGAAGATTGACCGGCTCTAGGAATTTTACGCGTTTCCCATCGTAGACTGCTTTGATACTTCTCATAACCTTCTTCTATAGCGCTGAGGATAGATCGACTCAATGAGCGGCTATAAACAGCAGATGGCATGAATCAATAGCTTAATGCTTCAATTCTTCAATCTTTCAATGACTCAATAGACTCAATAAACCCTATGAACTCAACGACTCTAAAAGCGCCTTGGCCTCTTGCAAATCCTTGGTGTCAAAGCCTTCAGTAAACCAGTTATACACGGGAGAGAGCAGCTTGCAGGCTTCTGTTTTTTTACCCTGCTGTCGCCACAACCGCTCCAGACTCATGGTCGCACGCAGTTCTAGCGACTTCGCACTCTGCTGCCGAGCGATGTCGATGGCTTTGAGAAAATACGCCTTTCCTCCCGCCTGGGCGCGGGGGACAGAGGGCTTACTGCGCGACATAGCCGCCATCGACTGACATGGCATGCCCTATTACAAACGAGGCGGCATCCGAGCACAGCCAGACCGCTGCCTCGGCAATCTCCTCTGGCTTCCCTATCCGCCCCATGGGCTCGGCCGCGACCAGCGCTTCACTGAGGTCTGGCCGACTATTGGTGAGACGCGCGACCATCGGCGTCTGAATAACGCCGGGACACACCGCATTCACACGAATCCCCGCTTTGGCATACTCCAAGGCCGCGGTCTTGGTCAGGCCAATGACCCCATGTTTACTGGCGACATACGCGGAGAGTCCCACTACGCCGACTAACCCGGCGCCAGAGGCCGTGTTGACGATCGCTCCGCCGCCTTGCTGCAGCATCTGGGCAATCTCATACTTCATGCAGAGCCAGACTCCCTTCAGATTAA
>CAZCWX010000401.1:0-3983 GCA_964502465.1 uncultured Enterobacteriaceae bacterium | reverse complement strand
CCCCTCAGCGCTCTCGTTAGCCCTCTCGGGTACCAAGCATGGGAACTTTCAGCATATCGTTTAGCGATATACAATATTGCAGTGATCCAATCCTTCAAATGCTCCGATACGCAAGCCCTATTCAACCGGAAACGGGTGAAGCGATTCGTGAACATTGAAGCTGTGGCGCGACGCAAGCTGGTTCAGTTGAATGCCGCCGCTACACTGGACTTCCTTCGGGCACCTCCGGGCAACCGACTGGAAGCCTTGAAGGGCGACCGCGCCGGTCAACACAGCATACGTATCAACGATCAGTTTCGCGTGTGCTTCGTGTGGACGAAGCGAGGCCCAAAAGACGTGGAGATTGTGGACTATCACTAACGGAGAATGGACATGAGTAAAAAGCTGCCCCCCATCCACCCCGGCGAGATCCTGCGCGAGGAGTTCATGAAGCCGCGAGGCCTGTCGAGCAACGCGCTTGCGCGCGCGCTTGAGGTGACGCCCGCTCGCATCAATGAGATCGTGCGGGAGCGGCGCGGCATCAGCGCCGACACGGCGCTACGGCTGGCACGATTTTTTAAAACCGACGTGCAGAGCTGGCTGAATTTGCAAATGCACTACGACCTCCAGTGCGCCGAAGATGCAGCGGGCCGCGCCATCAGCCGTATTCAGCCGTGGCAGGGTGACGAACGGATAGCGGTCTAGCGTCATGGCATGCAAGGTCTAACCATCCCGTGCTCGTGACCGCCGCCCGCTTGCGGTTGGGGGCGAATCTGAAAAGTCTCGGCGTGGGCGGCGGCCCGAGACGGGTGGCGTTCGGCTTCATATCGCTAAGCAAGTGTAAATAAATAACCGCTCGTTCACGGCTGTCTCGGTTTGATAATGTAATTCCAGTCGTCGCCGTGGAAATCCGCCGGGTATACGTTGAGGGCGCGCATCTGCTCAGGGGTGACCTTCCGGCCCGTGGGATACGGGCCAGAGTCCAGGGCGGCCTTGATGCGCAGGCCCGCTCTGGTGGTGGTGTTAGCAATCAGACTCACAATCACTTCATGATTAATCAGCGGCCGCCCCCGCCAATTCTGCGTAATATGACAAAACATCCGGTGCTCAATCTTGTTCCACTTACTCGTCCCGGGTGGAAAATGACACACCGTGATGGTTAACCCCGTCTCATCGGCTAACCGTTGTACCTCGATTTTCCATAACCGGCACCGACTGCCATTACTCCCGCCCCCATCCGCCGTAATCAACAATTCCCGGGCCTTGCGATACACTTTCCGCCCCATCTGCTGCCACCACCGGCGCAGCGTCGCCACCGCAAACTGCGCCGTGTCATGATCGACCCCGACACTCACCCACCCACAGTTGGCCGTGAGATCATAAATCCCATAGGGAAGAGCCTTGCCCAAGTCCTTGTCAACAAAATCATATACGCGCACCTGCTCTGGCTGCCCTTTGGGCTGGTATTCCCGGCCGCCCTGGGCAAAGTCCCCGACCAATTCCTTTTTCTTGGCATCGACGGAGACGACCGGCTGCCCCCGGCTCTGAAAGGCTTGAACCTGCTGATTAATGTACTCAAACTGCGCATTCCGATCAGGATGGGAGGTGCCTTCCTTCGTTTTGCGGATGCCTTGCAGACTGTAGTCCAAGCCGGCCAATAATTGGGCGACCTTCGTGTGGCTGACCGGATGCCCTTGGCGCGTTAACTCCTCGGCCAGGTTCCGAGTACTTTTGCACGTCCAGCGCAACGGCGACCTCGGATCGCCGCGGGCGGTGGGTTCTACCAAGGCTTCCAACGCCTTGACCACTGCCGGATCTTCTTCTACCACCCGCTTGCGCCCGCCTCCCGGCCGCCGGACTCGCCGCCGGGCATGCCCGGCAGACTCTGAGGGCCGGAGCAATTCCTGTTGTCCGCGCCGAATCGTGCTCTCCGCCAAGCCTGTTGCCTGAGCGACCCAAGCAATCCCCCCACGCCCCAGGGCTAGGGCTTCACTGGCCGCCCATAAGCGTCTCCCACGCTCATCGAGTTCGGCCTGCAGCCATGCGTACTTCTCTTGGAGGCTTTTCACGTTCCCTATGATACCCTCTTGCTCTCTCGGGCGCTAGAACAAATCCTGTCGGTTATTTATTTACACTGACTTAACCTTGTTGTAAGGGCATACCCGTAATGTGTGCAACGTCCACCCAGTGGGCTAGACAACACCTCGCGAGGCAGTTGGGTTTTCTTTTGCGTTCTTGTCAAGCCTTTGACGCAGGCTACGTCGACGAGGCAATTCGAATAGCCATTGTCCTACGAGTACTTATGTACGACACGAGGGCATCGACTTCAGTGCTCACGCACCTCAATGCTAAAGACACGGTTCGCCTACTGAGTACATGCCCCGAGCTACGGTCCTTGATGCCTGGTGCCCCTGCCGACTTCGATCTTGCCAAATTCGATATACATTTTCAGGGGCTCGTTATGACCCGACTCATTGCAGGCAAAGGGGCAGTCTTGCTGCCAGGGCTGGATCGTAAGGGGCGTTATGGTTTTCTCTCGGTACATGACTGGTGGAATCAGATTGTCTGGGTTGTGAAACGCGACCAAAGACTTACCCGAGGGGTAATCATTCTTACAGCCGCTAACCAGGACGGCGGTGCACATGTGGATTCGACGCTTACACCGGCGTATGAGGCGTTGGCTGCCGATGGTATTGCTGGCACCTATGTCGCACGTAGCGCAGATATTGAGCAACGTGGCAACCTTGAGAACGCGCACTTTGTGTCGTTGCGGTAGATGGCCTACGAAGTGCTTAACAGCACAAGCATCACGGAATTAGGCAGTTCGACATGCGGCGCAACCTAATCCCGTTAAGGCAAAGACGCCTGTGGCCAGCTTGTCATAACAACGGCCGGCGTGTAAGCGGCGAACACAGCCAGTAAGAAGTTCGCTCGGGTGGAGTGACTCCACTGCCCCAAACCGCGCCGAATCGGGTAGCCAGGGAGGTCGCCCTCCCCAGCCCCCACACCACCGAGCATGCGGGTCCGCATTCGGCGGTTCAGGCAGGATGGGAAACGAGAGAACCTCGCTCAAGGCTGGGTTGATGACCCTCCGCCGCAGAGCCGATGCCTGTTTCGGGCCTGTCTTCATCGAGTCTGTCATCCCTCCGCCTTGTCCTCTCTGTTCGGTCCTTCACTCTCGGCTCCCCGCAGTCCATTGCCGTGGCACGCCACTTCCCAGGACACGACGCAGCTCTCCCCGGATAAGAACGTGAGTGGTCGTTGCACAAGCGCGGCATTTACCCGATCCCCCGGTTCACAGGACTTCGTTGTGTTGTGCCAACTCGTCCCGGGGACGCGAGCCTGCTCTGCCGTTCGTGTTCCTCGCCTCGCAACGCGGTCGCCGGCTTCCTTCAGACCCCACCTCGCGGTGACGCCCTTGCCTTGGACTGGTAGTTATCCTCATGTATCTTGCGACGCATGAAGGTGAACCTCCTACAGGGGACTTCCACCCCCACACTCACGCCCATGCCGGGCGTACACAACAGCATGCAGCGGACGGCGCTACGCGCCGCCGCTGATACTAAGCGTTCGGCGGACGACGCACTCGCTGAAACTCTACTTTTCGTGGGCACATCACTGAAATGAACCTATGAAGTCGCTTCAGATTAACCTCAGCGGCACGGATCAGCATGTCGTGTTTGAGAACAAGGATGGCGGATTGAATCCGCGCGACTCTATGACCGTTGAGGTGCTCTGCGAACTGCTGTGCGACGGGGAAGACTCGACGATCTTTAGTCTGCCCGCGGGCGAGAAGTGGGAAGCGCCCTTTGTCGCGTGGAGGCTGGGCTTCCACGGCCAACGTCGTGTCCCCGAGTTCCAGGTGACGATTGAAGGAGACGCGGAGCCGACGACGGCCCGCTCACAGAAGGCCGTGAGTCAATACGAGGTCGTGCCCTCTGTCCCCGCGCTGTGGGGGCATCACTGGTAACGGAGGGGTCTCAAGCACACAGCAGGCGTCGGGA
>CAZCWX010000400.1:0-6839 GCA_964502465.1 uncultured Enterobacteriaceae bacterium | reverse complement strand
GCGCGGGAGGCGGTAATGAGGAATATACGTTCCAAAAGAAACGACACCTGCCATTTTCAAGCCCTCATCTTATGAAGTGTAAAACGTAAAACGTGAAACGTGAAACATAAAAAAGAAAAGGATAAAGTCTTGTTCCTTATTACGCATTACGTCTGACGTTTCATTCTATCAGTCGACTCTCTGGACTCCCACTCCGCATCATACAGCCATCGACTTGCAGGTTGATGCCAGTGATAAACCCCGAAGCCTCGGAAGCCAGGAACACACACGGCCACGCGATCTCTAATCCAGTACCGAACCGCTTGAGTGCGGTCGAGTTGATCGCCCGCTCCTGTAGTTCTTTGGTTGGCCACAGCACTTCTTTCACCCCTTCCGTCTCAATTGGCCCTGGAGAAATGCAGTTCACACGAATCCCATATGGGGCCCACTCAATGGCCAACGAACGCGTGAGATTGATCACCCCAGCTTTGGCGGCCCCGTAATGACACATCGTCGCCGAACCATACACACCAGAGTCAGAGGAAATATTGATGATATTTCCACCAGTTTTTTTCTCCATCATTACTTTCGCAACGGCCCGGGAGAAAAGAAACGTCCCATTCAGGTTAATAGCGATAATTGCAGCGAACCCATTTGGTGAAATCTCATGGGCATGGGCGACAAAACTGGCACCAGCATTGTTGATCAGCACATCCACGTGCCCCCAGGTCTCAACAGCCTTATTGACTACGGCCTCAACCTGCTCATTCTGGCGCACATCACAGACCACAGTCTCGACCGTCCCCCCGGCTTGCCTGATTCCCTCCGCAACTGGACCAAGGTGATCCATGGTCCGGCTGGTAATCATCACTCTGGCACCACGCCGGCAAAACTCACGCGCGATCTCAGCGCCAATGCCGGTGCCACCGCCAGTGATGACTGTAACTTTCCCCGCAATGTCGAACGCCTTCTCAGTCATGAAATGTATACTCCCTTAGATAAAAACCTACAGCATGCTATTATTCGCTCTTCGTTCTCAGCAAAAAGTCAATGGAGCATGGTTACCCCATACTTGGCAACCAGCTCTTCCCCCCGTCGGTCGTGTGCAAGATTGTCCCGTATCCCCCAACGATCCAGCCATGGTTCTCATCAAGAAAATCAATCGATCGTAACCAGGTCACGATTGGCATCCCCAAAGAGGCAGGCTTCCATTCGCCGTTTTGCAACTGTAGCACCCGGCCAGCCGCCCCAACGATCCAGCCTTTGCCATTGCCAAGTAAAAGCGGTGCATAGAGTGGGTCCGTAGAGAATAAAGAAATTTCATCCGCAGTGAATGTCCACTGTTGTCCGCCGTCTGTCGTCTTACCAATCTTTCCTTCAAGACCAACAACTACCCCTTCTGTCGCGTCGCTAAAGGACACGCCAAATAAAGTCGGCAGGTTTAACGCGTCGTAGATACCGGCCTGTCCTAGGAGGCTGTTCTGTTGTTCTTGCCAGCTCACACCACCATCGGTGGTATGGTAGATTTTGCCAAAATCCCCAACCATCCAGCCCGTTTGCTGATCAATAAAATGGACATCGTAAAAATTGGGGTCAACCATAGCCAAGGTTGCCTCTTCACTTACTCCTTCAAGCGATGGCTCGATGTAGCCGGATTCCCACGATTCTCCACCGTTCGTGGTACGCAGATAGGTTGCTCTGTCGGCAGCGCCCCATCCATGGTTCTGATCCACAAAGGACAGGGCAAAAATTGCCATTTTTGTGCTACTGTCCTGCTTCACCCAGGTCTCTCCGCCATCAGTCGAGTGCAAAACGAGCCCCCCCTGTCCACTGATCCAGCCGTATTGCTCATCGACAAAGTCAATACTATACAGGGCAACGTCGGTCTCACTTTCCTTGGGTTGCCAAGTTTTCCCCGCATCCGTAGTGACGAGGATCCTTCCACCATAGCCCACCACAATCGCTTTCTCGGGTGCGAGAGCCTTCACATCGTAGAACTTATCTCTGATCGAAATCAAACGAGTACTAAGGGGGACATCGGTCATGTCTCGTGTACAGGCAGAAAGAACACAGACCACAACAAGGCAGAGCCACAGACGAAGCAAGGACATCATAGTAAAGAGATTTCTCAAGGCGCTAAGAGTCCCATTTGTCTACTATTTTAGTCTGTACTTTGCAATGAGCCTCCTGCATCCGCTGACACAAATTCACAAAAGCCCGCACTCCTCTATGAGGCCGTTTTCGAGGTTGTTATAATCCGCGCAATTTATTTTGAGAAAAGGAGTATATGCTATGGCGTACCAACACATCCGTGTGCCCGAGGGGGGAAAAATCTCGATTCACAATGGTAAGCTCAACGTTCCTGATCATCCCATTGTTCCGTTTATTGAAGGCGATGGCACCGGTCGGGATATTTGGCGCGCATCGGTCCGCGTTCTCGACGCTGCCGTAGAAAAAGCCTATGGCGGAAAACGGAAAATCGCGTGGATGGAAGTGTACGCTGGCGAGAAAAGTTTTAACCAGTTCAATACCTGGCTCCCCGATGAAACAGTAGAGGCGTTTCGCGAGTTTTTGGTCGGCATCAAAGGTCCACTGACTACGCCTATCGGTGGTGGCATCCGCTCGCTCAACGTTGCCCTGCGGCAGTTGCTGGATCTCTATGTCTGTTTGCGACCAGTCCGCTGGTTTAAAGGTGTCCCTTCCCCAGTAAAACGGCCCGACAAGGTCGAAATGGTCATCTTCCGCGAGAATACCGAAGACATTTATGCTGGTATCGAGTTCGAAGCGGGGACTCTGGAGGTAAAGAAGGTCCTGAATTTCCTGAAGGAAAACTTCCCGGATCTGTATAAGAAGGTTCGCTTTCCCGAGACCTCTGGAGTCGGACTCAAACCGGTCTCAACAGAAGGGACAGAACGGTTAGTCCGAGCTGCGATCAGCTACGCGATCGCCAACAAACGGAAGAGTGTCACCTTCGTCCACAAAGGGAACATCATGAAGTTCACCGAGGGAGCATTCCGCAATTGGGGCTATGCTTTGGCTGAACGGGAGTTCCCCAACCAAACCTACACGTGGGAACAGTGGGAGCGCACGAAAGCAGCAAAAAGCGAAGACGCGGCTAATGCCGAACAGAAAGCCGAACTCGCCAAAGGCAAGATTCTCATTAAGGATGCCATTGCTGATATCACTCTACAGCAAACATTGACGCGAGCCGATGAATTCGACGTTATCGCCACTATGAACCTCAATGGAGACTACCTTTCTGATGCACTCGCAGCCCAGGTTGGCGGGATTGGCATCGCGCCGGGCGGCAATATCAACTATGTCACTGGTCACGCGATCTTTGAAGCAACGCACGGCACTGCGCCCAAATATGCCGATCTGGACAAAGTGAACCCAGGGTCGGTTATTCTTTCTGGCGAGATGATGCTGCGTCACATGGAGTGGACCGAAGCGGCTGATTTGATCATCAAGGCCATCGATCGTACGATCGGTGAGAAAATCGTCACTTACGATTTTGCTCGGTTGATGGAAGGGGCGAAAGAGGTCAAATGCTCTCAGTTTGGCGATGCGCTGATTGAGCGCATGAGCTAAACACATCGCCAATCGATTGTATCCTCACTCATAGTCAGTCACCTTGGTTTTGAAAGGTGTCATTCTGAGGAGCGAAGCGACGAAGAATCTCGGTGGAGCCGGAGCGGTGAGGTTCTTCGCCTCCGCTGCGCTTCGGCCAGGTCCCGCACAATCGCTTTCAGCTCTTCAAAATCGCTTCTCCTAACCCCCAGTTCCTCCTTTAGGGCATCGAGACGAGGCGCGCGATGGGTAAACGTAGCTCTGACGGGAACTCGGCAAAAATCTCCGCGTATTGCATAGGCGTAAGGTAGCACGCCCCAGGTGCGCGAAAAAGTGACTCAAGAATTTAATCGAGCTGCGGTAGCGCAGGTGACACGGAGTGAAATCCGGTAGTCAGGCTACGGTATTGTCCTCTTCGCGAAGGGAGTGCTGGGGTTCGCCGCGCTCACCCCAGCCTATGGAACTATTCCAGGTTATCACTTTATGCAATACTCATGCACGGGCGGGAACGTGCCAACTGGTGGGATGGTGAAATCCGCGGCGTCGGTAACGGAGTTGGCTGTTTCTGGGTCATTGTAAATATGGAACACCAAGTTTTCGACACTGATCATGTCCTTGTCTACGAAGACTTTGTTGCCTCCCGGCTTGCCGTCCGACAAAACCGTCCAACGCCGGCTCAAGGTGTGGCGGCACCAGGACGCCTTTCGCCGGGCGTGGCAGCAGTTGGCCCAGCGCTAGGCGACCCTGCAGGGAATCAAGTGGGATGAGGTGTTGCTCGATGGCTCAAGCGGTGGCTGGAAACAGACATCAACGACGACGACCGTCATCTTGTTCTCGTCTGTCTCAAGGCCTATTGCAACCTCAGTGTCTTCGTTCGGACGAAGCCGGACCGAATCGACTTGCTTACCGTCATACTCAAAAAAACAGCGGACCTGTGGCGATCTTTGTCCCTCCTCAAGCTGTGCCGCTTCATCTACCTTCTTGGTAAGCAATGACAGCACGTGTAACGATCACTATTCCGACGAGTAACAAAAGGCCCACCGATGCACATATAAGAGCGTAAAGCGGACCGCGAAGACCTATGCCGAGACTCCCGATGGAGTATGCGACGACGAGAGCGAGCAGCGAAATCCAACATAGTCGGGCAGGCCGGAGAACCGCGCGATCGAGGGATAGCGGAAGCCATGAATTGCAGGCTTCCAGCCGTGCTTTTCCTATCGTTTGCTTTTGCTTGACCAGTTCGTCGACACTGCTTAAAACGCTCTCGATACCGGCTGATCTGCTCAGAGTTTCGCTGAAGGATCTTAGCTTCCGTTCAATGTCTACGAGCTGACGGGCGAATTCCTCTTCGACCGTCTTCCGAACGCGTGCAACAAATCCTACCGAAATGGTGTAGACGGCAACGGTAAGCCCTGCCAGGCTTAAGACTCCTTGAATTGCCTACTCGCAAAGCTTTAGAAGCAGTTCCATTTTAGCCGATGAGGTCTAACGCTCAGCTTAACCAGCTGGCTTTGGAGCGCGAGCAGAAAAGCCAGTCCGACTGGAAGCTGTTGATACTCATCCAGGCCTCCTCCGCTGCGGGATGCGGCGGTAAGGTGGCGGTACCCAAAATTCACCCCCCAAGGAGGAGACCTGGATGAACTTCTACACGCAACAGCATAAACATTATTGTGGTATCGATCTACATGCACGCGCCATGTACGTCTGTATTCTCGATCAGCACGGCACGAAACTCGTTCATAAGAATCTGCCGACGACCCCGGAAGCGTTTTTGCGGATCATCGCGCCGTATCGGGACGACGTGGTCGTCGGCGTCGAGTGTATCTTCACCTGGTACTGGCTGGCGGACCTCTGCGCGAAAGAAGGCATTACTTTTGTTCTGGGGCATGCCCTCTATATGAAAGCGATTCATGGCGGGAAAGCCAAGAACGATAAAATTGATGCGCATAAGATTGCCGTGTTGTTACGCAGTGGGATGTTGCCGCAAGCCTATGTCTATCCTGCCGAGATGCGGGCGACACGGGATTTACTCCGGCGCCGCTGTCACTTGGTGCGGAAAAGAGCAGAACTGTTGGCTCACATTCAGAATACCAATAGTCAGTACAATCTCCCTGAGATCGGCAAGAAGCTCGCGTACAAAGCGAACCGTGGGGGAGTCGAAGAGCATTTTCCTGATCCCAGTGTGCGCAAGACAATAGAAGTAGATATTTCTCTCATCGATCACTACGATCAAGTACTCGGCGAAGTGGAACTCTATATTACGCGTACGGCCAAGGCCCATGATGGCCAAACCTTCTCCCGCTTACAATCGGTCCCCGGGATTGGCAAGATTCTGGCCTTGGTCATTCTCTACGAGATTCAAGACATTGCGCGTTTCCCCCGCGTGCAGGATTTCGTCTCGTATTGTCGCTTGGTGAAGTGCGCCAAAGAATCCAACGGCAAACGACTGGGCACCTCAGGGAAAAAGATTGGCAACGTGCATTTGCGCTGGGCCTTTGCCGAAGCCGCCATCCTCATTCTTACGGCAGAACCAACTGGGGAAAGAATATTTCACGAAACTCGAACACAAACACGGCAAAGCCAAGGCCTTAACGGTACTCGGGCACAAGCTGGCGCGTGCCGTGTACTACATGCTCACGCGGGCACAGCCGTTTGATCTCCACCGCTTTGTTTCTGCGTAACCGCTGAGGGGAGAGATAGAGCCTGCCGCCTAACTGGCCGCCAACGGGTAGAGCCTGCCTGATGTTCCTTCCTTATATATACAGCGTAGACTGTGTGGAGAACATCTGGACCCAAGGCCCGGAGCCCTTGCGGTTGATTGGACTGTCTCTCTCGCTCATTTTCTTGGTGATGCGTCATCAAGTGTCCCGTGGCTGCCCCTCCGCCGAGTCTGACACTAACTAGGAGTGTCTTTGGACACAACCCGTTCTATTGAGAAGACCGGGATGAGGGCACAGAAGAGTTTCTAGGGCGTGGCGCTTACGGGTGCCGCTGTTTCCCGTGGAACATTGTCCACCGAAACATTGACCCTCAATAGGTGTTTGGTACAGCCCACAGGCTGTGACCAGCAACCGCAATCAAGTCAGCCGCAGAGACTTGTCACGACGTTTCACTCTTTGTTTCGCGGACGGCCACCCCGCCCCCGCAATGCATCATAAGCGCTAACTTAAGGAAAATGAGTATTCCGGCACCTGCAGTTTGCGCTGGCGTGGGCGCTCGGATAAGGCCTGGGAGATATGGGGCCACGACGCCAGGACGGACCGCAACGTGAGTCCAGGTTCGATGGCGTG
>CAZCWX010000399.1:0-3042 GCA_964502465.1 uncultured Enterobacteriaceae bacterium | reverse complement strand
CGTGCTGGGTACAAATTCTGGCTCATGCCATCGATTCAGCAAGTAGTCCCAGGCCAACAGGGGATTTTCAACGTCGGTCGAGAGGTGCCAATGAATGAGCCACAACGTGCGAATGTCTTCCAGGAACGGGTCAAGACCGTCCTCACCAAGCAACGCCTTCCCAAACGAAGACAGAAGATGCGTCTTCCCTTTCACTGACGACTCTACCACGCCGGCGGCTTGTGCCCAGTAGCGAATAGCACGAACCATATTCTTCCCGACTCCCAAATCGACCATCGCCTGATCCTCATCCGCGAAGAGCTGCGGATTCCTGGATAAGCCTCGTACGACTTTGGGTAGCCACGGGTAGCGACAGGGGAAGGTTTCGTGTCCCGAGATCCGATAGTTCTTCTCTATCATCATAGTATGTTCTTATTCCTGTCTGACTTCCTTAAGATCTTGAGCGTCTCTCGTGGCCCAGAAAACCCGAAAAGGATGAGACATGGTTGCTATAGCTGTTCTTGTTGGTATTGCTCTACGTCAAGATCAACGTATTAAACGGTTGATGTACGAAATGGAAGAAGTATGAGTGGCCTGGAGTGGTTCATGTTCGGATGTGCAGCGAGCGCTGTTGTTGCACTCTTGGTGTTTTTCTGGAAAGCAACCAGCGACTAGCCACCCCAACACCGTGCCAGACCGGGTCGCGGAACACCTTCGTGAGTATATCGAAGACCTGCGAGAAGAATTGCAATGGGATACCATCTTCCAGAAGACCCACTCTCAGCTCATCACCGCCGCTCGACACGCCAAACAAGAAATCGCCGCAGGGCAGGCCAAGCCTCTAGACTATGGCTAGCTCTGAACTCAGCTACCCTGCCCTTGTTCTGGACAACCTAACCCCTGCTCATCTGGACGGGGACAGACGCAGAGGACGTTGAGATCGTAGACTACCACTGAAGGAGGACCGCTGTGCCCAAGAAACTGCTGCCCCTATCCACCCTGGTGAAATCCTCTTGGAGGAGTTCCTCCTGACCCTCAGGTCGCTCGCTTTTTCTGGCAGCCGGTGCAACGGTGAGAAGTTGCCTCACAGCTAACACATCTCTCAAAAGTGAATGATCGATGTCAGCAGCCATGGCAACTCTTGTCGCTGTTTTGTCGGTCATTGTTTCCCTGGTATTTCCCGCGCTTACGATCGACGCTACTCGCTACCCGAAATAAGAGGGGGACGCTACAGAATGTCAAGACAAAATCTTGATTGTAATCTGGCCAGAAAGAGGCCATACTTACCAAGTGGCCTATCGTATCGTCCTGACCGAGAATGCGATTGAGGATTTCAACGCCCTGGAGGCGCGCTGGCGTGCGACGGTACGAGATGCGATGCGCGTCCATTTGACGCACGAACCGACGAAACAGAGTAAAAGCCGGATCAAACGTTTACGGGATTTACGTCATCCCCAGTTCAGACTCAGGGTCGAAGGCCTCAGAGTCTTTTATGATGTAGTTGGCACAGACGTCGTTATCATCGCTATTATACCCAAGGAGGAAACTACTCAATGGTTAGAGGAGCACGGAGAAAAATGATTAAGGCCCCGCTCTCAAAAGTGAAGGATAACTTTTCGGAGTTCATCAAAAAGGCAAGCAAAGAAGAAGTTGTGGTCACCATTCACGGTCGTCCCGCCGCCGTCCTCATTGGCTTTGAGGACGAAGAGGACTGGCTGGAATACCGTTTGTTGAAAGACGAAAAGTTCCTTGCTCGTGTAGCGAAATCACGGCAACAGTATCAAGAGGGAAGATATAAGACGTTGGAAGAGCTGCCGTGAAGGGCGGCCTATCAAACCCACTGCACACGACTGTGGCCATAGTCCTAGCCGTAATGCCTCTTGTGCACCAAAGCGTTCTCTTTAGAAAGGCTCGATCAACTCCAGGAACATTCCGTCAGGGTCCTTCATTCAGTGGTCATCGTACGGTCGCTATTGCGCCATGTAGCCGCCATCCACCGGCATCGGTAGACCAGTCATGTACGACGCACGGTCGGAACACAGCCACGCCACCGCCTCGCCCACTTCTTCGGGCTGGCCGATGCGTTTCATCGGTTCGGACCGAGCGTACCGCTCCTCAATATCGGGCCGCTTCTCAAACGCCTTGTTCAACATCGGCGTATAAATCGGGGCGGGACAGACCGCGTTGATCCGGATACCGTGGCGCGCATACTCGAGCGCCGCCGCTTTGGTGATCCCCGCCACCCCGTGCTTCGCGGCTGTGTAGGCCGGGACACGGATGGCGCCAGTCAGCCCCATGATCGACGAGGTGTTCACAATGGCCCCACTGCCCTGCTTGAGCATCTGCGTGATCTCGGCCTTCATGCACAGCCACACGCCAGTCAAATTGACCGCGAGCACATGGTTCCACTCTTCTTCGCTGCATTCGTGCGTCAGCACGCTCTTGCCGCCGATGCCGGCGTTGTTGAACGCACAATCGAGCCGCCCGTAGGTCTCCACCGCCCTGGCGACGAGTGCGTCTACCTCCTGCGACTTGGCCACATCCGCCCTGACGAACATCGCGTCAGCTCCCATTTCCTTGACCATCTGCAACGTTTCCTGACCACCCGCTTCCACCATATCAGCCAGCACCAAGCTGGCGCCTTCGCGGGCAAAAATCTTCGCAGTCGCGCGACCAATGCCAGAGGCGGCGCCAGTGATCAAGGTGATTTTGCTATCTAATATTCCTGCCATGGTATAGCTTCCTCTTCGATTGGAATTCCCCATATCATACTGTTCAGGCCCCTGCTCTTGGGTGATGGTTATATATTCTTCTTTTCGTTACGCCTGCACTCCTCCGGGCATGGACGGCAGCCAGGCGACGTCGTTTTCCGCCGAGACGATTTTGAGGCGGGGAAATCTCTCGAACACCCCGTCAATGTTCTTCCACCTACCCATCCCACCGCTCGACCTCAACCCGGCAGTCGTAGAACGTGCCGCCGCCGCCGAGGTCCGTCAGCTTTGCCGAGGTTACGTTGTTCACGTTGCCCTTGCCATCAGACAATTTGTCCCACCAGCCCCAGAA
>CAZCWX010000398.1:0-8932 GCA_964502465.1 uncultured Enterobacteriaceae bacterium | reverse complement strand
CACTCACAATCCTACCCGAGTAGGGCCAACCTGCCCACTCGGCCTCTGCCTCAGTGTGACCGCCACAAATTTTAATCTACTGAGACTCTTTTGTTCTTCTGCTTCTACATCCGCCGCGGCTTCGGCGACTTGCTCTCCTGGGATGCGGTATGACTCGTCAGCCCAGGTTCCTAAGTCGATAAGGCGGCAGCGCTCTGAGCAGAAAGGACGGTACGGGTTTTCTTGCCAAAGAGTTTCCTTTCGGCACGTCGGGCATTTCACCACGTGGAGCATAAAGACGGCAGGAAAAGGTGGAGCGGGCGACCGGACTTGAACCGGCGACGTCCAGCTTGGGAAGCTGGCATTCTACCACTGAATTACGCCCGCCTGTTTGGTTCCGGTTGTCATTCACAGATTCAAAAGAGGAAACCCCGGCCTCGTCCTACTCTCCCACAGCATCGGGGCTGCAGTACCATCGGCGCTGGAGGGCTTAACTGCCGTGTTCGGGATGGGAACGGGTGTGGCCCCTCCGCCATTGAGACCGGGGGATCTTTCTCGGTCCGAGAGCATAAGCGCATCGTCCCCTCTTGTCAAGTTACTCCTTGACGGGTTTTCCCTAGCTCCTTAAGATCTTGCGGAACCACAATGAAAAAAACCATTGCTGCGATTTTTGCCGAGAGCATTGCTGCCAAGCAACAGTTTTTGCATGAACATGCAGATGCCCTTGTTAGCGCTGTTGAAGAGGTTGCACGTACACTCCGGGCTGGTGGTCAGATCCTGCTGTTCGGGAATGGTGGCAGCGCCGCAGATGCGCAGCATCTTGCTGCTGAGTTCGTCAACCGTTACTTAATTGAACGTCCGCCCCTCCCGGCGATTGCGCTCACGACCGACACCTCAGTGCTGACATCTATTACCAACGACTACGGGCCAGCCGATCTTTTCGCCAAGCAAATCCGTGCTTTAGGAAGAGCAGGGGATGTGGCCCTTGCCATTTCCACCAGTGGAAATTCGTCTAACGTGTTAAAAGCACTGCAAGTCTGCCGAGAATTACATATCCGGACAATCGGCTTGACCGGGGGCAATGGTGGTACAATGGCCTCAATGGTAGATCATCTGCTCTGTGTCTCTGCAACCTCGGTAACCCCACGCATACAGGAGACGCATATCCTGATTGGGCATGTCATCTGTGAAATGATTGACAACCTGCTTTTTGGAACAGTGAACGATGACCGCTGATCAAGGAGAAACCCTGTGGTCGACAAAAGACCGTTGGATACAACATGAAATTCCCTCCCATCGATCTGTCGCGGGTTGTCACGTACCCGTTAAATAAGAGAAAAAACAAAGTTGCAGCAAATGTCCTTGCAGCGCCCTGGCGAACTGGGGGGAGTATGCGAGCTTTTCTGGATTCGCTTCCGGGAACTTTAGCAGCGGCAGACCTGCGAGAGATCGCTCACCGGATTACGGTGGCAGTTCGTGCACAGCGTCCGGTTGTTCTCGGCATGGGGGCGCATCCGCTCAAAGTCGGTCTCTCGCCGATTATTGTTGATCTGCTTGACCGTGGCCTGCTCTCTGCCGTTTCCATGAATGGCGCTGCTATTATCCATGATTTTGAACTTGCCTATCAGGGCGAGACCTCTGAAGAAGTCGCAGCGACATTGGCTGATGGCAGTTTTGGCATGGCGGAGGAAACGGCGAAGTTTCTGAACGTCGCTATCCAGGAAGAGGTCACCCAGAATGAGGTTGGTATTGGACAGGCGGTGGGAAAGCGTCTCAATGCTGCGGGGTTTCCGCATATTCACATGAGCGTCCTTGCCGCATGTGCTCGACGTGGAGTGCCCGCCTGTGTGCATATCGCCATAGGCACTGATATTATTCATATGCATCCTCAGGCAGACGGGGCAGCAATGGGGAAAGGAAGTCTGGTCGATTTTCGTCTCTTCACCTCAGTGGTGGCCCAACTTGAAGGGGGAGTATTCATTAATTTAGGCTCGGCAGTGATTATTCCTGAAATTTTTCTCAAAGCCTTGTCTTTGGCTCGTAACCTTGGGCATACGGTGAACTCTTTTACGACAGTTGACCTCGATTTTATCCGTCATTATCGGCCGATGGCCAATGTTGTGGCCCGACCTACCCGGCAGGGGGGGCGCGGCTTCCATATCACTGGACACCACGAGATTATTTTTCCGCTCCTTTGTGCGGCTGTGTTAGAAGAATTAGAGACCTCGTCATGAATGTCCCGAGAAAGTGGTGTACAATAGGAAATTTCTGAGCATCGGGTTTTTGCGCCATGAAATTCATACTGTTTTTACTCCCGACGATTCCTGCACCCTTGGCAGAAAGAAAAAAACTGCGTCCGATTGCGCATCATACCGACCGTTGGCAGATCATGTTTGAGGAAGTTGTCGAACTGGTGCGTCTGGCAGAGGAGGTAGGCTTTGATGCGGTTGCCTTTCCTGAGCACCACCTGCACAGCGAGGGGTTCGAAGTCGGTGGGCCGCCAGAATTTTTGCTCTATGTTGCGCTGCACACTCAGCGTATAAAAGTTGGTCCTATTGGTTATGTGTTGCCTGGCTGGGATCCCCTCCGTTTAGCCATTACTACCGCCTGGCTCGACCAGTTAACGAAAGGACGGTCGTTTGTCGGATTTGCCCGCGGCTATCAGCAGCGTTGGCTCGATCAAATGGCCCAGAAGATCAATATCTCTGCGACTATCAGTGACCATTCGCAGCTTGATGACACCAACCGCCGCGCGTTTGAGGAGGTGTATCACATTCTGAAACTCGCCTGGACGGACGAGCCTTTTCGGTTTCGCGGCGAGTTTTACGAATATCCGTACCCATATAACACAGGAACACTATGGCCGCCGCATCAATGGACCCGTGACTATGGTGCAGTTGGAGAAGTCGATGCCCAAGGGCGCGTACAGAAGATTACTGTGGTACCAAAACCGTACCAGAAACCGCACCCGCCGCTTTTCCAGGCGTTCTCCGTGAGTGAATCGACGATCCGCTGGTGTGCACGCGAAGGCGTCACTCCGATGATTCTCCTGTCGCGACCTGAACAGGTGCGACATCTGGCTAGGGTCCATGTCGAAGAAGCTGGTCGAGCTGGACGTTGGCTAGCTTTGGGTGAAGGTATTGGGGTGCTCCGTCAAGTATACTTTGCTGATACTATCCGTGCGGCCGAGCGGTTAGCAGAACATGGGTTGGTTGGTGTTGGATACAAACGGTTCTGGGGACACTTCGGATTCTGGGAAGCCTTTCGGTTTCCCGAGGATGAGATCGTCTATCCATCTCTGCCTTTACCAGCGCAGGAGTGGACCGTCGATCGCATGAGACGGGCTCGCTACCTGTATGCTGGTTCGGTGGACACAGTAATAGAAGGGATGGATGAATTAGTAGAAACCGTCAATCCAGAATGGTTCGCTTGGCTATTCGATCAGGGATTACTCTCCCGTGCGGAATTGCGCAAACAGCTGGAAATTTTTGGCTCACAGGTGCTGCCGCGCTATCGGCAAAAGGGTAATAGGACAGTCCGTTAGCTGTTTGCAACCGACTACGAAACCCTCGTTTTTACATTTACGTTGACAACCAGGAGACTCCTGGATAGCCGCTCACAGAGCGCAGAACAAAAAAGGGAGACGCTATGCCTCAGTTTCATTATCAGGCCACGACTCCCCAGGGGAAAGTCATTGAAGGAATCATGGAAGCAGGCGAGGAACGGGTAGTGGTCTCCCGGCTACACGAACAGGGATATCTTCCTCTGCGAGTCGTCCTCCCCGGCCAGGAAAAATCTAAGGCGACCTTCTCCTGGGATTTCTTACCGACCCTGCCAGGAAGCGGGATTGTGCGGCAGCGTGATCTGCTCATCCTGACGCAAGAACTCGAGACCCTGATTGCGGCCGGCTTACCTCTTGACCGGGCGCTTTCCGTTCTGACTGGGTTAACCGAGAAAGCTGAACTGAAAAAAGCAGTCGGACAAATCCTCCGCGCTGTCCAGCAAGGCAAATCTTTGACTGAGGCGCTCGCTGAATATCCGAAGATTTTTCCCCCTCTGTACGTCAATATGGTGAAGGCTGGTGAACTTGGGGGATTTCTCGACACGACCTTACAGCGCCTAGCCGAGTATCTCGAGCGTGCCCAGCAAGTGCAAGACGAGATCAAGTCCGCTTTAACATATCCTATTCTACTGACTGTGGTGGGCGGACTCTCTGTCGTGATTTTGCTAACTTATGTATTGCCAAAATTTGCCGCGATCTTTGGTGATGTTGGTCAGGCATTACCCCCCTCGACACGCATGCTTATGGGCCTGAGCCATGGCTTGCGTGTATACTGGTGGGTGTTCTTGCTTGTGGGAATAGGGATGTGGTTAGGGGTGAGACAATATCTGTCAACTCCGCAAGGGCGCTTCGCGTGGGACCGGTGGCAGCTCCGTCTTCTGGTGTTTGGTCAACTGTTACGGAAGCGTGAGGTTGCGCGATTTGCACGCACCCTTGGGACTTTGCTCAAAAGTGGCGTCCCCTTACTCCCGGCGCTTGAGATAGTGCAAGAAGTGGCCGGAAACGAAATGGTCAGTCGCGCTCTCAGAGAAGTCAAAGTCGGTGTACGAGAAGGCCAGGGGATTGCTGGTCCCTTGAGTCGCAGCGGAGTCTTCCCCACGCTAGCGTTGCAGATGGTGAGTGTTGGCGAAGAGACTGGTCGTCTCGATGATATGCTCGTGCGTGTGGCTGAGTATTATGAACGTGATACGTATAACCAGGTGAAACGTCTGACCTCTTTGATTGAACCAATGCTTATTTTGGTGATGGGCTTGGTTGTCGGGTTTGTGGTGATCTCTATGCTTTCTGCAGTATTCAGCATCAATGATGTCCCGTTCTAGCGAGCGAGAGGGGGAGCTGGGTACACACTGTCAATAGTGATTCTTTCATTTTATCGAACTGATCTTGCTCAGTAAGGAGATGGTATGGTGACAACCAAGAAAAGCTCCCAAGCCGGGTTCACGTTAATCGAACTCCTTGTGGTCATGGTTATTATTGGGTTGTTGGCGTCACTGGTGGCTCCTCGCTTCATTCGTCAGGAAGAAAAAGCCAAAACGAAAGCGGCGAGAGCACAGATCGAAATGTTTGGAACGGCGTTGGATACCTTCCGCCTGGATGTTGGCCGCTACCCGACCAGCCAAGAAGGGCTTGATGCCTTGCGCCAACGTCCGTCCGGTGTCGAGCGCTGGGACGGGCCGTACCTCAGGAAGGAAATCCCACGCGATCCCTGGGGGAACCCCTATGTCTACCGCAGTCCAGGTGAACAGGAACCGTATGAACTCTCCTCTTATGGTGCAGATGGGGTTGCTGGCGGCAATGAAGACAATGCCGACATCAAGAGTTGGGAGGGGTAAAACCACACCGAGGAGGAATGGAAGTGGACCTTGCTACCACAGCCCAGCGCCTCACGCGGATCGACTACCTTGATGGCCTCGGTGTTGCCGTTGGCATACAAGAAGTTGCTTTCGTCCATATTGCGAAACGGTTCTTCCGTGTGAGCCTTCGACACGCTCGCACTCTGCCGCTTCCGGTGTCGGGGAAAGAGCGTACCGACGCGTTCAACCTTGCCCTCACGCAGTTCCTCGAAGAGATTCATGTCACCCCAGATCAAATCGTGCTGTGTTTGCCTCGTCATTCAGCCTGCGTCAGCCGCTTGATCGTACCGGAGACAGCGCGTGGGTCACTCAGGCAGGTTATTGACTATGAGGTAGAGCGGCTGCTGCCATTTCCCAAAGAAGAGATCTACTACGACTTTCTCACCTCTGACATTGGCGGAGAAGAACGACGAATTGGGGTGATAATTTTCTGCCTCCCTCGTCGCGAGGTGGATGAATACCTCGAACTGCTGGCGTACGCACAGGTCCGCCCCCAAATGATTACGCTCAGCACTACTGCTTTGGCAAATACGTTGGCATTCTGTGATCTCCCGGTTGAGGTGCCGCGTGTAATCGTGTCAATGGAGAACGGTGAGGTTGAACTCTGCTTTGTCGAGAACAAGCGCCTTGCCGCCAGCCTGCTGTTCCCGCGTACTCAAGCACAGAGCCAGGAAGAGGTTATGGAGCTTCTCTCCCAAGGAATCGCGCGCGCGTTGCCTGGAACATCACTGTCTGAGGTAGAGATCTTTACTGATGGCGGCAATGGAGCACTGCCGCTGCCGATAGAGGTAACACGGGATCTCGCTCCCCTTGTTCTGCCCCGTCTGACTCGTACCGAGGAAGAACCTTGGCCTGCTGGGGCACTCCCAGCTCTGGGGGCGGCGTTGCAGGCGGTTGGTGAAGCGGCAGTTGAGGTGAACGTCCTGCCACCAGATAAACGTGGACATCGAGAAAAACGCTTATCTCCATTGACGCTCGTGCTTGCTGGTCTTATTCTGCTGCTGGGCGCAGGCTGGGCCGTGGGTGTGGTCGTGCAAGAACGCCGGATCCTCGGAACCCTGACGCGAGCAATTGCCGCGCTTGACCCTGAAGTCCGCCAGGTGCAGGCGCAAGAAGAAGAGGCCGGCCGCCTCAAGGAACGTCTCCAACTGCTCGAGGAAACAACGCGAAGACGCCTCCTCCCCTTGTTGGGCAATCTTTCTGAACTCGTTTCTACAGACGTCTATCTCACAAACTTTCGTTACAAGGATGGAGGTGTTGAACTGAGCGGGGTGGCGGCGAGGTCCGCATCTGACCTGGTTGCGCTGCTTGAAGGTTCGCCATGTCTGCGTAATGTGGCGCCGAAAGCCCCATTCACCAAAACGGCCAACGGAGAAACCTTTACCCTTGGCGCTCAGGTGGAACCATGCGGCTGACGCAATTCTGGTATCGTCTGTCAACGCGCGAGCGTACCCTGGCGGGTGCCACGCTTGTGGCGTTCCTGCTCGTGGTCGTCCGCTACGGGGTCGTTGAGCCCTATTTTGTCTACACCGCTCAACTTGAGGAGCAGATCGAACAAGATGCGCAGCGTGTGTCGAAAATGCAGCGTCAGCGAGACCGGGCAACGCAAATCGCCGAGCAGGTCCGCGTGTTGCAACAACGCTTTGTCGAAACCAAACGAAACCTGATTCCGGGTGAGACGCCTTCTCTGGCGGCTGCGCATTTGCAAGAACGCATTCAGAAGCTGGCTACTGAGAGCGGTCTTGAACTGGTCACAACGCAGGTCATGCGAGATGAGCCGCTCGGCGAATTTCGCAAAACGGCCGTGCAAGTCACCCTGCGAGGAGATTTGTCGGCAGTGGCAAGTTTTTTGACTGGCATTGAGTATGGGGACTGGCGGTTGGCCGTGGCGACCCTGGAAGTGCGGGGGACCTATGGACTGCGCGCCGCTCGGGCTCGGAGAGGGCTACAGACCTTTCCCCTCACCATTACCCTGGAAGTGGCTGGGGTCATGCAAGGGTCGGAAACCGTCGCTTCTGTGCAGGGATAGTAATGCGCATTCGGCGATTTATTCACCTACTGTTATTTTTTATCGCGATCGTATTCCTGTGGCGCATTGTTGAGACGTGGCGTCGGACGCCGCCGACACTGACCGTTGCTCCTCAGTCCCAGCTACCGGAAGAAGCACCCCTGCGGTTCGCTCCTGCCCCTGTACCTGCTATCGGTAAACAGCTTGCACAGGTGATTACTGAGAAAGACCTCTTTTCTCCAAGCCGCAGCCGTGCGACTGAAGAAGTACAGCCAACCGCGGCATCTGTTCCCCCGCCTGCGCACCTCAAACTTGTCGGGGTGGTGCTATTTCCCGATCACGAAGAGGCTTTTTTTGTAGACTCTTCTCAAGGGGGAAAGGCCGTCCGGGTGCGAAAAGGAGAAACGCTGGGATCTTACCACCTGGTTGAGGTGATGCCGTTGCAAGCGACGCTCACCCTTGGACAAGAGGGAGAGGAGGTGAGCCTCCCTTTGATGGTCATTGACAGCGGTACAGCGGCCAGAGCGCCACGCTTGATCCCTCCGGTGGCTCAGGCTGTTCCCTCCCTCGCCAGGGCTCGGCAGGCCCGAGCAGTGGCAGCTGGAGGCGAGATAACGGATGAGACCCAAGCGATCCGGCAAAACATTCAACAACTGCAACGACGCCTCCGGCAGATCAGGCGGCAAAACATCCGTCAGGAAGCGGAGAACCAGGAAGTCGAACCCCCATCGGCTGAAGAGGGAGAAGTAGCGGGGGAGGAAGGTGAGGAATGAGACTGCGGAAAACCAGCGTTGCCGCCATGCTGTTCATAGGAGCTCTCGCGACAGCTGCTCTATGGATGCAACTGCTGAGCAGCGAAGCGCAAGAAGCCCCCAGCCCAAAGGTCGCTTCAGAAGCAGATGAGGCGGTGGTGCTCAATTTTGAGGGTGCTGATATCCGTGAGGTGATTCACAGTTTGGCGACCGCGCTCGGTATTAACTATATCATCGATCCACGCGTACAAGGACAAGTGACGATTCGTACCACCGGCAAAATCGCTCGCCGCGATCTTTTTCCGCTCTTCCACCAAATACTCCGCAGTAGTGGTATTGCGGCGGTCAAAATTGGCGATATGTATCAGATCGCGCCTGTGGGTGAAGCAAAGACCAAATCGGCATTAACCGTAGGTGCTGCTGAACGACGGAGTGCCGCAGTTGAAGATGCCTTTATCATTGAATTGGTCAGGATCGAACATCTGGCAGCTGAAGAGATGGCAAAAGTCCTCCAACCCTTCATCTCTCCGGGAGGCGACGTCATTGCGTATCCACGCGGCAATCTGGTGATTATTACCGATCTCGCCTCAAATGTGACGCGCATGAAGGAACTCGTCCGTGCCTTCGACACCGACACCTTCCGTGACTTACATACAAAAGTTTTTCGTATCGAGCACGCCAATGTAGAGGACTTAGGAGAAGAATTAAAGGGTATTTTGGCACCCTATGGCGTCACCCCGCAAAATGCGGAGGAGCGTGGGGTGTTTATCATTCCTCT
>CAZCWX010000397.1:0-29010 GCA_964502465.1 uncultured Enterobacteriaceae bacterium | reverse complement strand
GTGCCCGGCCGGTCACCCCTGCAAGTCCGCCTCGGCATTCACACCGGCTTAGTCGTGGTTGGTGAGATCGGCAGCGGAGAAAGACGCGAGCAGTTAGCCCTGGGCGAAACCCCGAACATCGCCGCGCGGATTCAAGGCTTGGCCGAACCCAACACGGTCATGATCAGCGCGGCGACACAGCGCTTAATTGACGGTCAGTTTGAATGCCAACCCTTTGGCTCGCATTTGGTCAAAGGCATTGATGCACCCATTGCCGTCTACCACGTGCAGAGTGAACAGCAGAGCGCTTCGCCGCTTTCCGGAAGAACCATGCTGACGCCGTTGGTGGGTCGCGAACAGGAAGTCGGACTGCTCTTTGATCGCTGGGGACAAACCAAAGAAGGGCGGGGGCAGGTAGTATTACTGAGTGGTGAGCCCGGCATTGGCAAATCACGGCTGGCGTACACCTTGCGAGAGCACGTGACCGCCGAAGGCTCATTGCGCTATGAAGCACGGTGTTCGCCCTATCATCAACACAGCGCTCTGTATCCGCTGATTGATGTTTTACAACGCACCTTGCTGCTGACGCGTCAGGACACGGACGCGGAAAAAGTTGAGAAGCTGGAGCGTGCATTAGCCCTCTACGACCTGCAAGACAGTCTACCGCTGTTCACCGCGCTGCTCTCCTTGCCAACGCCGCTACAGTATCCCCCGCTGAATCTGACGCCGCAGAAGCAGAAGGAGCAGACATTGCAAGCGCTCTTGCAACTGTTAGTGGCGCAAGCTGAGCGGCAAGCCACGGTCTTGGTGTGGGAAGACGTGCACTGGGCGGACCCCTCGTCGTTGGAGTTCCTCTCCTTGCTCATTGAACAGCTTCCAACCACCAAACTGCTCTTGGTGTTGACCTTCCGTCCGGAGTTCCTCCCACCATGGAAGCCGCGTTCGCATATTTCCCAGTTGGTGCTCAATCGGCTGGGCACGAAACAGGTCGAGACGATGATTGAGAAAGTGACGGCGGGCAATGAACTATCCGCTGAGGTCATTGAGCAGATTCGGCTCAAAACCGATGGGGTGCCGTTGTTTGTGGAGGAGTTGACCAAGAGTGTCATGGAGTCTGTAGAGTCTATTGGGTCCATTGGGTCCATTGGGTCTATAGAGTCGCCTCACCTCACGCTTCTCCAACTGGCCATTCCCGCGACCCTGCAAGAAGCATTGCTGGCACGGCTGGATCGCCTCTCTTCCGCCCGACAGATTGCCCAACTGGGCGCGACATTAGGGCGCGAGTTCTCGTATGAACTCTTACAAGCCGTCGCCCCGATGAGCGAACCCGACTTACACACGGCGTTGGCAAAACTGGTAGAAGCGGAGATTCTGTATCAGCGCGGCACTGGCGAGCAGGCACGGTACTTCTTCAAACACGCCCTCATCCAAGACACCGCCTATCAATCGCTCCTCAAGAGCACGCGCCAGCAGTATCACCAGCAGATCGCCCAGGTACTAGAAGAACGGTTTCCTGACACCAAAGAACACCAACCCGAACTTCTGGCGCATCACTACACCGAGGCGGGGTTGATCGCGCAGGCGATTCCGTATTGGCAACAGGCGGGCGAGAGAGCCGTTCAGCGTTCAGCCCATGCCGAGGCGATTAGGCATCTCACCAAGGGACTAGAGTTGCTGAGAGCGTTGCCGGAAACCTCTGAGCGTGTCCAGCAAGAACTAGCTCTGCAACTTGCCCTGGGCGCTTCACGGATTGCTACCGAAGGTTTTGCCGCCGTGGAAGTGGAAAAAACCTATACCCGGGCCTTGGAGTTATGTCAGCAGGTGGGAGAAACTCCTCAACTTTTCCCCGTGTTAGAAGGACTGTCGGCCTTCTATGGCATACGAGCGGAATTACGAATAGGCCGTCGGCTAGCGGAGCGACTGCTCAGCATAGCGCAAAGCGTGCAAGATCCGGGGCTCCTTTTAGAGGCGTTCCACGAACTAGGATTCAACCAACTGTATAGTGGGGAGTTGTCTTCCGCCTGGACATTTTTAAAGCAGGGCGTTGCGCTCTACGATCCTCAACAGCATCATTCTTTAGCCTTTCTCTATGTTGGGCATGACCCTGGGGTGTGTTGTCTAGCGAATGAGGTGCTTTCCCTGTGGTTACTCGGCTATCCGGATCAATCTGTGAAGAAAATGCGAGAAGCTGTAGCCCTGGCCCGAAAAATTGCTCACCCTTTTAGTCTAGCTCTCGCCCTTGGCTATTTTGCTTGGTCCTACCAATTTGACCGAGATGAACGGAAAGTTATGGAACAGGCGGATGCCATAATTACTCTCTCGACTGAGCAAATGTTTCCATACTGGCTGGCTTGGGGGAAGATGCTACAAGGCTGGGCGCTTACCGAACAAGGACATGACGAGAAAGGAATCGTGCAGCTACAGCAGGGGCTCACTGACTATCGTGTCACAGGGGCAAAGTTGTTTCGACCATATTATCTTGCTTTACTCGCCGAGGCGTATGGGAAGGCAGAACAGAGAGAAAATGGACTCGGCGTTCTAGATGAGGCGCTGGATACAGTGAACAAAACTGGTGAGCGATGGTACGAAGCGGAACTGTATCGGCTGTACGGGGAGCTATCGCTCCGAATCGGAGAAGCGGAGACGGGGAGAACCGGAGACAAAAAATCCCTCCCCGATTCTCCGATTCCCCGGTTCCCCGTTTCTTCCCCAGAAGACTCCTTCCTCAAAGCCCTCGAAGTTGCCCGCCAGCAGCAAGCCAAGTCGCTAGAATTGCGTGCGTCAACCAGCCTCGCCCGTTTATGGCAGCAGCAAGGTAAGAAAACCGAAGCTCACAAACTGTTGTTGGCTGTCTACAACTGGTTCACTGAAGGGTTTGACACGAAGGACCTGCAAGAGGCCAAGGCATTGCTTGAGGAGCTGCAATAAAGCCCGAGAAAGGATCGATCCCCTATGACGCGCATCCACGTCGAATCAGCCCACAAAGATGTAGTGGTTTCACTCATAGAAAATTCCCTCGCGCTACAGCAGAAAATGTTGCAGGCGGGACTGAAGCGCACCAAGGCCCGCCTGAAAACTTTCGAGAAGGAGTTTGGCGAATCAAGTCAGAAGTTTTACCGCGCCTATCAGGCCGGCACGAGGGGCGACGATGAAAAAATCATGGAATGGGCCGGCGAGTGGGAGACCTACCAGGAACTGATACGGGTGCTGGCGCTGCTCAAGGAGACTAAGGTTTGCTGATCGAAGAGTACTTTGTCCACCTGGAGCGGACGTTTGCTTCGTGCCCTCACGTGATCCAAACAACCTTGACCAAGGAAAAGCGTACCCCCCACATTGGTTTCGTGAAAGGAACCATCATGTTTTCCCAGGGGATTGAGCTGTTCCTGATGGAATTTGTCCGTACCCAACCCCGACTGGTAAAAACCAAGTACCGCTACCATTGCCAAGACGCCAACGGGAAACTCTTGTTCCGCTACGACGATGCTCCGCACCATCGGATCAGTACCTTCCCTCACCATAAACATGTACAAACAGCCGCTGGAGAAGAAACCGTTGTTGCCAGTTCGTCCCCTTCGATCGAACGTCTGGTAGACGAAGTGGTAGACCTGATCGAGCAAGCACGGCAGGATTCCTAAAACGAGAAGGGTTTGATACGAAAGATTTGCAAGAGGCCAAGGCGTTGTTGGAGGAATTGAGTCAGTGGATCATTGTGTCATTGTGATGAAGAAATAAGGAGGTTGCTCATGCAACGCAGCACTGAGCGCATTCTGACTACTCACTGTGGCAGCCTGGCACGCCCTGCGGACCTGCTCGACCTGATGAAGGCGAAAGTCAACGGCCAGCCGTACGACCCCGATGCCTATGCCAGGCGGGTGCGAAGCGCTGTCGCTGAAACCGTCCGCCAGCAGATTGAGAGCGGCATTGACGTTGTGACCGACGGCGAGCAGGGCAAGCCCGGGTTCTTTACCTATGTGAGCGAGCGGCTGAGTGGCTTTGCACCGAAGCCCGACGCTCGCTTTACGATCTTTGCAGACGAAGTAGCAGCCTTCCCGGAATACTACAAAGAGTACTTCAGTCAGGCCATGCTCGGAGGGTCAATCACCCTGATGTTCGCTCCCCCTATGGAAAAGATACGGCTCGGAACGGCCAAGACTAAGGGCCTGGACAAGCATCACTTGGTCAGGTCTTGTGGTGCAGGCCTCTGGCTTGCCCTTCACAATGCAGGCGGGACGCCTGCACCACAATATAAGAACGATCAACTTATGTCTGCTCGGCGACTAAGGACGACGCTATGGCATCAAGAGACTCGCTAGATCTGGAACGACAAGGACGCGCAATCGACCTCAACGTGGCCCCGCACCCGCTGCCGGTCGATAATGCTACCGACAGCGTAGACCAAGTCACCTATGAGGACGTCCCCACGATCCTCGGTGCCCCTCTGTCAGAGATCAAGCTTGAAGACCGCTCCCGTGCCTTACGCGGGGCACAGATTCTGGCCCAGTGCCTCACCCTCGAAGGCGTCGAGGTGCTGTTCGGCTATCCAGGCGGCGCGAACCTTGAGATCTTCGACGTGCTTCAGGAGTACGGCATTCGCTGTATTCGTGTCGAGCACGAGCAAGGTGCTGCCCATGCGGCTGAGGGATTCGCGCGCGCCACTGGGAAAGTGGGGGTCTGTCTGGCGACTTCCGGCCCCGGCGCAACCAACCTCGTGACTGGCATCGCCGATGCCAACAGCGATTCCGTACCGATTGTAGCGATTACCGGCAATGTGCCTTCCCACCTGCTGGGCAAGAATGCCTTTCAGGAGGTGGATATCGTGGCGATCACGACCCCGATCACCAAGAAAAGCTTTCTCATTGAGAGTGTCGCTACTATCCCGACAGTAGTGAGACAGGCTTTCGCGCTGGCGGCCGGGAATCGGCCAGGTCCGGTGCTGATCGACATCCCCAAGGATGTTCAACAGCACTATCCGCGCGACCCGGAGGGCAACTACGCACCGCCACGCATGCCAGCAGAGATCGCCTCACCTGAGCCACCCATTGGCCCCATCTCTTCTTCCCAGCTTGAGGTGTGCTGTCAACTGATCCGCGCCGCCCGTCGCCCGCTCCTCTATGTGGGTGGCGGCGTAACCAGCTCCGATACTGACTCCCTGTTGATCCAACTCGCCGAGCAATTGGGCTGTCCGGTGACCACCACGATCATGGGGCTCGGCACCTTTCCCCCAGAGCACCCGCTGTCGTTGCACGTGCTTGGTATGCACGGCACCAAGTACGCGAACGTGGCGATTAACGAAGCTGATGTGGTGGTGGCGATTGGGGTCCGTTTTGACGATCGCGTAACCGGCAAAGTGAGCGAATTTATTAAGCATGGGAAGATCATTCATATTGACATCGACCGGGCGGAGCTCAACAAAAACAAACCAGTAACGTTGCCGATTTGCGCCGATTTGCGCCAGGCGCTGCAGCAGTTGGTCGATGCCGTGCAACCGGGGGAGTACACAGAATGGGTGAGATACATCACTGACCTGAAAGAACGCTATCCGCTGACAGTGGCTGATGACCCTGAACTCACACCGCAATATGCTCTCGCGCTGTTGAATCAGCTAACCAACGGCAACGCGCTGGTGACTCTCGGCGTCGGGCAGCATCAGATGTGGGCGATGCAACACTACCAGGTACGCCAGTCACGGTCCTTTCTCAGTAGCTCAGGGTTCGGCACGATGGGCTTTGGCCTCCCAGCGGCTATTGGGGCGAAGATCGGCTGTCCGGAGCGGCTGGTCATCGATATTGATGGGGACGGCAGTCTGAATATGACCATCCATGAGTTAAGCACCTGTCACCGATACGGCGTGGGCGTCAAGGTCGTGGTCATCAATAACCAGTGGCTGGGAATGGTCCGCCAATGGCAGGACATGATCTACCAGGGACGTCGAGCAGACAGCAGCCTGGGGGATCCTACCACTGCGGTCAAACGGGCCGGCGAGACAGACATCTATCCGGACTTTCTCGCTATTGCTCACGGGTATCGTGTCACGGCGGAACGGGTCTCGTGCAAGGAGGATCTCCGCGCCGCCTATGAGCGCATGCTGGCGAACCCACACGAACCCTACCTGCTCGATATCATCGTCCGGCTCGAGGAAAACGTCTATCCGATGATCCCAGCGGGCGGGACGTACAAGGATATCATCATGTCTGATGACGATCTGAAGAAGGGTTCTGGCACCAGCAAACAGGGCTCAAACATCTGAGCAGTCTCGCCCGACGGGAAACTGTTGGACGAGATGCCGTAAGGTCATATTTTCGCTTTAAGACTCGCGCAGAAATAAATTGACTACTCTTGTGGGGCGGGCCTCTGGCCTGCACCACGCCAGGCAGGCGAGACGCCTGTACCACAAGATTGCCACGAAACCTCTGCAGCTTACCAAGAAATTGTCATGCATCCCACTATTCTGCGTCGCTTGACAGTGGGGGATGGGTGCTATAAATGACCACGCTCATAAATGATTAGAATCAAAAATAACTATGCTCAGAGATCAATTCACTAATCATAAACCGAGCGAAGCGCGTCACATCCAACGGCTGCCGCGCGCCATCTGCCGCCGTGAGCGCAACAAGCTCGAAAAATTAGCGCGTATTAAGCAGGCCGCACGCACGCTTTTCGCTGAGAAGGGCTTCGAGGCCACCACCACCCGCGAGATTGCCGAGCACGCGGACGTCGGCGCCGGCACTCTCTTTCTGTATTTCCAAACCAAAGAGGAGATTCTCGTGCTCCTCTTCCGCGAGGAAATGGGCCACACGATTGATGCGGCCTTCGCTACGCTGCGTGAGCAACAACCGCTACTCGAGCAATTGTTGCATGTCTTTAATGCCGTGATCGCTTATCATGAGCAAGACGTCGGACTTGCTCGGATTTTTGTGAAGGAGTTGCCGTTTGTTGAGGGACAACTGCGGCAAGAGATCAATGCTTTCCTCTCTGACTGGTACAACCGACTGGCGGGGCTCATCGAACGGGCGCAGCAGCGCGGGGAGGTGCGTGTAGAGGTGCCGCCCCGTCCCCTTGCGCGCAACTGCGTCGCCCTCTACTTGTCTCAGCTCAGACAATGGTTGAGTGGTGATCTCACGCGTGAGAAGCTCGCTGACCGCCTCCACTTGACGCTCGAACTGCAACTGTGCGGCTTGCGGCAAGGGGCCATAGCCACCCAATCCGCAAAGGCGCTGACGATCAACAAGCGCAGAACCTATGCTGTGCGAAGGAGGATGTGACCATGGGAACTACGAAAGTGGCCGGAGTCGATGTTTCCACCGCGCATTTCATTGACGGCAAGCGCGTCGCGTCGCAGCGGACGTTTGCAGTGCGCTCGCCAATCGATGGCACGCACCTCGCCAATGTGAGCGCTGGCAGCGCTGAAGAGATCGACGCGGCGGTAGCAGCCGCGCGGCGGGCGTTTCCCACCTGGGCGGCGCTCGGACCTGAGGGTCGCCATCCAATCCTGAAGCGGTTTGCCAAGGTCATTCTCGATCATGCGAAAGAGCTCTCAGCGGTCGAGACGGCAGACAACGGCTCGCTGCTGGTAGGCAACCTCGCCCGCGTGATTCCACGCGCTGCGCATAATATCGAGTTTTTCGCCGACTTTGCCCTGCAGCTGAACCACGAAACCATCGACTCGCCCGAAGTTGTCAATCACGTGCGCTTCGATCCGGCGGGCGTGGCTGGGCTCATCACGCCATGGAACGCGCCGTTCATGCTGACGACGTGGAAGGTTGGTCCCTGCCTCGCGGCTGGGAATACAACGGTGGTGAAGCCGCCCGAGTGGGCGCCGCTCACGTGCTCGCTGATGGCTGATCTGGCGACCGAGGCTGGGGTTCCGCCAGGCGTGCTCAATGTCGTGCAAGGGATCGGCGAGGAAGCTGGTGCGGCGCTTGCGGCGCATCCGGATATCGATCGGCTCAGCTTCACCGGCTCGACCGACACCGCGAAGCTGATCGGGCAGGCGACCGCACGTTCACTCACGCCTGTTAGTTTCGAGTTGGGAGGTAAGTCGCCCTACATTGTGTGTGCCGACGCTGATCTCGACGCAGCAGCACAGACAGCGGCGATTCAGTACATGAATGCCGGCCAGGTGTGCCTGGCAGGTACGCGGGTGCTTGTTGACGAGCAAGTAGCCGAACAATTCCAGGACAAGTTCCGCGCCGCGATGGCACAGATGACTGTGGGTGATCCACGCGAGAAAACGACGCGGGTGGGCCCGCTTATCACCCCGGAGCACTACCAGCGGGTCGAGGGCTTTGTCGAGCGCGCATTTCAGGCGGGCGTCACGCCGCTGTGGGGTGGGCATCGCCACTCCGCGGGCCAGTTGTACTTCGAGCCGACGCTGCTCGACGGCGTCACACAAGAGATGGAAATTGTTCAGCGCGAAGTGTTCGGCCCGGTGCTCACCTGGCAGACTTTCCGTGACGAGGATAGGCTGATACAGCTTGCCAACGGCACACGCTACGGACTCGCGGCGATAGTCTTCAGCAAGAACGAGGAGCGGGCGATGCGTATCGCCCGCCGGGTGGTAGCAGGCACGGTGTGGGTCAATTGTTTCTTCGTGCGCGAGTTGGCCGCGCCGTTTGGCGGCAGCCGTAATTCGGGCATTGGCCGCGAGGGCGGCACCTGGAGCTTTGACTTCTTTTGCGATGTAAAGAACATCGCGGCGCTCAAGGGCTCGTTCGCGTGACAGTCTTTGTGACTATCGGCTGACTAATACGGCACCATAGAGATGGATGTGAGACCGTCATGCCCGCGCAGGCGGGCATCCAGAGTTTCTGCTTTATCTCTCTGGGTTCCCGCTTTCGCGGGAACGACTTGACAGCCTATTATCCATCCAGATTCAACATGACGAACTGCTAAATTGGAGGAGGGATCACTATGAGCGTACTTGATGGACCTCGAGAGGAATGGCGGCGCATTCTGCACGAAGGCCAGCCGAAATGGGTCAAACCCGCGGGAGAGTACCTGTTGCTCGGTGACGGTCGTCGGGTCGCCGAAGCGGAAGCAACCTATCTGCCACCGTGCGAGCCGCGTAAGATCCTGTGTATTCATCTGAACTATGAATCGCGACGGGTTGAGTTTCGTGCGCCGCTGCAGGAAACGCCCACCTACTTTCAGAAACCCACCACTGCGCTCAATAGCCACCGGGGCGCGCTCGTACGACCAAGCGGCACCAAGTATCTCAATTACGAGGGTGAAGTGGCGGTGATCATCGGTAAGCCGATGCGCAATGTCGGCCGCGAGGACACCTGGCATTACATTGCTGGCTTTACCCCCGGCAACGATGTCGGCAGCCAGGACTTTCGCGATACCGACGCCGGTTCGATGCTACGGGTCAAAGGGCAGGACGGGTTTTGCCCAATCGGCCCCGGCATTGTCAGCGGTGTGGATATCCGTAAATCAACGCTGCGCACCTATATCAATGACAAAGTAGTCCAGGAGGGCGCGATTAGCGAGATGATCTTCTCGATCGACTATATCCTGGCGGATCTCTGCCGGTTTATCACGCTGCTACCGGGTGACGTAATCATGTCGGGCACGCCCAAGAACTCGCGCCCGATGAACGTCGGCGATCTGGTCGAAGTCGAGGTCACAGGCTTGGGGCGGCTTTCCAATCGTGTGGTCGAGGCGCCAGCCCCCACGCATAAGGTGGGCCATCAGCCGACCGACACCGATGCCGTGCGCCGCGTCGCGCTCGGCTCAGATTTCGTCAGGAGCGAAGGACGATGAATAGTCCCGGTTGTCAAGAAAAATATTAACCCAAGGAGGGAACAATGGTACAAGTCACAGAACTGGGGTACATGGGCGTCGGGGTAAAGGATCTTGCTGCGTGGAAGGACTTTGCCACCGACATCGTGGGGTTCGAATTCACGGAGGATGGCGAACCTGACCGGGGTTACCTGCGCATGGACTACTGGCATCACCGCCTGGTGCTGCATGCCAACGGCAGCGACGACTTAGAGTATTTGGGTTTCCGGGTGGCAGGCCCTGAGGAATTCCGCGAGATGCAGCACCAACTGTCTCAGGCAGAGATCCCGTACCGGGTCGGCTCAGAGGAAGAGGCCGTCGAGCGGCACGTGCTCGAAGTGCTCAAGCTCACCGACCCGAGCAGGAATCCAATTGAGATCTTCCACGGTCCAGAGGTACAGTTCAGCAAGCCTTTCCATCCGGGTCGGCGGATGCACGGGCGTTTCAAGACCGGCACCGGCGGTCTGGGGCACTGTATCATTCGGGAGGATGATAGTGCAGCGGCGCATCGCTTTTTCTGCCAGTTGGGCATGCGCGGTGGCGTTGAATACAGGATTCGCATGGGCAAGCACGTGGTGACGCCCACATTCATGCATTGCAATGACCGTGACCATACCGTGGCGTTCGGCATCGGCGGGATGAAACGGCGACTGAACCACATCATGCTCGAGGTAGACAACCTCGATGATGTGGGCCTCACCTACGAGTTGGTGCGCAAGCACAAGGTTCCGGTGGAAATCACCCCCGGCAAACACTCCAACGACCACATGTATTCGTTCTATTTCCGTAATCCGTCGGGATGGATGTTTGAGTATGGGTGGGGAGGCCGACCGGCCACGCATCAGTCGGAATACTATGTCGAAGACGTCTACGGTCATCAGCCTGAGGCTGGGGGCTTCGGCCCGGAGAGCGAACCCAAATAGACAACGAACGACCATCAAGTCGCTTTTCAGATGGGCTAAAGCAAACCACAGAACATTCGTACACTGGACAACGAAGCCTTACATGAATGTCATTCTGAGCGTAGCGAAGAATCTGGTTTTGCGACCCTTCACTTCGTTCAGGGTGACAGGCTGAGTGTACTAATCTTCTGGAGTCTGATTTAGGCTGCGAAAAAGGAGGGAAAGCGATGACGACCCACATCCGTTACACGCGCGAAGATGCCGGAGCACAGCCACCCAATCATTATGCCGCGTACGCCAGCACCCTGAAGCGCGCGCCAAAGCACGCGCCGATTCGCATCGAGCAGACGCTCTCGGAGATCACTGGACCGCGCTTTGGTCCCGAATCCGTGAGCACCGCAGACGCAGACCTCAGCCGCTGGAACAGCGGCGAAGCGCTGGGCGAACGCATCATTGTCACCGGACGGGTACTCGACGAAGATGGCCGGCCGATCCGTGCGACGCTGGTCGAGATCTGGCAGGCCAATGCCGCCGGTCGCTATGCGCATGACGTCGATCAGCATGATGCGCCGCTTGATCCACACTTCTGCGGCGTCGGACGTGTGATGACCGATGAACACGGCGTGTACCGCTTTATCACCATCAAGCCGGGCGCATATCCCTGGCGCAATCATGACAACGCGTGGCGGCCGCAACATATCCATTTCAGCCTTTTTGGGCCGAGCTTCGCCACGCGCCTCATCACCCAGATGTATTTCCCGGGCGATCCGCTGCTCGCGCTGGACCCGATCTTCAACAGCGTCCCCGACGTGGACGCACGGCAGCAGCTGGTCGCGACGTTCGCCATCGACGTGACGGTGCCAGAGTACGCACTCGGCTATCGCTTCGACATGGTGCTGCGCGGCCGCAACACCACACCGATGGAGGCATGACATGAAGCTCAGACAAACTCCATCACAAACGGTCGGCCCGTTCTTTTCGCAGGCGCTGCGCCACGAGGGCTGGAACGATCTCGCAGCCCGTGGCGCTTCGGGGCAGACTATCGTTATCGCCGGATGTGTGCTCGACGGCGACGGCATGCCGGTTCCTGATGCGCTGCTCGAGCTGTGGCAGGCTAATGCCGCCGGGCGCTACGACCATCCCGACGATGTGCGGAACACTCCGCTCGATCCGCAGTTCAGCGGCTTTGGCCGTACCGGAACCGATGCGCAGGGGCGTTTTCGCTTTCGCACGATCAAGCCCGGCCCCGTGCCGGGTGCGGGCGGGTTGATGCAAGCGCCTCACCTCAATGTATCGGTGTTCGCGCGCGGACTGCTGAAGCGATTGGTGACGCGCATCTATTTCCCCGACGAGCCGCTCAACGCCCAAGACTCTGTGCTCACCTTTCTACCCGACACCGCCCGGCGGGCAACCCTGATCGCGCGCTCGGCGAATAGTGATTCCGAGCCGGTTTTGCACTTCGATATCGTCCTGCAAGGCAACAACGAAACGGTCTTCTTCGCTATCTGACAGGGGCTCCGGCATGAGCATCAATCCAACGGAGTCAGAGATTTGGGGATCGCTGTACGGCACGGACGAGATGCGCGAGATTTTCTCCGACCGCGCGCAACTGCAATGTATGCTCGACGTCGAGGCGGCGCTCGCGCGCGCGCAGGCGCAGCTCGGTCTCGTCCCTGTACACGTCGCCGAAGCCATCACGATCGCGGCGAGAGTCGAGAAGGTGCGGCTGGACCGCATCGCTGCCAGCACGCGCACGATCGGTTATCCGGTTGTCGGCCTGGTGAAGGCACTAGGTCGAGTAGCAGGCGAAGAAGCCGCACGTTACATCCACCTCGGCGCGACTACACAGGACATTCTTGATACGGCGCTGGTGCTGCAGATGCGCCGGGCCTGCGGTACACTACGCCGTGACCTGCTAGCGCTGGCGCGGACGCTGGGGGAGCAGGCCGTGCGCTACCGTAACACACCGATGGCGGGCCGGACGCATCTCCAACATGCGGTCCCCATCACCTTCGGCCTCAAATGCGCCGTGTGGGCCGCACCACTGGCGACACATATCGAACGGCTGGACGTCGCCCTGCGCCGCACCCTCGTCGTCGAATTCGGTGGTGCCGCCGGGACACTCGCGCCGCTCGGGGCGAACGGCATCGCTGTGGTCGAAGCGCTCGCGCTGGAACTCGGCTTAGGTGTCCCTGACCTCCCTTGGCACGTCATACGCGACGGATTGGCTGAGATGGTCACAATCCTCGGACTCATCTGCGGGACCGTAGCGAAGTTCGCCCTCGATATCACGTTGCTGACGCAGACTGAGGTCGCCGAAGTGTGCGAACCGCACGAAGCAGGTCGCGGCGGATCAAGCACGATGCCGCAAAAGCGCAATCCGATCGCCAGCGAATATATTCTCGCCGCTATGCGCGGCGTCCATGCGCTCGTACCGCTCATGCTCGGTGCGATGGTGCAGGATCATGAACGGGGAACAGGTCCGTGGCAAACCGAACCACTAGTGATCCCGCAGTGCTTCGTCCTCACCGCGGGTGCGCTCGCACATGCGCGCGCGATCGCCGAGGGGATGACCGTGAACGCCGAGCGCATGCGCCAGAATCTCGAGGCAACTGGCGGACTGATCATGGCTGAAGCGGTCGCGGCGGCGCTCACGCCGGTACTTGGCCGGGCGGCAGCAGAAGAAGCGCTCAAACGCGCCTGTGATCGCACAATCGCCGAAGGCCGCACCCTCAGTGAGACGTTACACGACGATCCCATGCTGAGGCCGCATCTTCCCGACGTTACGCTGGATCGACTCATGGATCCGGCGGCATACCTGGGTTCGGCCGGAATGTTCGTCGATCGCATTGCTGCCCGGATCACGGCGCTCAAGGAACTGTAGGACACCAAACACAAGGAGGAACCTGCCATGAGTGTCACAGTCAAAAATATGAGGACTACGCCCGAGGGGTACTTCACGGTTCGGTGGGGGCAGCCCGAGTATACGGACTGGATGGACGAGAGCATGTCCTGGAAGGAGACGTGCTACATCGGCGACTGGTCCTTCCTGTGGGAACGCCGCTTCAAGGGGCCGGACGTGCTGAAGCTTTTCTCGGACATCTCGGTCAACAGCTTTGCCAAGTTCGCCGTCGGCCAGGCCAAGCACGTCATCCACTGCAACGACGCCGGCAAGGTGATCCATGAAGGGATCCTCAACCGGCTCGGCGAAGACGAATTCATGCTGTTCGGTCGCGGCGGCTTCTGGGCTGATTACCAGTTGCGGCATGGCCGGTACGACGCGACCTCAGAGCCGGATGACTGGTTCAATTTTCAGGTCTCCGGTCCAAAGGCACTCTACGTTATCGAGAAGGCCGCCGGCCAGAGCCTCCGTGACATCGCCTTCATGCATTCCGGGACGATCCACATCAACGGCCGGGAGGTTCGGGCCCTACGCCAGGGCATGGCTGGCGAGCTTGGGTACGAGTTGCAGGGTCCTCGTGCATACGCCCAAGAGATCTACAACGCCATCTTGGAAGCCGGGAAGGAGTTCGGCATCCGGCAACTGGGGGGGCGGGCCGTCTTCATCAACCACCTCGAGGCGTGCTTTCCAACGATTGTGACCGACTACCTGCCGGCGATATTTGAGGACGACATGAAGGAGTACCTTGAGGAGTTCAAGGCGGCCATGCCCGGGTTTGCTATCACCTTTAACATCGCCGGCAGCTTCGAGGCCGATGAGGTCAGCGCCTGGTACCGCAGTCCCGTCGAACTTGGCTGGGCGAACCGGATCAAGTTTGACCACGACTTCATCGGACGCAAGGCACTTGAGGCTGAGGTCGCCTACCCCAAGCGAACGATGAGGACGCTCGTCTGGAACACCGATGACGTTGTCGAGGTCTACGCCTCGCTCTTCCGCCAGGGCAAGCCGTACCACTACATGGAGATGCCACGCGATCAGCGGGGCTTCATGTACGCCGACAAGGTCCTCAAGGATGGCAAGCTCGTCGGCGTGGCGACCTCGCGCGGCTATAGCTACTACTTCCGGCAAATGCTCTCGCTATGCACGATCGACGTTGAGTACAGTAAGCCCGGCACCGAGGTCACCGTTGTCTGGGGCGATCCGGGCGAACCGCAAAAGGAGATTCGGGCAACGGTCGCCCCGGCACCGTACAAAAAGGACAACCGGCGCCTCGACGTCAGTAAATTGTAACCTGGCAGTCCGCTGTTCTTCGCGGATGGGCACTCTTGTGAACAAGTGGTCGAGGTCTTGATGCCCGCTGAACTCGCAACCCTATTGCACAAGGCCGCTCATCCTGCAGTGTCCCTCGACGAACGGTTGATTTCAGACGTCCTTAGAGGTAAGTGGCTGTATGGGAATAATAAGGAGGTCGTTATGGCTGGACCCTTAGCTGGCATACGGGTGTTAGATTTTGGGATGGCTGCCGTGGGACCGCTCGCCGCCACCTATCTCGGGCTCCTGGGCGCTGATGTGATTAAGATCGAGCAACCGAGTGGTGACATCGTGCGCCGACCCAGCGGTCCGACCATGGACGGCATGGGGATCACTTTCATCGGGAACAATTACACCAAACGTGGCCTGTGCCTGGACCTCAAGACGAACGCGGACCGCGCAATCGCGTGCAAGCTGATTACAACGGCTGACGTGGTCCTCGACAACTTCCGCTCGGGCGACATCATGGAGCGACTTGGCCTGGGTTATGAGGTGCAGCGCACGCTTAACCCACAGATCATCTATTTGCAAGCCTCGGCCTACGGCAATCGCGGTCCATGGAAGGGCATGCTCAGCCACGAGTGGATGACGCAGGCAGCGGGCGGGTATACCAGCCTCAATGGGAAACCGGGAGGCGAGCCGGAATTCCTGCGCGGCACAGCCAATTTGGATTGGAATGGCGCCATGATCAATTGCGTTGGCCTCCTTGCTGCCTTGTACCTCCGCCGCAAGACCGGGCGGGGGATGAAACTGGAGACCAGCCAGTTACACTGTACCACCCTGGCTGGCCTGACACGCTACGCCGAGTATTTCACCACAGGCGCCGTTCCTAGCCCTCTGGGCAGTGCGCGCGCCAATGTCGTGCCTGACCAAGCCTTCCCAACGGCACTGGGGGACATCAGTGTATCGGCGGTCCATAACGGCATCTGGACGCGGTTGTGTGCAGCCCTGGAGCAGCAAGAGCTGATAACCGACCCACGGTTTGTCACCAATACAGAGCGGGTCAAAAACCGAGAGGTGCTGATTCCTCTTCTCGCAGAGATCTTCAAGAAAAAAGCCGCCTGGCAGTGGGAACACACCCTCAGAGCCCACGGGGTTCCCTGCGCCCTCTATTGGCGTGACAAGCCCCGCAGCCATTTCGTGCACGACCATCCTCAGACCCAGGCAAACCAGATGATTGAGACGATCCAGACTCCCTGGGGGCCGTGCCGCGTGAGCCGGGCGCACTGGCGGTTCAGCAGAAATACGACCTCGATTCCACGGCCCGCACCGAAGCTGGGGGAACACCAGGAGGAAATTTTACGGGAGCTTGGTCTAACGGAGGTTCCGGACCGCGCCTCTGCTGCGTGACCGTGATCTGTTAACCACGGAGGGTGTATGGCGCTGGCACTTGCAGGGATACGAGTCGTTGATGTCTCACAAGGTGTTCCTGGTCCGCTCTGCTCGATGATGCTCGGCGACCTGGGAGCAGCGGTGACCAAAATAGAGCCGCCCGGCGGGGACTGGCTACGGGAAGTCGGTCCTTTCACCCAGGGTGAGTCGGCCCTGTTCATGCGGCTCAACCGCAATAAAAAAGGCATGTGCGTGAATCTGAAAGAAAAGGCAGGCCAGGAAATTGTCTCCCACCTCGCCAAAGGGGCGGACGTCTTCATCGAAGGGTACACTACTGGTGTCATGAAGCGGCTCGGGCTCGGCTTTGACACTCTCTCTAGAGAAAACAAGGGATTGATCTACTGTTCCATCTCGGGCTACGGGAGTCGGGGTCCCTTGGCGGATACACCCGCGACCGAACTCGACCTGCAAGCCGTCGTGGGAAAGTTTCGCCACCTGGGGACGCCAGATGAACCACCGTTGCGTGTGGGTTTCGACATCATCACCTCGAATGCGGCCTGGGCAGCCTGCCAGGGCATCCTTGCGGCCTTGTATGCACGAGAGTTGACGGGCGAAGGCCAGAGAGTGGAAACTTCGCTGCTTGATGCCGCGGTCGCCATTATGCAATGGACCATCGCCGCGGAAACCGGACCGGATGAATGGCGAGCACGACCGATCTCAGGCTACACTGAACCGCCCGATCACGGCTTTCAGTGCAAGAATGCCCATTTCCTCATGGACTGGGGGAATCAGAACGAGTCCTGGCAAACCCTGTGCAGGATGCTCGATGCCGAACACATCGCGACCGACCCGAGATTCGATGAGTGGTTCAAACGACTGAACAACCGAGCTGAGCTGGCAGAGGAATTAAAGCCTTTTCTCGCCAAATGGAACTTTGACGACTTGTACCAGTTGGTGCAGGGGATGGGCGGTACGATCGTACGCATGAACACCGCAGACACCCTGCTCAACGGTCCACAAGTCGCAGCGCTGGGAATCGTCAAGGAATTAGACCATCCCGTAGCGGGCAAGTATCACACCATTGACGTGCCGTGGCTGTGCTCCGAGCCAATGGCTGAGCTTTCCCCTGTGCCTGCGCCCAGTTTGGGAGAGCATAACGAAGAAGTACTGAAAGACCTGGGCTACACCGCTGCGCAAATCGACCAGCTCGTGCGCGCTGGGATCATCGGTCGGAAACTCTCGATGAAAGCGTCCAACTGAAGAAAGGAGGGTGCCCATATGTACCAGACGAACATGTATGAAGGCATGCTGGCGGAAACCGTCACCCTGCATGGATATAGAGGGGATATCATCAACGCCTACTTTGCCCGGCCGCTCGGCGCCGGGCCTTTCTCTGGCATGGTTCTGATCCACCACCTCCCTGGCTGGGATGAATGGTACCGCGAAGCCACACGCAAGTTCGCCCATCACGGCTATGCCACGATCAGTCCCAATCTCTACGCCCGCGAGGGCCATGGCACCCCCGAGGAGGTGGCAGCCAAAGTTCGTGCGGCGGGTGGTGTCGCGGACGACCAAGCTGTGGGCGATGTCGAAGGGGCGATGCGGTACCTGCGCTCGTTGCCCTATAGCAACGGCAAGGTAGGAGTCTTCGGCACCTGTTCTGGAGGCCGACACGCCTTCCTCGCGGCGTGTCGAGTGCAGGGTTTTGACGCAGCTGTGGACTGTTGGGGTGGGCGTGTGGTGATAGCTAAGGAAGAGCTTACTGCCAAACAACCCGTTGCTCCGATTGACTACACCAAAGACCTGTCCTGTCCGCTCCTCGGCCTCTTCGGCGAGGAGGATCAGAACCCCGCGCCGGCGCAGGTGGCCCAGCATGAGCAGGAGTTGAAGAAGCATGGCAAGACCTATGAGTTCCACATGTATGCCAAAGCAGGTCATGGCTTCTTCTACTATGACCGGCCAGCCTATCGCCAGGAGCAGGCGGTGGACGGCTGGAAGAAGGTATTCGCCTTCCTCGAAAAATACCTCTCTTCTATCGTCAGAGGATCTCAAGCGGAAGAAAGAATGCCACAGGGTAACCGCTGACAAGGAGGTTCCTATGACAACAGCACCGCACAATCCACCCTTTCGTGCCGAACATATCGGCAGCCTTTTACGCCCGCCTGAGCTGTTACAGGCACGGGCAGACCATGAAACCGGCCGTGTCTCAGCCGCCGAGTTGCACCAGTTGGAAGATGCACTCATCCGCCAGGCAGTTGCCTTGCAAGAAGAGATCGGGCTGCAATCGATCACCGACGGTGAATACCGCCGTGGCGTCTTCTACACCGACTTTGTGTGCCGGGGGCTGGGCGGCGCTGCGGTCTATTATGAGAGCGAGCGCATGTTTTTCGTCGATGACCAGGGCAACAAGATCGCGGTGCCGCTCACCAAGATTCACGACCGCCTGCGCTGGCGCGCGCCGATCCACGTGGATGATTTCACTTTCGTCCGCTCACTCACCTCGCACGCCGTGAAGATTACCATCCCCTCACCGACGATTGTATACTCGATCACTGGGGAGAACGTCAGCAAAGCGGCCTACCCAGACCTTGACCTGATGCGGATGGACATAATCGAGGCGTATCAAAAAGAATTACACGCGCTGGCGAGCGCAGGCTGCCGCTATGTACAGATCGACGAAGTTCCCATCGCCCTCTACTGCGATCTGAAAAGATGGGAGCAATTAAGTAGGCATGGGATCGACCCACGCAAGATTTTGTTCGAAGTCTTTCCGCAGTTGATCAACGACGCCTTGGCCGGTCGCCCCGCATCGCTACACATTGGCATGCATCTGTGTCGTGGCAATAACCAGAGTGGATGGATCTCGGCAGGCGGCTACGATCCAGTCGCGGAGATGTTGTTCAACGCAATTAACGTCGATTCCTACTTCCTCGAATATGACACGCCGCGGGCGGGCACGTTTGAGCCGCTACGTTTCGTGCCGAAGCATAAGACCGTCGTGCTCGGCCTGGTATCGAGCAAGCTGCCGCAGGTGGAGTCGAAGGACGATCTCAAACGTCGGATCGACGAGGCCGCCAAATATGTTGATCTGGATCAGCTAGCGCTGAGTCCGCAATGTGGGTTCGCCAGCACAGCGCCGGGCAACAAGTTAACGCCTGAGCAGCAGCGGGCCAAGCTACGGCTGGTCGTGGAAGTTGCCCGCGAGGTGTGGGGGTAGACCAAGCCGGAAGAAGGAGCATAAGGGGTAAGGCTTGCATTCTGGCATTCTTCATGCTGACCATCCGCACCGCGTGTTCCTTGACCACACGGAGGAACACGCGCTAATGTCTCCCTATCGACACCCTGAAGAAAGCGAGGAGCGCTATGAATACGGCAATCGCTACGGCGCATGGAGAAACGTTTCGTTGGCCGCAGGAGGGAGTATCGCGCGTTCCGTATCAGGTGTTCGTTGATCCCGGCATCTATGCGCGGGAACAGGAGCGCATCTTTCGCGGTCCGACCTGGAACTACATCGGCCTCGACGCCGAGTTGCCCAATCCAGGCGATTTCAAAACCACTTTCATCGGCGACACGCCGATCGTCGTTTCACGCGATAAAGAGGGCGAGCTGCACGCCTTCGTGAACCGTTGCGCCCACCGCGGCGCGCTGGTCTGTCGGGAGACGCGAGGCAATCGCGCCACGCATGTCTGCGTGTATCACCAATGGAGTTATAATCTTCGTGGCGACTTGATCGGCGTGCCCTTCCGTCATGGCATCGAAGGGAAAGGCGGATATACCACGGCATTTGATCCCACAAAAATTTCGCTCCCCAAGTTGAGAGTCACGAGCTATGACGGTGTCGTCTTTGCCTCGTTTGCCCAGGACATAGGTCCCCTGGAGGACTATTTGGGACCCTCACAGCGTCCCTGGATCGACCGTGTGTTCAATCGCCCCGTCCGCATCCTGGGGTATGCTCGCCAGTTCGCACACGCGAATTGGAAGCTGTACGCCGAAAACACGCGCGATCCCTATCACGCCAGTTTGTTGCATCTGTTCCACACTACCTTCGGCATCTATCGCTCCTCGCAAGGCGGCGGCATGTACATGGATGAATCCCGGCGGCATTGCATGGGCCGCGCGTTCAAACGCACGGAAGCGGCAGAGCGCGCTGCCTATGAGAATACCCAGCTCCGCACCTACCAGAAGGGCTACACGCTCGCCGACCCTTCCTTGCTGCAAACGCGGAAAGAGTTCGAAGTCGATCTTACGAACTCGATCCACTCCATCTTCCCAAGCCTGGTAATCCAGCAGATTTTCAATACCTTAGCGACGCGCCACATTTTGCCGAAAGCTCCAGACGCCTTTGAGTTGCTGTTCACGTTTTTCTGCTACGAGGATGACGACGAAGACATGGTGCAAAAACGTCTCAAACAAGCTAACTTCGTCGGTCCCGCGGGCTACATTTCCATGGAGGACGGATACGCAGCTGAACTCGTGCAACAATCCATCCTCCGTGACCAGGATGCGTGCTCCTTTCTCGAATTGGGGGGAACGGGAGTGGACAGCGATGAGAATTTAGTCAGCGAGTCGGCGGTGCGCGGCTTCTGGCACTATTACCACACGATCATGGGTTTCTAAACCGGACCACAGAAGATTAGGATGTTCCGCGTTAGGTAAGAATTAACCAAGCTTGACACCACAATCCGCTAACTGTATGTCGCCTGTATGGCGCGAAAGCTTTCGACAACTGTCCGCTTGGATGCAGAAGACCTAGAAGCCTTGGCGCGAGCCCGTGCCGATGGTGTGTCAACCTCTGACCTCATTCGCAAGGGCCTGCGCATCGTAGCGGCGAAGTATTATCGGGGACGCCGACGACCTCCATCGACGGGCCTTTTTGTTTCAACCTCAAGCAAATTGGGAGACGAAACCGAGCTATTCAAGGACCTCGAAGAGTGGCGGGAGCGCTGATCGCCGATACCGGAGGCCTGCTCCGCGCCCTCGCCAAGCGGCCGTCCGGCCGCTTAACTTGGCTGCCTATCCCGATATCCATTCACAAGCACAATCACACAAAATCTCGGGAATATCCCCTAGGACCACCGACATTGTCAAGCCTTTTCTCTGTAAAAATCCCGCCAGTTGTGCCTGATATCTCCATATCAGCCCGCAGAATACCTCCGTCTGATAGGGAGAGCTTTGTATAGTTATGCCGATTTGCTGAACTGTACCCTTCACATCAGCAGAAGCGCCCCGTCTAAAAAATGGAGCGCTTTCATTTTATGCGTATGTGTACTTTTCAACTCTAGTGATGCAGGCGACGCGACAGTTCGTACGGCAGCACTCGAATAAACGTTCCGAAGTCGGGTAACATAATACCTATACTACGTTACCTCAGCGCATGAACGAGACACAAAAAAGAAACAACTTGCAAAGACCCCCTCGGTCAGTGAAAGAACCATAGGGACTAGCTCTTCCGTATCGACAAAGACACCAAAGACGCTAGAGACAAGCGCATCTTTGACTTGAGAATAAGCGGGGAGTAGGGATATAGAGGCAATGATGCGCCGATTGCGGAACCGCCTACGTGTTAAGCTGCGCCTCCTCCGTGCGACGCTCATCTTCATGATGGCACTCATGCTTGCTGTAACGTTCGCGGCTGGCCTTGTGATCTGTGGCGTTGTGGCCTTTGTGGTCGGGCGGTCCCTCCTCGGTACGTTGCTGCTCACTGCGGCAATTTTGCTGGTAATCGGGACCATCACAGTCGCGGAGTCACCAAACCGATGGATTCACTGGCTGAAGAACTTTTCCAAACGCCAGAGACAAGAAAATCTTTGACCTCTGGCCCGCCCTATACCCAAAAAGAGATTGCGGGCAGGTAGGGTGTCCGTAGGTGTGGTAGAATAAAAGTGCTAGTACTCGGAAAATTATTGGGAACATGTAGTTTATCTCCAATGGTGAGTGAGGAAACCACACCCCCACAACGGTGAGCGGATACCATGGCAGGGACGGACTTTTATATCTTCGCAGCCTCAGACGATAATCTGCTGAAGGCGATCTATTCTATCTGTAAAGAGTGTGAGTCAACAGACCAGTCTAGAATCTCGCTGCAGTTTGCTAGCGGCCACAAAGCTATCGAAGCGCAAATTCGTGAAATCGGTCAGAACCCGGTGATTCACCAAGTGATAAGCACCGAGAGCAAGATTTTTTACCAGATCAGTACAACCTTTCCGTCCCTTAATTTGTCACTAACGATTACCCGCGAAGATGGGCGGGACAAGGTCCACGTAGGCATTGATGAGAAATCATCTCATGATCATGAAGCCCTCGCCCGGCTACTCATCGCCACTCGAAAGCATTTTCAGCCATACGATCTTGCATTAAATCGAGCTCGGATTCTCGGTCCTGAGTTGGCCGCCTTCTATGCAAAAAGGGAGGAAGGCCTCTTTCGGCTTGAGCAATTGAACGAAAAATTAATCCATCAGAACGAAGAGTATCGCCGAGAGTTGGATAAGGAACACGACAAGCTCGTCTATCGGTTGGAAGAGGATTTTGCGAAGCGACGCGAGGCGCTCGATGCGGAATTCCAAAAAAAGGAGGAACAACTCACTGACCGTGAGAATGACCTTGACCAAAAGCTTAAAGTTCTCGATGACCGCAGCAGCCGACATGCCCGCCGCCAACTGCGCCAAGATCTAAAGACGCTCATAGAAAACCGCAACAAGGATTTCCGACTAACCCAAACTACGAATCGAAAACGGGTTCCCGCGCATGTTAGGGGGAACGCATCAAAACATGAGGAAAATCGCGGGTGGAGTCTGACAGGAGGGCAAGCATGCGGTAGGCTGAGCGGCCACGCAAGCGTAAAGGAGGTACAGCAATGCCCACAACTGCCGGAGCCTCGATTCACGAGTATTTTGCCACGGTGAGCGATCCCCGGGTGGACCGCACGAAGTTACACTTGTTGAGGGATATCTTGGTGATCGCGATCTGCGCGGTGATTTGTGGGGCGGACACCTGGGTCGAGATGGAAGCGTATGGGCGCGCCAAGGAGCAATGGTTGCGGCAGTTCTTAACGTTACCCCATGGGATTCCCTCGCATGACACCTTTGCCCGGGTGATCGCCCGGCTCAAGCCCGAGGAGTTACAGCAGTGTTTTCTGCGGTGGATGCAGGCGGTGAGTGAGGTGACGCAGGGGGAGGTGGTAGCGATTGATGGGAAGACCCTGCGCCGTTCCTTTGATCGGGCGACGGGCAAAGGGGCGATTCATATGGTGAGTGCGTGGGCCAGTGCCAATCGGGTGGTGTTAGGGCAGCAGAAAGTCGACGAGAAGTCGAACGAGATTACGGCGATTCCCGTCTTGCTCCGGTTGTTAGAGCTTAAGGGGTGCATTGTAACGATTGAGGCGATGGGCTGCCAGAAAACGATTGCCCGCACGATTGTCGAGCAAGAGGCGGATTACGTGCTCACCCTCAAGGCCAATCACGGACGGCTCTATGAGGAGGTGCAGCGGTTCTTTAGCTGGGCACAGTGGTGCCAGTTTGCCGAGGTGCCGCACGAGTATTATCACACGCTGGAGGAGAAACATGGGCGGGTGGAAGAGCGCCGCTATTGGTTAGTCTCGGATCTGAGCGGGTTCCACGAGATCCAAGACTGGGTGGGCTTACAGAGTCTGGGGATGGTCGAGCGCCAGCGGACGGTAGGGGAGAAAACCACGGTGGAAGTGCACTATTATCTGACGAGCTTGGCGGGCAGGGGGCCACAGTTTGGGGAGGCCGTGCGGACGCACTGGAGTGTGGAGAATGGGTTGCACTGGGTGTTAGATGTGGCGTTCCAGGAAGACCAGAGCCGCCTGCGGCGGGACCATGGGGCAGAGAACTTCGCGGTCTTGCGTCATCTCGCGGTGAGTCTCCTGCGGCAAGAATCGACCTGTTCCAATGGTATCAAAGTCAAACGGCTCAAGGCCGCGTGGGATGACGAGTATTTGACCAGAGTCTTGTTTGCGTAAGATGCGTTTGCCCTACCGCGCACGTCCTGTTCTTTACATTACTCGGTGGAGCAGGCGCCTTGCTGTTTCTTGCACTTTGGGAGCAGGTGTACCCGCCTTCGGGAATAAACCAGGGGTACCTGTTGCTCCGCGTTCCCATAACGGCAGCTGCATTCGCGGCTGCCGTTATCTACTACATTCGGTGGAATGACCGATGGTTTCAGCAGCACGCAGATGAGGAATTTCGGCTCAAGCGTCTTGATCTGGACATCGATCGCGCGAGTTGGGTTGTAGAGATGGCCCTGGAGTGGAAAGAGGAAAAGGGCTCTGACATTCCTAAAGAGCTCATAGACCGGCTGAGTCGTAATTTGTTTACCGAAGGGGAAGTCCGTGAGCCTATACGCCATCCGAGCGAAGATATGTTATCAAAAGTTTTGGGAGCCTCGTCAGGGCTGCGTCTTCAGATTCCGGGGTTAGGAGAGGCAACCTTTAACCGTAGGGGACTCCAAGCCCTGAAACAGGCCGCACGGAAAGAGGCGGACGAAAAGTTCTAAAAAGTTGCGCCTAGCAGGGATCGGTGAGAGTGGCGAACAGAGGTGAGCAGTCGCCCGTCTTTTTTCAGTGCTGGATCCAGTTCTGCCTCCGCGTCGTGAAGCACCCACTGAACATCGTTCATCGATATCTTGCAGTACGACAGAAACGACATTAACGACAAAAGTCTGCACAGTGTTGGAGGCCAGCTAAAGATTAGTAGCCCGCCTCGCACACCGTCCGTCAGGTGTATCCCTCCTTGGCCTTTTTTGCCTGCATCCTGCGCCCACCAGAGGTAACCTCCCTTCTTTCAACAAGGCTTATTGGGGTGAGGTGCCTTTTGCGGTATGTTTCGCCAAGGTCGCAGAATGGAGAATACTGAATTGAAGATCTTCTCGTCATCAGCTATGAGTCTCGGTAGAGACGAGGTGCGAGCAGACCTGAAGCGTTAAAGACTGCGGAAAGTCTCTGGCTCCTCGGAAAAACCACAAGGAGGGAAACAATGGACACCGAGCTTGCAGCAATGCCGATCATTGATATCGACACGCACTACACGGAGCCACGCGATCTGTGGACCTCGCGGGCGCCACAGAAACTGCGTGACCTGGCTCCTCGCGTTGAGGAGAATAAGGAAGGGGAGCAATGGATGGTAGGAGACCTGGTCCTCGGTCCGCCGGGGTTTACCGTCATCCGCAAAGATGGGTCAAAGGTCTACGGCGTTATCTCCCTGCCGCGATTCGAGGACATGAGCGTGGCGGCGACCCAGCCCGAGGCGCGCCTGCGATACATGGATGAGTTCGGCCTGCACACCCAGATCCTCTACCCGAATGTCCTCGGGTTTGCCGGCAACCAGATGATGAAGATTACGGATGCCGAACTGCGCAACTTCTGCATCACTGGTTACAACGACGCCATGGGTGATCTGCAGCGCGCTGGGCACGGTCGGCTCTACCCGCAGGCTCTCCTACCGTTTTGGGATATTGAACTGGCAGTAAAGGAACTGCGACGTTGTCACGACCAACTGAGCCTGACCGGGTTCACCATGACTGATGCCCCCGAGACCTGGAACCTGCCGTATCTGAACGACCCCTATTGGGATCCGCTGTGGGCCGAAGCCCAGGAGCGCGGCCTGCCTGTCAACTTCCATATCGGCTCGGGTACGATTCCTCCGCTGTGGCCAGGTCTGGAGAACAACCGTGGCATCGCTGCCATCTCGACGATGCTCTTCATGAACAACATGCGCTGTCTCACCCAACTCATCTTTAGTGGTCTGCTCGACCGCTTCCCGCGCCTCAAGTTTGTGTCGGTGGAGAGCGGCATCGGCTGGATTCCTTTTATGCTGGAGGCGTGTGAGTACCAGATGGACCAGAACCTGGTTGAGCGCGGCGGGCTCAAGCTGCGACCGCGCGAGTACTTCCAGCGCCAGATCTACGCCTCGTATTGGTTTGAGAACGAGAACGCGGCCCGTAACATAGAACTGCTAGGCGCAGACAACGTCATGTTTGAGACGGACTTCCCCCACCCGACCTGCCTCTATCCGAATATCCGCGAACAGGTGCAGGCCTCGCTCGGTGGGCTCGATCGCAGCCTGCAGCGCAAGGTTTTGTACGAGACAGCGGCGAAGGTCTATAACTTGCCGTTACCGGTCTAAGAGCCTCTCCGAATGACAGTTCAAGATGTCATGTTGAGCGCAGCGAAACATCCCAACCCCACGCCAAGGGCAAAGATTCTTCGCTTCGCTCAGAATGACAGAATCAGGTATCTGTAGTTCTTCGGATAGGCACTAAATCGAACTATAGAAGATTGGCTCAATCGAGGCGCAGTAAACGGCGAGCATTGCCGCTGAGGATCGCGGTTTCCACGTCAGCAGGCAAGCCTAACGCCTGCACCTCTGCAACCGGATGCGCGACCCCAGCCGGTAACGGATAATCCGTGCCGATGACCAGACGTTCCGCGCCGTAGGTTTCAGCCAGATAGCGCAGCATTGGCGGATTAAAGGCAATCGTATCAAAGCACAACTGACTGATGTACGACGAGGGCGGACGCGGAATAGCCGCACGACAGTCGGGTAAGCGTTCGTACCCCATATCGAGCCGACCAAGCAGGCTGGGGAGCGCACCGCCCGCATGGTACAACACCACGCGCAGATTCGGATGGCGCTCAAACACCCCGCCATAGATCAGCACTGCCGCCGCCAGTCCAGTGTCGAACAAGTTTCCAGCCAGAATACCCAAGCCATAGCGCGCCAGCACACCGTGCGGCGCGGCCTCAAATGGATGGATACACACAACCATCCGGAGTGCCTCTGCCGTCTCCCAAAACACAGCAAACTGTGACTCGTCGAGCCCCTGTTCTTGAATACGCGGAGGGATCTCCACACCGCGAAGCCCCAGTTTTGCCGCTCGCTCCAGCTCACGCGCAGCGAGAGCCGGGGCTTGTAACGGCACGGAGGCCAGCGGCATAAAACGATCCGAGAGGCGAGCACCAATCGTCGCCAGCACATCATTATTGACCTGCGCGATGGCAAGTCCTAAATCAGCGGACACTTCCGGATACATGAGAAACGGTACGCACGACACCGCCTGGATACCAACCCCTTCGGTATCCATATCCGCGATGCGCGCCTCTGGCCGAGAGATTTTGTCGTTGTATGGTCGCCGGGCGGAGTCTTGGATGACAAAGAAGCGTTGACCGTTCTGCTCAACCAGGCGAGTGGCGTATTTCTCCCCTTCCCGCGCGAGGAAGTCCGCTACCTCAGGAGCGATCAGGTGGTTGTGCATATCTATCGATAGCGCGCACTCTCTAATTCCCCCTTTCACAACCACGGCCAGCCGTTCATAACGTCTATTGAGTCTATTGAGTCTATTGAGTCTATTGGGTCAGCAAAAAAAAGACTCAACGAACCCTATAGACTCTAGAGATCCTATGAGCCCTAAAGAATGATACTCACCTTCCCCTGTGGCCGCAGTGAATCCAGATCGAGAATCGCACGGCGTTCATGAATCTTGAATTTGCCATCCCTGTGCACGAGCACGTATTCGTACCGCCCTACGTATATGTCGAGCTGTTCCATACGCGTACGATACACGGCAAAGTTCGCAGTCACACGGATCGTCTCGCCTTCTACACTGCGAATGCGCACATTGCTGATCAGACGCCGGGTGCGTGAATGTGGGTGCTCTGCATGGGCGAAACGTCCCAACAATTGTTTCACGCGGGAACGGATCCGCACGGTATCATCGGCAATGATGAAAAGGGTCGATTTGTGGTCACCGTCAGGCATGTCGGTCGACGGCACGTAGTATGAGGCGTCTTCAGTGAGTAGCTCTAACCAGTCCTCTAAACGCCATTCATCAAGCAACGCGGCTTCTTCATAGAGGAAGTCTTCGATTGCCTGGCGGGTGACAGAAAGTTGTGACTCGTTTTCCATAAGTTCGTAGTACTGTTCACCCTTCGACGGGCTCAGGGCGAACGGAATCAGGGAAACGCTTTTGAGATAACCGCGTGCGATGAGCCCCCTTCGACCTTGCTCAGGGCAGGCTTCGAATGTGCGCACAACCGGCTTGTCGAAGCACGCTCCTCCCCTATGCCGCTCGTTGTCCTATGGTCTTGACAGTTGGCGTCCCGTTGATCAACTCATGCCACCGCCGCCAGAATGTTCGTATTTGCAGTTCATCGGTCGTAATCGGCTCAGCGCGATTCATCCCACGCGAAATATCCGACCACATCACCTCGCGATTGGCAAATCCTTTTTGACATGATTCCAACATCTCCACATCATCCGGCGTCGCGTAGCCGCCTGGTCCGAGGAAAGTCAAGAAGTTATCCAGACGAATGGTGCGATTCTCTGCGCTCTCCTCTTGCGGAGCCAGCGCCCAGGCGCTGACTTCCATGTACTCAGGCGATACCGGGAAGAAGGTGCGAATCGTGATCGACATGATGTCGTTGATAATCAGGTTGGGAAAGATCAGCAGATTTCGGCTTGTCTGCGTGACACGATACGCCCATTCTGCGCCGAAGCGGTCCTCAATTTTTTTGTATAACGCCTCGATCTCCACCTTTTTCGTCTCGCCGAATGAGGGATTCCAACGCGCCACCAGACGACCCCATGGGGGTTCGTACTCGATCACTGCGTGACCATTGCCGAACGCCAGTGCTCTTCCCGGGAAACGGCCACTGGTGTCCAGCCCCCCTGTTTCGGCAAGAAATTGGAGATAACGTTGATGAGTCGGCAGGCCGTGGTAGCCGTCGAAACTGTTCTCCACTAACAGTTTCCAATTGGCGCGGATGCTGTAGAGCTGTGACCCACGCAC
>CAZCWX010000396.1:0-3768 GCA_964502465.1 uncultured Enterobacteriaceae bacterium | reverse complement strand
GCTTGCCCCGTTTGGCCATCTCTTCAGCAACGACATGTAGGGCAAAGAGGGCATCGGTGCCGATTTCTTTAATCAGCACCACCAGGGTTGCACCCTCACGAGTACTGGCGGCGATTAAACGGCTGCGTTGGAGCAGATCTTCGCTGTTACGCGGAATGTGGAAATAACGCGAATACGGTTCTCCACTCTGCGGGTCAGTCACTATCGCGAGATCACGGTAGCGCGGATCTTCCGCCATCTGATAATCGATGCAGGCGTGTTCGACTGCGATCCCGATGAGCGGGTGCGTCGTCACGTCAGTGACTAATTCTCCACGGTAATACACTTCGCGGCCGTCTTTAAGGCTCGCCTTGTACTGTTCTGGTGTGCGCAAACCCATGACATTCTCCTCACAAAGAAGTACCAGCACTATAGCCGTGCCTGCGCGGACCTGTCCACGTCCCCTTGAATAGGCCTTCAGCCATCAGCTCTCAGCATTCAGCTCTCTCTTTCCCTTCTTTTCCAACCCCCTGTCCTTGCTGATCGCTGATTGTTGAAAGCTGACCGCCATTCTCCTCAGATGACAAACTCCAACTGCACGATGAGATTATCCCGGTCACGTAAGAACCCGATGCCATTGAACTGCCCATCGATATAGTTGTACTGCACGGTCAACCGGAACGGATCACGCACGAACGTGACCCCAGGTTGCACCACCCACGAGCCCTGCCAGTCGTAAAAGAAAGCCAGGGCCGGGGATATCACACCAGAGCGGTACGACGTCGAGAGTAAAAGCGTGTTGATGATCTGATAGGAATCGAGGTTGACAAACGCCTGATTGTCCCGGTTCGGATCGCGCACAGGCACGGAAAAATGCGCAAAACCAAAAGAGTCTCTGACCGAAGTGAGCGGGGTGCTATCAAAATCTAAAATATGGGTACCAAAGGCTTGGGCGCTGATGAGGAACGACTGGCCGGGATTCAGGAAGCGGATGTAACGGTTGATGTCGAAACCGATAGACCAGCGTACCACGTCTGAGCGGTCAATATCGTTCTTGTATCGTAAAAGAGGGCTGCCGGTCACTGGATCAACCCCCACTTGTTTATATCCCGGGGTTACCTGACCAGTCAGCGCGGGCCCAAGAATTTGATCGGGGGCAGAGTTGAGAAAGAACGGCTCGGCATAGAAATAGGCAAATTCGCTCCGCATGACCGCATAGAAGCGTGGGATGCTAAAGCTCAGGGTTGCCCCACTGATCTGCGTCTTGGGGAATAACACATTCGCATTATAATTATCGACCAGGAAGCGTGAAGTTTGCCCGGCTTGGACTGCCGCTTCGAACTCGCCGAGGTTGATCGGCGGCTTCTTTGTTGGAGTCATCACCCGCAGGGTTGACGCATCAAGATAGGTATAGAAATGCGCAATGCTAAAGGTGAAGTCGCTAAACACGCCGATGATCCGGCCCCCACCGCGAGCGTCGGTAAAATTACGCGCCGGTTTTTTCACAAAACTCTTGATTCCAGGTGGATTGGGCGTCGACCACGGCGAGCCGGTCGGGACTGGTTCTGCCACCTCATCATCAAGCGCAACGTAGCCTTCGAGGTTGATCTCAGAAAAGGGACCACGACTGCCCAGGCCATACACCGCGCGCAGCATGTCGAGCGGGACCCGCCGCTCATCGAGCGCAACGAGAAAGCCACCAAAACTCGCATCAAGCGGGTTAATTTGATCAAGCAGGCGGAAGACGTCTGTCTCGCCCCAAGAAAGATTCTGACGACCAATGCGCAGGAATACCGGACCTTTGGTGTAGTTAATGTACGCCTCAAACAGGCGATGCCGATTACGCAGGCGTTGGCGTGTGTCTAAGCGGGTGCAGCCTGGAAAGTCGCGCGGGTGCCTCTTTTTCGCTTTGGTAATGGGAGCGCAATCAGAAAGCAGCGGAAACTCTTCACTGAACACATCTGGGCCGTAATCCCAGACCCCATCGTATTCTCCCCGGTAGGTGACAAAATAATCGAGATCGTCTGGATCAAGCAGACGGAGCGGTGCAAGCGGATACTGCAGGGGTGCCAACAGGCCAGTATATCTTCCTGCTATAAGGTCAGTGAGGTTGTGCCGCAACTCCAGTTGGATGAAGGTCCGGTTCTGCAACATGTTCCAGTTGCTATAGGGAATCTGCAGGCGGGTGTTCTGCGCCGCATCTTCAGTCGCATACGCCGTGCGATTATACACACGACCGTTGAGGCGCAGGGTTTCCTCTTTATCCAAAAAAATTGCCCACGCACTCCCGTGCCCCAAACCCACCACGATTGCCAGGCTCAGACCCACAGAGCGCCACCAGCGCTGCCCCCTCCTTCGGTGTCTGCGCATGCTCTTCTCCCCCCTTGCAACCCGCTTTCTCGGCTTTCTTCGCAGCCGAGTGTCAGAAGCCAGGGGGAGGCTATATGAGATGCTCAGGTGAGTAAAGGGGAAAGGCTCTGAGGATAGTAGCAAGACGGTGCGGCTCTCGTTGTGCGGATACGTATAGGGGTTCCTTCTCCCCTGGTGGGAGAAGGTCAGGATGAGGGGGAAACGGGCACCCAGTCCCACTTGCCGCTTGACACCCTCTCCCGTCAAGGGAGAGGGGAAGACAGAGAAGGAATCTTACCCACTAACAAGGGGAAGTTGTTTATCGAAATACAAACGCCGGTCTTGGCACCTACCCCACACTGTTCGCCGCCATCACCAACTTCCGCATGTCCCAGAGGATGACTGCGCCAACCAGGACGACCGGTGGAGTCCCATTGACTTGGGCGTACATGCTGGTCTGTACAGGATTGCGATTGCCTAAGGCGAGCGAACGGGTGCTGCCGTCCGCAAACTGTAGAACAACCTGTGAAGAAGGCGGATGAAGGCCATACTCAGAAAGAGAGGCATTGCCTATGTCAACCTCTCCCAAGTTGATGAGCTTCTGCAGGTTTGCCAGAAACTCATCGACTGCCTCAGCCCGTAACGGCTCACCACTGGGCAGTCGCTTCCACCCTTCGGCCGTGCGTTGACAGCGCACCTGTTCACCATCAAATAACAGGTCAATGTGGGTGACCTGTTCAGCAGTAAAATCGAGCACAGGGCGCTCAGTTTTTTGTTCTATCTGCGTATCGAGGCCTTTTTTCTCTGGGGCAGTGGCGTAAGTATATCCTCCCAGGAAGCAGGCCAGCACCCCAAGCACGAGTACGCGACGACCTTCTGCACTCATCCGCTTTTTCTCCGCCAGGCAACCACCGCTATACCAAGAAGAAACACCAACACCGGTTCGACAACGACCATGAGCCAAAAGAACATCCGTGACTGGGACGCGGATAAATAGAGACCCTGCTGCGGAGTTGCCACGCGTTTCGCGTCTGGCACATTAGGGCTACGCCCGATTGACAATAACTCAGGTCGATCAAGCATCCATCCGACTGTATTCATGAAGAAATCAACATTCCCCGGTATCCGCGCATAGAAATTATTGACAAAGTCCGAGTCGCCGATCACGACGATTTTACTAGGCTGCTCTGTTCCAAGCGTTGCGACCGCCGCTACGGGAAGTGGACCGCGTGCATCTTCATCAGCCTTGAACCGCAGTTCGCCTCGTTCGAGGCGGTCGCGATTTTTCAGTGCCCAACTGGACTCGCTCGAAAACGCAAAGGCTTGCGCTTGGCCATCTTGCACCCATACCGGTCGTACCACAGGGAGAATCGGCTCTCCCCGAGGATCACGTGGAAACACCTCTTTCGAAAAGTTGGAGATCATTGGCATCAACGGTTC
>CAZCWX010000395.1:0-3240 GCA_964502465.1 uncultured Enterobacteriaceae bacterium | reverse complement strand
GGTGCTATGCGTTTTTGCTGGTTTATAACTGGAGATGAAAAAACGCTCTTCCATAATGATCTTGATAAGAGGAATAGATTACGAGAGTCGTTTTTGAGGGCATCACTCGCAGAGTTCGTTTCAATGGAAGAGACACTTGTGAGAGATCTTAATAATGCAGGTAGCACTAAATCTGCAATAAAAATTAATGATAGCTCCAATCCACTTCTTCACATTCTAAGAGAACTGCGAAATCTTGAAATTCATCTGACTTCAAGCACCTTATCAGCAGAACAAAAAGAGTTTGTGTGGAAGCCCAAAGGTGAAGAGAGGAAATTCACTTCTAGTGTTTGGTTTATTGATAATTTGCAGCCGTCTGATTTTTTACAACTAAGAAATGCAAAGAACTACGACCCAATTCAGTTACAAGCAGCAGCTGATCGGTTTCTGGCAGAGCAGAAAGAATGGGGCATTAATGAGCTGATTCTTCGTGGTATCAACTTCTATAGTGGAGAGATAATTGATAAATTTGGGCTTTGAGCCTAACAATAAGCAGCAGCCGGGCAGTTTTTCCGCTCTTTCGGCGCTCCAAAACTGCCGCTGTGCTGGGTGCTAGGTGGCAAAAGAACGAAACGAACATATCCAGATTTTTGATCTCGCAAAGCAAGTGAACGAAAATGGTGATCTGGACTGACTACGTGAAACATCGGGCTCGACTCCGAGGGTTTGATCTTCCCACCATTGAACAGATCGTACGCTTTTCGGAGGAGCGTTACTTCGATACCACCACGCAGCGGATGGTGGCCGTTGGACGACATGGCAGCCTCTTAGTCCTGGTCGCGTATGAACAAGAAGGAGAGACCCTGACGCCCATCACCCTGCATGCCACAACCCGGCAACAGATCACCTTTCGGCTGCGAACAGGGAGATTCCGACTATGACAAAACCGAAGCTATCGTACTTCGAGCAAGAAGATATTCTGCACTTCATCATTACCGAGGAGGCGGAAGCGAACAGTATCGAACTGAGTCCCAACATCACGGCGGAACTGAATGAGAAGGGGGAGTTGATTGGGATTGAGATTCTGCAGGCCAGCACCTTCGTGCGCGATGTGATCATGGAGGGGATACAGGCCAAGGTACTCCAGCTCAGACCTGCGGGGAAGGAACCGAGAGAGCCTGCCGCCTAACCAGCGCCGTGCTCGTGACCGCCGCCCGGTGGCGGTTTGGACTGAACGTGAACAGTCTTGGCCCGGGCGGCGGCCCGAGACGGCGGGCGTTGAACTAAACCGCTGCGCGGTGGTTCGTGAGAGCCGAGCAGGTTGCGGTTTTTCCTCCTTTATCGTTTCTTCTCTCAAGCCCTAGGGCTAGTCAGCTCGCGGACAAGTCGGCAATGACCTTCTTAAACACGGCAGGTGCGGGGGATGTTAACGGTCGCCCGACGCACGTGCAGTCCCCCCCGGTGTACAGAGGCGCCCTCACCCCGTTTATAGGTACACCCTGCGAAACGTGGGAAGCTGGTATGACTCTCTTGGGAACAAGAGTCGCCCAACCGTAAGGACGGGGAATGGTTCTGCAGGTAAAAGATGCGGGAGAAAGCGAACGCCGTGCGGTAATGGTGCGGATAGGGGTGCAAACTTTGCCCCGACCCGCAAGGGGGCTGACTTCCTGCCGGTGTCACACGGCGAGAAGACTGAGCAAACCGTCAACCGAGGCTCAGTCTACAATGGGTCGCCGAGAGCGACAGGCGTCCTCGGGCCTGGCCACAGGTATGGTCCCTGCGCAGAGCTATCGTCACGGTCTGATGACCGCGCCCTTGCGGGGGCGTGTGTGAGGCTTGAGCGGAGTGCGGTGAAAGTCGCATGCGTCGTTCTGAGGGGGCCAGGCGAGGGTGACCTCCCTGGCCATCGGCATGAAGCTAAGGGAATAAGTGCGTGAATTCGTGGGGGAAGTCGCAGTCTCCGCTGCGTGGTAGGAGGGCATGGGGTTGTCATCCACGACGAAGGAAAGGAGACGGCGATGACCGAACCGTGGCTCGGCATAGTGGAGAAGGTAACAGAGTTTTTTGCCACTGCCCAGGTCGAAGCCAGTGCGCGGCGGACCGGGTTTGTCCGGCGCACGTCCAAGATCACCGGGAAAGTGTTTCTGGCGTTGGTGACCTTGGGGGCGTGGAGTACGCGCAGGACGTCCTTGGCGCAACTGACGGCCAAGGCGGCGCAGTTGCCCACGCCGGTGGACATTTCCCCCGAAGCGTTGCATCAACGGATGACCCGACGGGCGGTGGCGTTTTTGCGCGAGTTGCTCCAGCGGGCCTTTGCCCAATTCCACAGGGGGGACACGGTCTGTGAGGCGGAGCTGTTTGCCACGTTCACGGCCGTCCACATGGCGGACAGCACGAGCTTTGCGTTGCCTGCTACGCTCAAAGACCGCTTTCCTGGCAATGGCGGTGGGGCGAGTGTGGCTGGGGCCAAGATTCAATTGGTCTGGGAGTATCTCAGCCACAGCTTTGCGCATCTGGCGCTGGTGGCAGGCACGACGCCGGACAGCAAATATATCGACACAGTGGTTCAACTCGCCCAGCGGGGAGCGTTGTTTCTCTTCGACTTAGGCTACTTCAAGATGAAAGCCCTGGCGCAGATTGCGCAGGCGGAGGCCTATTTGCTGACCCGCCATCATCATCAAGCAACGCTCTGTGAGGCCGTGGCCGGGCGGCTACGCCCCGTGGAGTTAGCGGCGTGGTTACGTACCGAACCGCAGCGTCTGCTCGAACGACCCCTCTTCCTGGGGGCCCAGGAACAAGTGGCGGTACGTCTCATTGCTGCCCGGGTGCCTGACGCCGTGGTCAACGAACGACGCCGCAAAGCGCGCAAAGCCGCCCGCAAGCGCGGCCACCCCCCCTCCCAGGCCCATCTGACACTCCTGGCCTGGAACCTCTTCCTCACCAATGTCCCCCGTACGGTGTGGACGCCCACCACCGTCTGCACGGCCTACGGTTTACGGTGGCAAGTCGCACTCGTGTTCAAGTCCTGGAAGAGTGATCTCCACCTCGCCACCCTCCCCACCAAGACCCCGGAGCCCACGCGCTGCTATCTCTACGGGCGACTGTTGCTCATCGTCCTGCCCTATGCGCTCTGTCCGGCCCTGCGCACCGCGTTGTGGACCCGCCAGCACCGCGAACTGAGCGTCCTCAAACTCATCCGCTATCTGCAGGCCCTGGCCGACCGTTGGCTCCAGCTCCTCTTTGCGGCCACAGCCACCCTGC
>CAZCWX010000394.1:0-5110 GCA_964502465.1 uncultured Enterobacteriaceae bacterium | reverse complement strand
GTCGCGGGCGAGGCAGGGGGGACGACAACAGTCGTCACTACGCATGTTGTTTCTGAGCAGCGCAGCGAAGAATCTGACTGAGAGACCCTTCGCTTCGCTCAGGGTGACAGTATCGGTGTGCCAATCTGCTGTGGTCTGATTTAGGCTAGCCGGATAGGCTCTTCTGCTTTTGCAGTGCTTCTCTGTTTACCGGAGCTGCTGGTGGACAAACGCGACAATCTTCTTGAGCGCTTGCCCGGAGGCTGGCGACGACGGCTTCCGGATAATGAACCCTTCGGCCTCACCCTCGAACAGCTCCAGCTCGACCTGACCTCCTGCCTGGCGGTACTGCGTAACAAAACGGTCGAGGTCAACGCGAGGGTGCGCAACGTCATGAGTGCCTTGGACGTAGAGCACTGGTGGTAGTGCAACCCGCTCGCCGCGTTCCAGTGCCAGTACCGGGTTGCCTTCAGCCATCGCTTCTTCAGTCTGCCAGTACTTATCATGCAGGGGGAGGACAAGATCGATTAACTCTGGGTACGGCTTACCTCCGGCTTTGATCTGTTTGGCATAATGGTAGCGCGCCAGCGGATCGATCACCGGCCAGCACAGGACGACGCAGCGCAGGCTGGCATCAACAGCCGGCGTACCAGCCGGGAGGGGCAGCGCAGCGTATCTGGGATCGTGCGGTCGCATGGCAGCCAACATGGCCTGGTGTGCACCGCTCGAACTGCCCAAAGCCCCCACTAGATCGGCACGGCTGCCAAACTCTGCGGCACGGGTTTTGAGCCAGCGGATCGCGTAATTGATATCGGCCAGCGAGGCCGGGTACGACGCCTCAGGCGGCATGCGAAAATCCAGCGCGGCCACGACCACGCCGCTTTGCGCCAGCGGTTCGTTAATCGCGACGTCCATCAGGCGGTCCCCCAGGTTCCAGGCACCGCCATGCAGTTCAACGATGGCTGGGAACGGCCCTTGGCCACGCGGTTTGAAGAGACGAGCCAGCAACGGCTTGTCCCCGTGGCGGATGTATTCGACGTCTTCGATAGCGATGTCATACATCTTGGGTGCGTCGGCTGTCATGATATACCCTCCTTTTCTGTGCTCTGTGCAGTTGTCTGTGGTCTCAAGATTGCTGTCCAACGAGCGGAGCTTCGCAGATTTTCCGCTGGAATGGAAGACTATTTGTGGAGCGCGCGTGCAACGCTTGACTTCGTGGAAGGAGCAGGATTCTGACCAGAGAGACTGGCTCTATCGTAACAATGATCTTCACAGGCTGTTATCGACAGGCAACTATGGTTTTGATCCGATCCTCTCTACAGAGAACCATGACCACAGAACTCTGACGAGCGGTAAAGCGCGGTTGATCCGCCCCTTGTTTTCCTTTACAAGCGTTGCGAGAGGAGGATGGGGAACGAAACGCCCACAGCCGTGCATTCCACCACCGACCGCAGGAGAGTGGAGAGACGAGCAACGCAAGGTGCGTGAACCCGTCCATCAAGAGGGCTGATGACGCAGGGGGATCCTATTTGATGTTTGTTACTGGTTTGATGTTTGTTACTGGCCGTGCCATGTCTTACGTCAGGTCATAAGCTGGCTGCGCCGGGTAACCACCGCCGTGAGGAGGCACAGGGACCGCACGCCATGAGGAGACGCGTCGTGATCATCTTTTCTGTCGTGGCTGGTATCGCCGTGGTCGTCACTGTTCTTGCCAATCCCCTGGTTTCGACGATCCTCCGATCTGAGCGGCATGCTCTCCTGAGTGACCGCATCATGCTGATCACCCTGAGGGAACAGGACACCTCTGAGCCGATCACTTTTCCCGTGAACTACCTGCGAGAGGCAGATACCGTCTACGTTGGCTGTGATTCCGGGTGGTGGAAGCATCTCGCAGGAGGTGCTGAAGTGCACATGCACATTGAGGGAAACGACCTGGTCGGATGGGCGATTCCTATCCTGGACGATCCCAACCGCATTAGCGAGGGGTTCAAAAAACTTCGTCCCTCGACATACAAATGGGCGTTATGGACTGGGGCGGTGTTCATTGAGGTGCAAATTCAAAACGGAAACACAGGAGGGTAAAGTCATGACTGCTGAAGAACAACGTAATCTTGAGGTCGCGAAACAGTACGAAGCATTGTACAACACTGACATCGAACGCTTCGTCCACGAGTGCTACACGCCTGATTGCGAAGTGAATGGCGGGTTTATCCGCGGGCATGAGCAGTTTGTGCAGGTCGAGCAAAATGTGCTGCAGGCGGCGCCGAAGCGGGAAATGCGCGTTGATCGAACCCATGCAGCGGGGAATGTCGTGGTTGTTGAGGCCGTGCTCCTCAACCCCGACCAGGGACCGACCTGGCAGTTACCCTTCTGTGCGGTACTCACCTGCCGTGATGGGAAGATCGCCACGGACTGGACCTATGCCGAGTTCACGAAATGGCCGGGCCTCTAATTGGTCCATTGCCCTCAACACCTTTTCCTCACACGCCGAGTGGACAGTCGCTCTCAATGGCCATCATCAGCTCCGGGGCGAACAGCGAATGGGATTGATACGGACGTAACAGTACGAGCCAGAGAGGCAGCACACCATGAACTCGTTGACCAAGGTTGCAATTGTTACCGGCGCGGGGACCGGTATCGGGAAAGCAGTCACATTGACTCTGCTGAAAAACGGGTACCAAGTCGCGCTGGCCGGGCGGCGGCAGGCGCTGCTGGAACACGTTGCCGCAGACGCGGGTGCGGCAGGAACCTGTGCGCTCATAGTGCCAACCGATGTGAGCAACCCCGCCTCAGTGCGCACCCTCTTTGCGCGCACAAAGGAGGCGTTCGGTCGGCTCGACCTCTTATTCAACAATGCAGGCGTGGGCGCGCCTGGGATCCCACTCGAGGATCTCAGCTACGAACAGTGGAAAACTGTGGTCGACATCAACCTCACCGGTGTGTTCCTCTGTACACAGGAAGCGTTCAAAATCATGAAAGCCCAAGCACCGCGTGGCGGTCGCATTATCAACAATGGCTCGATTTCGGCGCAGGCACCGCGGCCCAACTCGGCACCATACACGGCGACCAAGCATGCGCTCACTGGCCTGACCAAGGCAACGGCGCTGGACGGACGGAAATACGACATCGCCTGTGGCCAGATCGACATCGGGAATGCTGCGACCGAGCTGACGGCGCGAATGGCACAGGGTGTACCGCAAGCGCATGGCCAGATCGCGGTGGAGCCGTTGATGGATGTAGAGCACGTGGCCAACGCCGTGCTTTATATGGCCAATCTGCCGCTCGATGCCAATGTGTTGTTCATGACGGTGATGGCGACGACAATGCCGTTCGTTGGACGAGGCTGAGAGACAGACGCCAGGGGCAACCCTCTATTTTGCCGGCGAGTCAAAAGGGTTACCGAAGTGCCAGCCGTTCGGTGTTGTCGGCAAGCACTTCAGGATGAACGGAATTCTTCATGGCGACTGCTGGGCTCTCTGCTGTGGTAAAAACTGCGTCCCGAGCACGTCGGCTCCGTCTGCGCCGGCGCGGAGCATGATCCGCTCATCTTGCGGACCAACGTAGACCGTCGACCAGCGTGGGTACTCGCGTCCTCCGTACACAATTGTCCCCTGCAGAGGAATGAAGAATTGACCTCCGCCCTGGGAGGGATCCGGAGTCTCAAGCGCTGCGTCTGCCGGGAGTCGCCAGCGGCGTGCCCACACCTCTGCTTCCTCGATCAGTGTCGTCTCGGATGCGGTTGCAGGCGCATCATCGGTGATATCGATGTGCTTCAACAGTATGCGGCGCTGCTTCCCGCGCAGATGCTCGCGGATCGTGTCCGCATCCTTAGGCATCTCGTAGGTTTCTACGTTCGGCTTCGGCCACAGAGCGAGCAGGGCGAACCCCTCTTTTGCGACTTCAATCGGCCCGTACGGGACCCACTCGTCGGTGTATTGGATCGTCACCAGGTGGACCTTCTTCTTGGCAAGTCGCGCAGCGCCGGTCACGTAGATCTGCCACTGATCAACGGGATGCGCGTGGGTGAGCGCGATGCCTTCGCCGTACTCAGCAAAGAGCGCTTGCCCACCGTCGAGATGAGCCGGGTCCGTCGCATCGCGGAAGTCGCCAATCAGGTTCGTGATGTAGGTATCGAGATAGACCGCCGGGTATTCCGAAAGGAAGTAACGTTTCTCATGTGCTTCAGGAAAGCTTGCCGCCTTAATCATCGAGATCCTCCTTTGTGTTGCGCAATCGCCCGTGCCTCGACCAGCAATGGTGAACAGTGGTCAACGCGACCGAGTGCACAAAATAGCGTCGGAATTATAGAGGAGGACGTCGATGCCAACAACGGGCAGGCGAACAGCGCCAAGAGCGGCTACAGAAGATGCTCCATTGTCTCGTCTCTATGTTTCTTCAGATAGGGCAGGAAAGGCGTACCGCCAGTGCCGACGGTGGTCGGATTGTCCAGACTCTGCTGATGCTGTTGATGAATATACCGGGCGGCGTATTCCAGGTGCAGAGAGCGGAACTGCGCAATCTCCTGCACACAGGCGTTGTAGGTGTCTCGTAAGGTAGGGCGGTCTTGCCGATGCGCGGTGACGTACGCACGAATAGCGGGACCGCACTCGATCGCCTCAGTAAACGCTCGATGCGCTGGCGGCATATAGTCGCGCATCTCCATCAGATAGGGCCGTAAGGGGTCATCCTTGTGCGAGATGCCGAGGGCGGCGTCAAGCGAGGGAATAATGGCACTCTGCGCCCCAGTTTCGCCGCGGAACTGTTGCGGCTCTCCTCCGTACGCTTCCACCCCTTCGTAGACCACGCCGTCCGGCAGCGCCGGGTGATTCTTCCAGCCATGGATGTAGGGCCTGACTCGGTGGTAATAGATGTACGGATCGCAGCGCTCCGGCATGCGCTGCAGTGTCGCATATACCTGCTCTAGGGCGGAGGCGATGGTTGCGAGGGCCTGCTCTACGGTTTGTCCATGATCTTCGACGACGGCTGCTTGAGCCGGACCGATAGCGGCGAGGGCCGGTGCGACTGTGGCCTCAATATCCACATGCACCAGAATGAACCATTCTTCGTCCACGCCAGCCAGGAAATTCTGCAGCAGGACAATGTTCCCTAAAGCGATTGGGCCAGTGGGATC
>CAZCWX010000393.1:0-4019 GCA_964502465.1 uncultured Enterobacteriaceae bacterium | reverse complement strand
CGTGCGCGCCGGGTCGGATTCGTCTTTCACACTGTACAGACGATCGACCGTCTGTACCAAACAGCCGTCCGCCCCGCCGTCGTAGAGGGCGCGGGCCGATTGTACGGCAGTATCAAGGGTCTGGCTGAAACTGCCTTCCTTATAAAACAGGGTACCGGGCAGCGGTTGCAGGTGAATCATCCCCAGCACGACTCTGCGGTTGCCCAGAGTGGCAAAATTGCGCATGGTAAGCCCTCCCACGGATACGCGCCCTCCGGTGCGGTGTTTCAACTTTGTGGTGGTTAGTATACCGCTCGGAGAGAGAGCCCACGATCATACCCGGTAATGACGGTTTGTCGCAACGTGCAGATGGAGAGGAGCGGATTCATCATGATCGCTTCTGCTTGTCGTTGTCTGCCACATCTTGACAACACCCTTGGCATTCTGATGTTTAAGTCTATTTGGGGAGTGAGTTCGCTCTTTTGCTTCTCGCTCTAAAGGGGGGAACCGCCGGATGCCGCGCAACCGGGTGTTTATCAGTTACAGTCACAATGCTGAGGACCAGGCGTTGCTCAAAGAATTTCGCGTGCATCTCAAACCCTGGGAGAAGACAACGCTGCTGGACATGTGGAGCGATCAGCAGATCAAGCCGAGCCAGGACTGGCATCGAGAAATCCAAGACGCTTTAGAATCGACCGCAGTAGCCATCTTATTAGTCTCGCCAGAGTTCCTGGCCTCGGATTACATCCGCAGGTATGAATTGCCCTCCCTGCTCCGCGCCTGCGAAGAAGGTTATGTCAAACTTGCCTGTCTCTATCTGCGACACTCCACTGTGGCGCATGATGATGCTGCGATCGAGGTGGAGCTTTCCTCGGGGGAAACAAAGCGCCTCAAGCTCACCCAATATCAGGGCTTTAACGACCCGGCAGTGGTTGTCGCATCCCTGCGCGAGAGAAACCAGCGCGACGCGGTGTACGCCAAAGCCGCATCCGACCTGAAAGAGCTGGTTGCGCCACCCTCACCTCCCCGCTCGCTCACTGGCAAACGTTATGAACTGACCGTCCAGTTCAAGCGCAACGGCAATCAACTCACACGTATCTATTGGCATCAGTATAGTCGCTTCGCTGAATACCGCTCTCCTTGGCAAGGAACAGGGCAAGCCTTACTCGACATCTTATTTGGTTCGCAGGAGCAGTGTGACAAAGTCCTGCGAGCTTTATTTGATTCGAAGGAGCTTGCCCGCCCCATTCGCCATCCAGTCCGGGTCCGACTGCACACCGACGACCCAGAGTTGGCCGATTTGCCCTGGACCGAGACCACCTGGGAAGGAAACAGCCTGTGTGAGCACGGTTGGACCTTCGAGTTGATCAACGACAAAACTCTGCACAATCTGCCAAACACCGCACCGGGCTCCCCGGTCATCGAACTGAAAGCGCCTTGCCCTGTCCTGATGATTGCTCCCAGCGCTGCGTCTGACGCGGAAGGACATCACCGTGCGGTGGAAGAACGGCTCAAACAAGCGTGGCCTTTTTATCACGAGCCGCCACTCCTGGTACGCGATTGGGCGGCATTGGAACAGGCCTGGCAGCGACGCAAACCGCGCATCGTCTACTATTACGGCCCAGCAGAAAGCGACGGAAAAACCTTGACCCTGCTGTTAGACGGAGCCCAAGGCATTGATCGACGCCCGGTGACCGCACTTGCCCAATTGTGGCAAGCAGACCCGCCGCAGATTGTTTTCTGCAATCTTGTGGGTGAGCCAGTTTCACCAGGGGTGGCGCTGTCAGGGCTCACCGTGCCCCTGGCTATCACCCAGAACGGTAGCGATCCAACCGAAGCCCGTCGAGCCGTGCTGGAGTGGCTACACGCATTTGTTAGAGGGTGACGAAGAAACCGATCCCGTCTGGGCGCTTCACCAGCACGGACTGAAGACCGCCGTCGCTTGGGGGGCTTATGGCACGTGGCGGACCCGTACTACCGATGTTCCCCCTAAAGACAAGCTGGTCCACCTGTTACTGGATCGCAAGCAGCAACGCGCGCTCGGCCATGACGCGGTACGTGAGTTAGTGCACGATGGGGAACGGCGGGTATGCACTCCCCAGCGAAGCCGAATGGGAATACGCCGCCCGTGGCGGCAGCGTCACCCCCTGGTCATTTGCGGGCAATGAGCAACAGCTTGGCAACTATGCGTGGTTCTCCGGTAATTCAGCAGGCCAGGCGCATGAGGTTGGCAGCAAACTTCCTAATCCTCTTGATCTCAACGATATGCACGGCAACGTCTGGGAATGGGTTACTGATTGTTACGATGACAAAGCGTATCACGGTCGTCCAGAGATGATTGTTGATCCCGTTGTTAATCCCACCGTCGTTAGTTCCTGTCAATACCGCGTGCTGCGCGGGGGTTCCTGGCTCTACGACCTCGGCCCGCGGTCTGCATTCCGGTTCTGGTACGAGCCCGGGCTCCGGATCGACAACATCGGCTTCCGCTGTGTGCGTCGTCCGCGCCGCCAGCCTTGATCGTTGACTCCACGCTACGCGCGAGTAAGGGGACAATAGATTAACAGGGCAACAGATCAATGCTACATCGAACCACACGACATTGGGACACTCCAGACCTCGCCGTGAACTCACCTCCGCCCGGCCATGAACTGATACTGTTGATAAATGCCAGAGCACCGCTCGGCCATAAACTGGCCGAGCTACACCACAGCGCCGGCTGAAGCCGGCTTTAGGACTATGGGACAAACCCCTCAGCGTACGACATAAAGTCAAGGGGTCATTGCCAGCACAGCGAAACAATCTTTGCCCGAACACAGAGGTTGCTTCGTCGCTTACCGCTCCTCGCAATGACAGTCTCGGCACCTCCACTCCTTTGTTCATCCCGAGTTTTGTTTCACAGTTCTAAGCTCCCTTCAGGGAGCGTTGCTTCGTAGCCCGGCGACTTCATCGCCGGGCGGAGTATGGGCACAGGGTGTTACGTAGTGTTCGAATCTTATGTGGTCTGATTTAACGGCGCGGACGACGCACACAGCGGAAGCCGATGTCGACGTGCCGGTACTCGGGCACGAACCCGTACCGGTACGCAGGCCGCAGGCGACTCGGGACGATGACCCAAGAACCCCCGCGCCGCACGCGGGAGGTGCCTTCCTCTGGCCCAATCGGGTCGTTCAACGTTTGCGTTGGGTGAGAAGGATACTCAGCAAACCAATCCCAGCACCATTCCCAAACGTTCCCGATCATATCGTGTAGACCCCAAGGATTCGGGTCTTTCTCACCGACCGGGTGAACCTCATTACCCGAGTTGGCCGCAAACCAGGCATAGCGATCCAAGTCCGCAGGGTCATCACCAAAGAACCACTTCGAAGTTGTCCCTGCCCTGCAGGCGTATTCCCATTCGGCTTCGGTCGGCAGGCGATAGCCATCGGCGTCGCGGTCCCACTCCACGTGCTCGCCGTCGATGCGGTAACACGACGACAACCCGACATGAGCTGATAGTGCGTTGCAAAACCTGACCGCCTCGAACCAGTTTATAGAGTTTGCTGGCAAACGCTGATCATTAGTGTCACGTTCCCATTGGTCAGGCACTGAACCGACGAGGTTACGATACAGCTGACGGGTAATTGGGTAGCGGCTGATGAGAAAAGCAGAGACGGTCACTTCATGTTGGGGTTTTTCCCCTGGATAGGCGTTGCTATCGGAATGAGGCGAACTCATTAGAAAAGTCCCGCTTTGCAGGGCAACCATGTCGAGCGGCTCAGTCAGCGTAGGTTCGGGTTCAGGCGTTGGTTTCGGAGGTTCAATTGGCGGTTGAGCCTTCACATCCAACCCGACCAGCACCGGCTCGGCATCTTTCGCCCATAACAATGCTCCAACTAGAACCAACAGACAGAAGCCGATGCCTGCGACCCCCGTAATGCCAAACAATGCGCCAAAGCCGACCCCGAGACCGAGCACGACACCGAGCGCACTGGTCCAGAACGGAGCATGGGGCGTGAGCCAGGGTGCGCTTGTTACAGCACGCGCCGTGTTACGCAGTTGAG
>CAZCWX010000392.1:0-5067 GCA_964502465.1 uncultured Enterobacteriaceae bacterium | reverse complement strand
CCGGGAATGTCCCTGCTCATCTACGTCAGTCCCGCGTATGCGGAGATTTGGGGGCGCTCGTGTGAGAGTCTCCTAACAAATCCACAGGTATGGCTGGAGACAATCTATCCAGAAGATCGTCAACGCGTGCGTGCGATGCTGAGGAGACAATGTGGAGGAGAGTTTACGAACACCGAGTATCGGATCGTGCGCCCGGATGGAGCAGTGCGCTGGATTTGGGATCGCTCCTTTCCTGTGCGGAATGAACAAGGCGAGGTCTACCGCGTCGTCGGGATCGCTGAAGACGTTACCGAGCGGAAACAGGGCGAAGAATCGCTGAGGAATGTCAAAGAAGCAGCCGAAGCGGCCAGCCGAGCCAAGAGCGAGTTTTTGGCTACCATGTCGCATGAACTGCGCACTCCCCTGCACATCGTCTTGGGCTACACCGATCTGATTCTTGATGGAGAATTTGACCCGCTCTCAAAGAAGCAAGAAGACGTCTTACGACGCATCAAAAGAAATGCCCGTGCCCTACAGGATCTCATCACCTCTGTGCTTGAGATCAGTCGCCTGGAAGCGGGGCGGTTGCCGGTGGTCAGGCAAGAGGTTCGGGTGCCGGAGTTGCTCAAAGAAGTCGAAGCGGACATGCAAGATGTCATAGAGCAATCGGGTCTCGACTGGGTATTGCACGTCGCGCACGATCTTCCGGTTGTCCACAGCGATCCTGACAAACTGAAAGTGGTGCTGAAGAATCTGATTGGCAACGCGGTAAAATTCACTGAACAGGGGGGTATCGCTATCCAGGCTTGCAGTCATGAGGGTGGTGTTGAAATTCGTGTAGCCGACAGCGGAATCGGCATTCCACCGGATGCCCTCTCGCGGATTTTTGAGCCTTTCTATCAGGTGGATAGTTCTTCCACTCGGCCGTACATCGGCACAGGGCTTGGGCTTCACATCGTCCAACGGCTGCTCGACCTGCTAGAGGGATCGGTCTCGGTAGAAAGTACAGTCGGAGACGGTTCCACTTTCCACGTGTGGATTCCGGTCAGCGGAGGTTCGCGCATCCCGGTTTTTGACCTGCACAAGGGGCAATGGACCTTAAGGGTCAAAGAGTAAGCTCGGTATCAGACCACACGCTCGACCGGGGTCCTATAACCTTTCCTGGCGAGACGCTACTATTGGGAAAATGGGAAAAACCCGCGAAAGGAGCGACTCTTGTGAACCGCCTATTAATGTATTGTTCCGTTTTTTTTCTTCTTTCTGGTCTCGCCTGGGGAGCGGTTTTGGAAAATCCTGCGCCAAACTCTCTGCAGAGTGGTATCGGTGTGGTTTCTGGCTGGAAGTGCGCTGCTACTCGTATCGAGGTGATCTTTGATTCGGGAGCTCCCATCCTGGTTGCCTACGGGACCACACGCGGCGATACGCAATCTGCTTGTGGCGACAGCAACAACGGTTTTGGTTTACTCTGGAACTGGAATCTGTTAGGAGCGGGCGACCATATGGTGCGAGTATTGGACAATGGAGTGGAATTTGCCCGGGCGACGTTCACGGTTGTCTCACCTGGAGGGGAATTTCTGACCGGGCTGAGCGGAGAAGCCGTCTCGCAGGGATTCCCGAACCAGAACCTGGACACGACGCTGGTGTGGCAGCAAAATTTACAAAATTTTGTTATTACTCGCTCTCAACCCCATACCGGGACAGTATGTGACTTGTTTATAATCGATGACATTTCCAACTCTGGACGGTTCATCGAGCTTGATGATCGCACTACCTGGGAGGTAGACTCTGCTGACCGCTTTAAGGTCGAAGCTGGAGTGGATGGGGAATGGTTGCCAGATGATGAAGTGTCGCTCTGTGCGCTCAACGGGAATCCTGGTGGGACGAGGGTTATGATTAATCTCTTCTTGTTCGAGGATAACGTCGTCCAGGTTATCCGTAGCAATTGAGAGTGCTCTGCTAGACTTGATGTCATCTCAAACCTCTAGTCCTTTCTCGGCGTACTCAGGAATTGCCGTTTTGAAAGTGCATCTATGGAAAAACTGCTAGAGAACCAGTCTGGGTTTGTGGAGCGAATTATTAGAGCCGCGAAGCTCGACACCACGCTGTACGAGGAGGTCGAAGCGGACACCGGAGCGCTTGGCCAGGCTATGGGAGTGGTAGTCCTTGCTAGTATCTCTGCCGGAGTAGGGAGTTCGACAGGTGGGGGTTTGGGCGGACTGGTGTCAATCTCGCTTATCGCCTTGGCTGCCTGGTACATATGGGCTGCGCTGATTTATATTGTTGGCACTCGCGTGTTCCCTGGTCCTCGCACTGAGGCGGACTTAGGTCAGTTACTGCGAACCATCGGCTTTGCGAGTGCTCCTGGATTGGTCCGTGTGCTCGGGGTGATCCCCGGGCTGGGCGCTCTGGTGTTGTTTGGTGCGATCATCTGGGAGCTCGTGGCAATGGTCGTTGCCATCCGACAGGCGCTCGACTACGAAAGCATAGGTCAGGCCATACGGGTGTGTGCCGTTGGTTGGATTATTCAACTCGTTATCATAGGGATTCTTCTGTCCTTTGTAGGAAGCCCTCTGCAACCTTCGGCTGTTTGAAGTGTCCTAAGAACTAATTTCTTCTCGCTCCACCGATTCTATAACTGCCAATTTGATATGTTTTGAAAATAATCCCTCATCTACCCATTTGAATCGAATCTCATAAATTGGAGTTTTGTATTCTTTGTAATTGATTAGCGGCTCTGGTGACAAGCTTCAGCGGAAGCATCGGGCATTTGCGCAGAGTGGCATACATGCAACAGTCCTTCGACTACGGAATCGGCTCCAGTCTTGGCCAACGTGCGCACGACGCTGGTGAACGCCGCAAACGTCTGTGCCCCCCGCGCGTTCTTGGAGCACGGCGATACCTTGCGGGCGATCACCGCCGCCCAGACGAGGCTTTCCAGCTTCATTCCAAGCCGCAAGTGGGCGGCGGTCACGTGGACGGCGTTGTTAGGTGTTACTTCACGGAGGGAACACCGAGATCCTTGCAGATCTTCCGTGCCAAGTCATCGTCGATCTCATTGTGTCTCGGGACCGAGGACCGTTTGTTCTGGCTCGGGTTATGCCACCAAGAGTGTCTCCCTCCTTCGCGGAGAAGCTTGCAGCCATGAGCGCGGAGATGCCGAAGCAGGTCCCCACGTTTCATATGGTAATCGATTCTTCTTCGAAGCTGTCCCCTGCGGCTTCCAAGGCCTCATGGCGATTAAATTCTAATGCTTCTCGGAGTGTGATTCTGAGACTCTCTAGCAAATCCTCCTTGGTTGCCTCCTGACAATTCACGCCCGGCACTTCTTCAATCCATCCAATCCACCACTGGCTGTGCTTTTTGATCACCGCGGTATAATTTTCTTTCATACGTATTTCCTCGTTTGTTGCGAAGATAACACCTAATCTTCAAGTAGTCAGCGGCGCGCTCGTAGGATGACGCAACTAGAGACGATTGGGACAGGTTTTGCCTAGCAACATGCCGTAGTACTGCCGCAAGTAACACACGCATGGATACAACAAGCTGTTGTTCCGCAGAGTGTCACGCAGCACCGATGGGCAACCTCGGTGGGCTCATAATTGCCAAGAATATGAACACCTGTTGGGTTAACGATTACGTTGACCGCATTTAACCCTTTCAGAGCCATTGAAACTGTTGTGTTGTTAAAAGGCTCTTTCAAAATAGCGCGATCCCCTTCTTCTTGGAGAGAGATGCCGACGTCTTCACCTCTGGCGTCACCAGAAATGGGTTTCCCTTGAAGATTGATAGTCAACGACGTCGCGATCGAAACATAGACTGGAACCGAGGAGGGATGACCGCCTCGACAACGCCAGGCCCGCACCGGGCAACGGCTCTGCGGCGGAGGATCATCGACCCAGCCTTGAGCGAGACTGCTCTCGCCTCACCTCCTGCCTGAACCGCCGAGTGCGGACCCGCATGCTCGGTGGTGTGGGGAGGGTGACCTCCCTGGCTACCCGATTAGCCAGCTACCCCGCTCAGCCGCAAGTACGGAGCGAACCGCCGCCGTGCTTCCTCGAACTGCTCGGTGAACCACAGCATCAGTTCCATTTCTTCATCAATCAACTCGCGAGTCCTGTGCTCTGGGGGCTCAATCAGGATCGCCAATGTCTGGAGCCTGATAGCCCGCCGATAGAGGGACACCAAGTAGTTGGCTAGGCTGTCATCGAACAAGAACAGAGCCTCATCGGTGTCAGCGGCAAACTGTAGGGGGACCTTCCGATCCTTTCGCCCACCATTCACCATGGCCCGAATGAACGCGATGGTGGCCCGATAGATCGGGACACGACGGTCGAAGACCGCGAGCGTGACGCCCGGCCCTTTCGTCTTGGGCTGCCGGGCATCTGGCCAGGTGCCGGGAGACTGCAGGTATTGAACCAGCATGCGCTGATACGCGCGTAGCTCATCCGGGGTGTGGCCCTTCGTCTGCCTGGCTCTCGAGTCGTACCTTGCATGGTGTTTCGTACAGAGCCACGCGGCGTTCTCGCGGGCGCTGTTCGTCGGATCGCGATCTATATGGGCAAGCTGACCCTCTTTCTCAGTCGTGTCGCCATCAAGCCCAAAGCAGAGGGCACATCGGCGCCGGGACTCTACTAACACCTCGGCCTCGACCTGCTTCGTGAAGCCTCGCCTCATTCCCTTCTTCTTCACGTTCTTCACATTCCTGCGATGTCTGGCTAACGGTCAGCCTCAGCCGCCGCGGCCCCACCATATCCTTTCGCCTTCACTCAGAACCGCTCGCGGGCCGCGGTCGCGCTGGAGGCGGTGGTGTACGCCCGGCATGGGCGTGAGTGTATGGGGTGTAAGTCCCCTGTAGGAGGTTCACCTTCATGCGTCGCAAGATACATGAGGATAACTACAAGTCCAAGGCAAGGGCGTCACCGCGAGGTGGGGTCTGAAGGAAGCCGGCGACCGCGTTGCGAGGCGAGGAACACGAAGGGCATAGCAGGCTCGCGCCCCTCGGACGAGCTGGCACCACACAGCAAAGTCCGGTGAACCAGGGGGTAGGGTACATGCCGCGCTTGTGCAACGACCACTCACGGTCTTCTC
>CAZCWX010000391.1:0-3195 GCA_964502465.1 uncultured Enterobacteriaceae bacterium | reverse complement strand
CAGTGTTGTACCGGCCTCCAGCTTAATACCAACTTCAAACACACCAGCGCGTCCCATCTTTCCAATACTGGACAGCAATTGATCTACAGATGTGAACTTCACGTTCGGACCATACAGCAAAAGTGCACCAGGATCGTAGGTCTCTTCCAACGTCTGTTTGAGCAGGAGAAGAGGCTGCATTATGCTAGATTTTCCCGAGCTGTTGGCTCCAGCAAGAATCGTCAGTGGTCGGATTTCTATCGATTGCTCTTGGCTGATAGACTTGTAACCACAAACGGTTATTCTCGTCACACCTTCTCTTTTCGGCTGCGCCTGCGACTCAGATTGGTTTTTCGATTTACCCATGGCAGTTTCTTTCCTACGCTGCATAGAGCAGAGTCTGTAACTCGTTGACTGCTTCCCGCAGTTTCTGCGGCCCGCCAAACAGGGTTGCAATCTCCATGACGTTTCCCCGCTCTGAGATCGGCGGGACTTTCAACACATCCGGAATGACAAACTGCGCCGTGCCGTGTTCGGTATATTTTTCTAGCAGTTCATTCAGAATAGCCCTCGCCTCAGGTCCGTACTGCTCGAAGAAATCTTTTTTCTCTCGGCGTAGCAAGTCAGCCCGCTCGCGGCGCGTGCGCAACGGTGCATTGAACGCCACATGGCAGAGCAGGTCAAAAGGGTCAGCCTCAGGCTGATTGGTCGCTGCAGCCAGTTCGTCGAACGTGATTCCTCGTTCTTCGAGGAGGGCAATAATTTCTGAGCGTTGTTCTGAATCTCCCCACTGCGTACGCAGTTCAGCAGCAGACGGATACAGCGTCCGCACCTTCTCAGCCGTGTAATCGGTGAACTTCACAACACGGAGTTGTTTACCGTCCTGATCGAGGTCGTACACGAGATGGGCAGCAATCTCGACTTGGCCACCATCGAAATAATACTTCCGTCGTTCGACCTCCTCATCCTCAGATACCTGTGGCCGGTCCGTTAGACCTCCAGTTTCCTCCGATTCCGGGTACATTTCCGGTTCAGTGACTTCAACAGTCTCGCTGCCAGGGATCAGTATGCCGTTTTCGTCAATCTGTTCCTCAGCGATCAACGCTGGTTCACCGTCAAAATCAGGGTCAACAAAGAGGCGCGTCGCAGAGCCAGTGTAATCGAGAATATTGAAATAGAGCTTGCCATAATCGTCCCGCACGCGCGTGCCGCGGCCGATGATCTGCTTGAAGTCGGTCATGGAGTTGATCACGCGGGCCAAGACAATATTCTTGCATGTCTGCGCATCGACACCAGTGGTGAGCAGTTGTGAGGTGGTCAGAATCACAGGCGTGGTTGTTTCCAGTTCTTGGAATCGGCTCAAATGGCCGCGGCCAATCTGCCCTTCGTCAGCCGTCACACGACAGACATAGTCTGGATACCGCTGCACGAGGTCAGCATTAAGGTTGTTCATCGCTCGTCGCATCTCATCAGCATGTTCCTGATCCACGCAAAAGACGATAGTTTTGGCGAAACGGTCGGTCTTCTTGAGAAATTCGGTCAGGTGGTGGGCGATAGCCTCTGTACGGGCACGCAATGCAACGATCCGCTCAAAGTCTTTTGTTTGATATTCCTCGTCAGGAATTGCTCGACCATACCGATCCAGGTCGCCTTGACTCGGTCGCCATCCGGCTGCATCCCATGTACTCAGGACACGGTGTACTCGGTAGGGCGCGAGAAACCCGTCTTCAATGCCTTGCTTGAGGCTATACTGGTAAATCGGGTTGCCAAAATACCGATACGTATCCCGGTTGTCCTCGCGCAACGGGGTTGCCGTCATACCAAGCTGGTAGGCAGGCTCGAAATATTCCAGGATCTCTCGCCAGTTGCTCAGGTCGCGAGCGCTGCCACGATGACATTCATCGATAATGATGAGATCGAAGAAATCTGGGACGTATTCTTTGTACAGGCCTGGTCGGCGTTCATCTTTGGCGAGGGCCTGGTAGATGGCGAAGTACATCTCTCGGCCTTTGTTCACTTCGCCGTTTTCGATCTTCCAACGCGCTTCACCGAAGGGGGTAAAAATTTTGTCCTTCGGGTCGTCAATCAAGATGTTGCGATCAGCCAGATAGAGGATTTTGGGACGACGATACTCGCCAGTCCGGTTCCAGCGGGTGTTCCACAGCTTCCAGCAGATTTGAAAGGCTACAATCGTTTTGCCCGTTCCAGTTGCCATTGTGAGGAGGATTCGTTTCTTCCCTTGGAGAATGGCCTGTACTGCGCGATTGATGGCAATCTCCTGATAGTAGCGCGGACTCTTACCGCTGAGATGGTACGAGGGAGTGAGCAAGTGACGTGCTCCGTCATCACTCAGTCCCTGTTGGTCTTGCAGCCGTGCCCAGAGTTCGTCGGGAGAAGGAAAAACATCAACCTGCCTCTCCTGTCCAGTGAGATAATCACACTCAATGATGCCATGTCCGTTTGTCGCATAGGCGAACTTCAAGCCAAGGATTTCCGCGTATTCCTTTGCCTGCTGCAGTCCAGTTCCAGGGGTCTTGTACGCTGCCTTTGCTTCAACCACAGCAATCGGAAAATCTCGTGTATAACGGAGGAGATAGTCAGCTCGTTTTTGACGTCGCCGATGAGTCAGACTCCCCGCAACAACGATCCGTCCATCGGTAAAAGTTTTTTGCTCCGTGAACGAGTGGGGGTCGTTGTCCCAGCCCACGGTAATCAGCTTGGGGAGGACATATTTGCGGCAGGTATCGGCTTCGGTCATAGGCTCTTACTCTCGCCCCACCCCTAACGCATCGGCTACGCGATTGATGTAGTTGAAAAAAGACGCAATCAGCGTGATCTGTAAGATCGCGGTATCATCGAAGCCCACTGCCCGTAAGGCGTCCATGTCATCTCGCCAGATCGACACCGGGTTCTTCGTCAGTTTCTCAACATATGTGAGCATGGCTTTATCCTGCTCATCGAGGTGCGCTGTGCGCCAGTCGCGTTTCAGTGCCTCCACCAGTTCCTTATCCAGGCTCACTGTTCGCAGAAACTCTGCGTGTGATTCGATTCAATAAAAGCAACGGTTGAGGGTGGAGACCGTCGTGGCGATCATCTCATGCTGGCGCCGCGAAAGCGGCAAGGCTGAATCCATGAGCGAGCCGTAGGTCGCGAATGCATGATACATCGCTTGCGGAATCAGCGAATGTGAAGTCATAATGCTGTCGTTCTTGACAA
>CAZCWX010000390.1:0-5666 GCA_964502465.1 uncultured Enterobacteriaceae bacterium | reverse complement strand
TAACTGACGCAGCCGTTCTGCGCCGCGCGCTGCGCTTCCGTGATCGCCTCCTCGACGTCCTGCATCGGCAGTGCCGCCGCCCAACGCAGCCGCTCAGATGCCACCGATGTATACTCAGCCGCCCAGTTGTTATAGGCGCGGCAGCAGGCAGCCAGCAGCTTGGTGTCGCGGAACTCGCGCCCGAGCATCTGGCCGGTAAAGGTCGGATAGAGAACCTGGACGTCAACGCCCTGCTCGTCCATGTCCTCCAGCCGGCTTTGCGCACTAAAGCCGGTCTTGCTAGCTTTCTTGAAGCGCTCCATTGCTGTCTGCGCGGCTTTAAGAAATGCCGGCGCTGCCATTGGATACTTGCCCTTCTCGCGGGTAAACGATTCGCCCTCGACCAGGAAGGTACGTCGCCCCGACCCAGGTGCCTGGCCCATCTTTGGCGCTTGCGACTTGTAGGCGTCTTCCATATGGCGTTCCCACAACCACTCCGGCTCCATCATGTGAGAGTCAGTATCGACAATCTTGAATCCGTCGCGCATGGTTCGTTTCCCTCCAGTGTGTTTATTTCCTGTGGCTTAGCATCATAGCGCAATCAGCTGTGTCGGCTAGAGTGGTGAGAGTCAGATGCGTTCAATGCTCGTCGCGATGCCCCTGCCTCTACGGTCGGCGTTCATTTGAAGGCTGTTCAAACTGATTCCTGTGTGACACGTGGTCGCACCAGGAATCGTACAGCCAGGCCCTATAATGGCAAATGACACGCCGCGACGCAATTCGCGCAGGTAGATGGGATCATTTCATTGTTCGTACTTCGACTTCGCTAAAGCTACGCTCAGCACGAACGGCAGCTTCCGTTGTGTGAGGGATATTGCCCCGTTCGCCCTGAGCATAGCCGCGTTAGTGGCGGAGTCGAAGGGAAAGCAGCTTCTCACGAAGATTACTTGAAGGAGAGAGCTGGTCTCAGGTCAGTTTGTAGAACTGGATGGCACTTTCAGCCAACACCTGCCGTCTGGCTTTCTCCGGCAGTTTCTTAGCAATCATCTTGGGCGCTCCGGGAAAGAAGCCGTCAGGATGTGGGTAGTCGGTCGCCCAGAGAATCTTGTGCGGACCCAGGTATTCCGCCAGCACCGACAAACTGCCTTCCACAGGTTCAAAGGAGATCCAGCATTGCCGCTGGAAATACTCGCTGGGCAGCATCCGCAGGGAGGAATCATTGAACACTCCATTGTCATCGAAATGCCGGTCCATCCGATCGAGCCAGGGCACGATCCATCCTCCGCCCGATTCAAGAAATGCGAAGCGGACTTTAGGAAACCGTTCGCACACCCCACCCCAGATGACACTCAAACTCGCCAGCATCATCTCGACCGTGTGCGACACGATATGTTTCGCGCCTGGGCTCTCAAAGCGTTCGACGCCTGCGGCCGGCATCCCGCCGGTCCCTTCATGAATACCAATGGCAAAATCCAACTCTTGTGCCTCGGCCCAGAACGGATCGTAGGCCGGATCGCTCAGCGTACGATTGTTATAGGGATTGGGGCGCAGAAACCCGCTGCGCATGCCTAATTGGTTCCGCGCATAGCGCATCTCTTCGATCGCCAGCTCTACCGATTGCATGGGCAGCATCGCCACACCAAACAGGCGATCCGGATACGGTTTGCAATAGTCCGCGAGCCAGCGGTTGTAGGCGCGACAGACCGCAGCAGCCAACGGCGGATCACTAATTGCCCCGGAGAGCAGGCCTAGTGTGGGATAGAGAAATGCGGCGTCGATGCCATCGAGATCCATATCGGGCATACGGGCGTGGGGATCAAATCCTCCTTTTCTCCCCTCGACGTACTTGATGTCGATTGAGGCCGCTCCCTGTCGCGCGCCGATGGCGCCGGCAAAGCCAAGGCCCTTGGCGCCGCCAATCATCCTGCCTTCGATGAGCAGCCGTTCTTTTCCATCGGTATCGACCAGGAGTTTTGGTACCCGCTCGCGGTATGCCGGATCGACATAGTCGGCCCAGAAATCGGGGGGTTCCAACACGTGGCCATCGGAATCAATAATGTTATACGCGCGACTCATAGGAGTCCTCCTTTTTGTGTGGTTTCTTTTCTCCTCCTTTGCGTCCTACCATACTTGTGGACCAGTGAGCAAACCTCATAGCCCAGAACACTTGACTTCAGCAGTCGAGGCTGCCAAAAGATCAGGGTCTTTTCACGTGGCCTTTCTGCGAGAGAGGCCGAGGGTGATATTATTGCAACGACACGTCTCCAGAGGAGGGGACGCAACGAGAGGAGAAGTGACATGACGACGCAGAATATCGAGTACCAGGACGGCGACGTGACCCTGCGGGGGTTTGTCGCGTTCGATGACCAGACATCTCAGAAGCGCCCTGGCGTGTTGGTCATGCCCGAGGCTTTTGGTTTGGGCACCCATGCTAAGCAACGGGCTGAGCGGCTGGCGGCGCTGGGGTACGTTGCGCTGGCGGGCGATCCCTATGGCAATGGCGTTGAGTACAACGATCTGCAGGAGGCGATCAAATATGCCAGCGCCCTGCGTGAAGACCCAGCAAAGTTCCGCAATCGCGCACGGGTGGCCCTCGACAAGCTTGCCTCATTGCCGCAGGTCGATGCGAGCCGGGTAGCAGCGATCGGTTATTGCATGGGCGGTACCTTCTCGCTGGAACTTGCCCGCGACGGTGCGCCGCTCAAGGGTATCGTCTCCTTTCATGGCGGGCTGGAGACGCAACGCCCGGCCGTGAGCGGACAGGTCAAGGCGAAGGTCTTGGTGTGTACCGGTGCCGACGACCCGTTCGTCCCGGTTGCGCAGGTCAATGCCCTGGCCGAGGAGATGACCAAGGCAGAGGTAGACTGGCAAATTATCAGCTATGGTGGCACGGTGCACAGCTTCACCAATCTGGACGCAGACCGCGTCGGCGTGCCAGGTCTCGCCTACAACAAGTTGGCAGATGAGCGCTCGTGGAAGGCGATGGTGTCGTTCTTCGAGGAGATTTTCGGCGCGGCGTAACACACTGCCCTGGCGCATTCGTCAGTCCGAGGGCAGTAGGCTCTGTCGCAAAAGTGGCAGCAACAATGTGTTATAGTTTTTCTATTTTGAGCTGTGGATAATACCGTTCATGCTTCGACTCCGCCCTGCGGGCGACGCTCAGCACGAACGGTTGGAAGCTCGCCACTTTCCCGTTCGCCCTGAGCGTCGCGTAGCGAAGTCGAAGGGCAAAGGGGAGTGTTCCCTATCCCTTGTCAGTACTTCGTCGAATGAGGCCATCGTCATGGCCTCGACTGCCTATTTGATGGCAATGGGATTGACCGCCGAGCCGCAGCCGTAGACAAGCTTGAGCGGCGCGCCAGCGAAAAGAAACGTATACTGTCCATCCTTTGCACAGTCGTCGGCGAGGTCTTTGAGCCAGACGATTTCATTGAAGATGATCCCGAGGTTGCACAGCAACGCGGCATGGAGTACGCCAACCCCGCCGAGCTGGCGATTGTAGCCTTGCTCGCAGCCGATGTTGTCGGCGCTGATCGACGGAATCTCCATGTCATAAAACCATTGCACCAGTTCTTTGCTGTATTCGAGGCCGGGTTCATCGAACTGGCCATCGGGGAAGAACGCCTGCTGGCCCTCTTCGTAGAACCGGTTGAGCCAGCCGGTATGCAGCACCAGGATATCGTGCTTCTCGATCGTTACGCCCTGCTGCTTTGCCGCGGCCAGCACGTCATCGAGCGTCACACCCTCGCCACGGTCAAGGTGTTTCTTGCCCTTGTACCGGGCGGCGTCGATGAGAACACCGCGACCGATCACGCCATGATTAGCGATGGGCTCGATCGAGCACTTCTGCAGGCCGCCAATCGTGGTCTTGGGATCGTGGCCGTTGTACAACCGGTCGCCGTACCAGGCATGGCCCAGGGCGTCGTATTGCGTCGTGCCCTGCGGGTACATGACGATGACGTCATCGGAATACTTGAGACCGCCAGGAAAGGGTTGAGAGCGACCGCTCAGATAAAAGCCCTCGTCGTGGGTCAGCGTGTGAATCGGTTGCGAGCGAATCGGATGGAGCGGATCGCCCTGCGGCCGTGCCACCGGCACGCCGAGCATAAAGGTCTTGCCCTGCTGGACCGCGCGGATACCGCGCAGGACCTCTTCGTTGGTAAGAAAGTTGAGACCGCCGAGCTCATCGTTGACACCCCAACGTCCCCAGTTCTTCGGTGCATCCTTCAGCAGTTCAGTGAATTCGACTGGTTTGTCCGCCATCACACATTCTCCTTTTTGCAAAATTGCTCGTTGCCTGTTCCCTCAGGTCTCAGCATGAGTAGGCAGCTTCTCCGCCTTTGTCAAGTTATTGGAGATGTTCCTTCTCACATTGCAACATAGTGGGGATTGCTTTACTTTTGGGTGACCGCGAACGCGGCGGTCAGCGCGGCAGTCACAGGCGCGGATGCAGCAGCGGCCGCTTGCGCGAGAACCAGGAGGGACACATGTCATACGCTGACGCCAATGGAGTCAAGCTCTATGTCGAAGAAACCGGGACCGGGTATCCGATCGTCTTCGTGCACGAGTTTGCTGCGGACCATCGGGAGTGGGAACCCCAGGTGCGTTATTTCTCGCGCCAGTATCGCTGCATCACCTATGCCGCCCGTGGCTATCCGCCCTCCGATGTCCCCGCAGAGGAGGCCGCCTACCACTACACCCACTTTGCCGATGATATCGCCGCTGTGATACGCCACATCGGGGTACCTCAAGCCCATGTGGTCGGGCTCAGCCAGGGGGCGTATGCAACGCTGCTGTTCGGGCTCAGGCATCCCCAGCTGGCGAGTGCGCTGGTTGCCGCCGGCTGCGGCAGCGGTTCGCCGAGAGAGCAGCGCGAGGATTTCCGTCAGCTCTGTGCGGTGAATGCGCAACGGTTTCTGACGGAAGGATCAGCCGCAATGGCGCAGGAACTGGGCGTCAGCGCCAGCCGGGTGCAATTGTTGAACAAGGATCCGCGTGGTTGGCAGGAGTTTGTCGATCACCTGAGCCAGCATTCTGCCAAAGGCTCGGCGCTGACGATGAGAAACTACCAAGGCGAGCGGCCTTCTTTGTATGATTTTGCAGAACAGTTTTTACAACTGACGATTCCCACGCTGATTCTGGTTGGTGATGAAGACGACGCCTGTATCGAGCCCAGCGTCTTTCTGAAACGCACCATTCCAACCGCTGGATTGTTCGTGCAGCCGCGGACCGGCCATGCCATCAACCTCGAAGAGCCAGCGGTGTTTAATCGCGAGGTGCAGGAGTTTTTGAGTACCGTCGAGCGTGGGCGCTGGGGTCGGCGTGATCCACGGGCTGCGGTGACTGTGCACCCCCAGCGCTAAGGAATCGCGCAAGAATGACTTGAGCAATGATTGTGGTGCAGGCGTCCTCGCCTGCAGGACCTGGTGCAGGCCAGAGGCCCGCACCACAACATGAACATGATCAACTGATTTATGCCCGCTGGCTTATCGTGTGTGCGTCCAGCTTCATGAACTCTGGCCCACCGGCCCAAAGGAATCGACAGCGATCTGGCGCGACTTGAACTTCCACTCCCCCCCGACTTTGGCGTACTCATCATTATACCACCCCGCCATCGCCCACGGCTTACCCTCCCGCAGCAGCCGCACTTCGACGTAACATGTCCCTGTGGCCCGGTCCGGGCCAAG
>CAZCWX010000389.1:0-5352 GCA_964502465.1 uncultured Enterobacteriaceae bacterium | reverse complement strand
GGGCATCTAGGGAAATCCACGCTACGGAATTACGCACACGCTTCGAATAGCTGAGGTGATCAGCGATGATTCGGAACGATCAAGAACTTGAGGCAACGAAGGAACGGATCAGGTATTTTCAGCAACAGTTAGAAAAACTCCGACAAGTCGAAACCAATCCGCAGAATTATCGGTTATCGGCAGGCGGGTATCTCGCCAAAATCGATCGGATGAATCTGGAGGTGAGAGAGTATCTGTCCCTGCATCCGAGTGAGTTAAAGTGAACGTGAGAGGCCACAGGTAATCCGCGGGGGTGAATGACAGCACATTATACGTTTCCAAAGAAGCTAAGCTTATAAGGCCCTCGCAAGACGGCTTGGGAGTTGCAGTTGCTCCATTTCTCACCGGCGACTGAGTGGGTTACCTAACATCTCGTTCCGCCCTTCGAGATATGGTATAAGCCCCCTCGTATGAAGTGGAAAGTCTATGTTGAGACCTCTGTCGTTAGTTATCTGACTGCCAGACTGAGCCGTGATCTTATTGTGGCTGGCCACCAGCAGATTACGCAGGAATGGTGGGCAACCCACCGGGATAAGTTTGAATTATTCGTTTCGCAGACAGTGCTTGAGGAAGTGGCAGCAGGAGATTCGGAAGCCGCTCAGCAACGGCTGAGCGCTATTGAAGACTTGCTTTTACTAGAAATCACGGAAGAAGCTGTAGTCCTCGCGAAAGACCTTATTCAACTTGGCTCCCTGCCGGAGAACGCAGAGGTCGATGCTTTACACATTGCCGTTGCGGTGACAAGCAGGGTTGACTATCTACTGACGTGGAACTGTAAACACCTCGCAAACGCTATGCTACGAAGCCGAATCGAGCGGGTTTGCCGTGCGCGAGGGTACGACCCCGTTATTATCTGTACCCCTGAAGAACTACTGGAGGCTTGATATGCCCTGGGAAAACCCCATTGTTGAAGAAGTGCGTAAAGTGCGCGACGCCTACGCGAGGCAGTTCAATTACGATTTAGATGCGATCTACCGCGACCTGAAAGACAAGGAACGCAAAAGCGGAAGAAGAGTTGTCCCTTGTCCTGCGAAAAAAACGGAGGTTGCTCACCCCGAAGAGGTCCAGGCTGGAGAGTCTACCTAACGAGCCACTGCGTGGATCGCCGAAACTGTGCCTGCCATAACGATTAGTGATTCTCACAGGCAGGACCGTTAATACCGCCGATCGCCCAGGCGTTAGATGAGGGCTACATGGTCCAGACAGAATTGAGCGGCAGACGCCATGCTTAAAGGGCGGCAAGCAACCGAGCCTAAAGATCATTCAGTGATGCACCTATTTGTACCTGATACAGTTCCGTCGAATAAGCACGAGGTGCTCAGGAGTGCCGTAGAAGCGTTGGCGTCCGTCACAGGTGTGGTTGCTGTCGTACTTGGTGGCTCCTATGCGCGAGGGACCCACCACGCGCATTCTGACCTTGATCTTGGCGTGTATTACTCAGAATCCTGCCCTTTCTCAATCGATGCCATCAAGGCAATCGCGACGCACCTCAGCCACAACACTTCTCCTATCGTCACCGACTTCTACGAATGGGGGCCATGGGTCAATGGCGGAGCATGGATTCACACGGCGGTCGGCAAGGTTGATTTTCTCTACCGTAATGTCGCGCAGGTAGAGCGGACGATTGAAGAAGCGTGGCGAGGTGTATATCAGCACAACTATGACCAACAACCCACCTTCGGGTTCTTTAGCGTCATCTATCTGGCAGAAACTCAGGTATGTGTCCCGCTGCTTGATCCCCAAGCGGTCATCGCCCGGCTGAAATCGCGGATCATGTCCTATCCACCCCAGCTCAAGCAGGCCATTGTCGCCAACTCGCTCTGGGGAGCAGAATTCGCGTTCCTCTTCGCGCACCGGTTTGCCGCCGCCGGGGACGTGTATAACACGGTCGGGTGCCTGGCTCGCATTGCCGGGTACCTGACCCAGGCGCTATACGCGCTGAATGAGACGTATTTCATTAATGACAAGGGAGCGCTCGACGCGCTCCAACAGTTTACGCTCTGCCCGCCTGAGTATAGAGGAAAGGTCGCCCGCGTCTTGGCTCATCCTGGGGAGACCGTAGAGCAGTTGTCGGCAACCGTTGCATCGCTGGAGGTGATTTGGCAGGAGGTTGTCAGCCTAGCTGGGGATTCGTATAAACTAAAGTATCTGCTGCGTTGAGGAAATGTGACAATTATCGCGCTCTCGGATATTGGCGAAGTCACCGCTCTTCATTGCCTACACACAAAGGAGAAAACGATGCAGACATTGAAGACAGAGACAGTACCGGCAAACGATATTCGTTTCCATTTCTTGGAAATGGGCGAAGGGCCACTAGCACTTTGCTTGCACGGGTTCCCGGATTCTCCTTGGACCTATCGGCACCTTCTCCCTCGCCTCGCCGAAGCCGGCTACCGGGCTGTGGCTCCATTCACAGGGAATTGATCCGTATTAGGCAAGCCTACGCTGGCGGAGCAAATCAATTTGCTGATCGAGTGTATGCTGGCAGAACCCCTTGAGATGAGAAAAAGGAGAGAAAACATGCCCGAGCCATCAAATCCACTGCTCCAATCATTTACTATTGGCAACCTTCGTCTCACGAAAGTTCTCGATAGTCTGGAACCAACCAGCCCACGCTTCCTCTATGTCGATAAACGCAAGGACGACTTCGATCCGCACCTGGACTGGCTTCAGCCTCACTTTGTGAACGCTGAGAAACAGATATTGTTAAGCATTCACACGTTTCTGATTCAGACGACCCATCATACGATCTTGATCGATACCTGTATCGGCAACGACAAACAGCGCCTCGCGTTTCCTCAATGGAATGGGCGGCAAGGTGCGTATCTGCAAAACCTTGCGGCGGTTAGCTGTGCCCCAGCATCTATTGACTACGTGTTTTGTACCCACATGCATCTTGATCATACCGGCTGGAATACCCGGTTGCAGGACGGGCGCTGGACCCCAACCTTTCCAAACGCTACGTACCTGTTCAACAAACAGGAGTGGGAGCATTGGCGAGACGAGCCGAATCTTGAAGATCAAGCCGTTGTGCAGCAGAATATCGTGCCGATTATCGAAGCGGGACAGGTAGAGTGGGTGGACAATGTGTGGGGGATCGACGATGAAGTCACGCTCATTCCAACGCCGGGCCATACGCCGGGCCATTGCAGCGTTCTCCTGCGCTCCAACGGCCAGGAAGCCATTATCACCGGTGATATGATGGTGCATCCAGTACAAATCGCTGAACCGCAGTGGAGCCAGCAAGCTGATGTCGATAAAGCCCTCGCCATCGAGACACGGACTCGGTTCATCGACCAGCATTGCGATACCAATACGATGATTCTTGGCACTCACTTTAACACCCCCACTGGTGTCTATATTGTGAGTAAGCGGGAACAGAAACGGATCAGGTGGTAAGGGACAGGGCAAGTGGAAGATTACAACCCTGCGGCGAACTCGCCTGGCCTGTGACGGTATCCGAGAGTAGGGAAGAAGGAGCAAACGGCTGAGATTGGTGCTCCGTCGCAGAAATTTTGATAAGGAAAGATTGCTTCGTAGCTCCGCTCCTCGCAATGACCAAGAGGGATGTCATTGCGAGCGAAGCGAAGCAATCTTCCAGCAACCCCAGCCTCTTCACTCCTCACAATCACTGCGATGAAATACTAGATTGCAACACACAAGGAAGATTCCTCGAGCATGGGAAGTGACCGTTCGTGCTTCGATAGAGCTCAGCACGAGCGGGGGTTTTACACTTCCGCGTGTTCAGGATCGTTCGCCCTAAGCTTGTCGAAGGGTGCAGTACTCCCCCATGAAACGCGAATTCGTATTCGACCGTAGGAGGCAGTCCCTGCCGCTTCTCAGTGATCGTGCAACCGGAGCCCTGGCCGTTCCCAGCGGACCATGACTACCCGTCCAAGCCCCGATTCGGTGATATAGAGGGTCTGAAAATCGTCACCACCAAAGCAGCAGTTGGTCAGTCGCCGGTCCTCCACCATAATCTGTGACAGGGGGGTCCCGTCAGGGACATGAACGGAGACTGCTCCGCTGTTGTGAGCGCAAATCAGGAGGTTACCCGCCTCGTCCACGCACATGCCATCGGGCGCGGCTGGCTGCGGTACCGTGGTCAGCAAAGCAGAAACCGGCCAAGCCTTAGGGGCTCCGGCACGAGCGCCTGCGTCCACCTGTGTCAGAGTTCCCGGGCTCTCGATGGGAATAGCCCACACACGACCGGTTATTGATTCCAGCACGATCAGAGTCGAATCGTCTGGTGTTAAAGCGATACCGTTGGGAAGGTAGAAGTAATATTGTAACCGCTTGACCTGACCCCCGTCCCGCCGAGCGTAGTAGAGATGGCCGAACTTGACCCCTTCACGCGACACCGGTCCAGGATCGGTAAAATAGAAGCCACCGCGGGTATCTATAACCAGATCGTTTGGTCCCTGAAAAGGGTGTCCCTCCCACTGATCGTAGAGCGTCTCCACCTTGCCATGAGCATCGATTTTCTGTATGTATCCTGGCCCTCTGCCACCGTTATTGGTCACGTAGAGATAGCCGTCAGGACCGAGTGCCGCACCATTCGGAGCACCGCCGGTGTCGGCAAACGTCCGCTTGGCACCATCGGGGGCAATCGCTGTAATACGACCGCTTTCGATCTCGGTCACGTAGAGCGTACCGTCCGGTGCCCACACCGGCCCTTCGGGAAACTGGAGACCATCGGTTAACACCTGCGGTGGCATAGACTCCCTCCTCTTCACGGATATGACTCTCTCAGGTCAACTGCGAAACATCCGACTTGGCCTGTACGAGGCAGGCAGACTACAATTTCCTTTGCTGTGCTGTCAAGCTGTTGCTACCCGCCGTAGATCTCCGCTCGCAGCTTACGGGCTTCTTCCTTCTTCCCCTGCTGCTACAGCCGAGTCAAACTCATCGTCGATCATAACGCCAGCGACTTTGCACTCTGCCGACGGGCAATCTCAAGGACCTTCAGGAAATGTTCCTCTGGGGAAGAAACGGGGAACCGAATAGGCGGAGACAGAATCGGAGAAGAGGACAAGCTTGCTCTTCTGCTGGTCCCCGATTCTCCGATTCGGAGCAATAGCTCCCCAGCAAGCCGATATAGTTCGGCCTCAAAGATTCGTGTCCCACTTTTGTCTCCCAACACCAATGTCTCTGCTATCACGCCAGCCCTCCTTCGATCCGTCCCATTCTCCCACACGCCGCGGCCAGCACCATAAGCCAATAGGTGTCCTCTCCTCAGTGGATTCCTCCTCCCTCCCACACAAATCCCACAACAATCCCATATCTTTCCCACAACTTTTGCCCGTTGCGTGC
>CAZCWX010000388.1:0-4515 GCA_964502465.1 uncultured Enterobacteriaceae bacterium | reverse complement strand
ACACGCACGGCTTGGTCATCGAGCCTGGACACTTCCACGTAACGGTCGCCGTCCAGCCCACCCCAGTGCGCGCTTTCATAATGGATCGCGTCGCCTATCAGGCTTTCAATACGGCTTTCGAGTTCGTCTCGCAGGAGACTGAGCGGAGGGACTGGCTGCTGATACGACTGCCACAGCGGATGCGCACGCAGCATCGAGCGCGTGATGAACAAGTACTCGGTCTCTCTGTGGTCTCTATCGATCCAGCGGCAGGTTGAGGAGGTCGAGCCGAAGTGCTGATTGTAGATCTCTGTATTATTGACCAGCAGGGACAACTCTTCGATGCACCAGCCGTCGGTTCCTGTCGTCCAGATATAGATGTTGTTAATATCGCTCAGTTCGCTCACGTTGTCGAGGAGCAAATCATAAGTGAAGTCATCGCCACGCTCAAAGTCATTACCGCCGTAATCAATCCAGGTTCCGTTAAAATCATTGAACGTGACGTGGACGCTGTCGTCAGTGCCGGCGTCTGTGACATTGGCGGTACGCAGTCGCAATTGGGCACGCCAGATCCCCCCTCGCCCGTCGATAGTCGCAAAGGTCTGAATGAAAGTCGACTCGCCGTAGGCGTTATAGGCTCGCACCTGATACCAATATTGTGTATCGCGGCTCAGCCCGGAATCAGTATACTCCATGGTTCCGTTGACTCCAGGTGAAGGTCCCCAAGCTGCAAGAAGTGTCCATGGACCGCTGAATGAAGAACCGCGGTAGAGGTCATACCCCAGTTCATACGATGACTTGTCTTCCCAGCGGAAGCGCAGTGAGGTGTCAGTTCTGCTGACCAGCACCGGGGACCCAGGGCGGCGAGGCTTTTGGTCCGGCTCATCCGGCTCCTCTGGGGGAAGAGGAGTAAACTCAAAGGTCGGCTCTAAACTGCCCCCTTTCGGGCGTAGCGACTGGTCCAAGCAAAACGCTGCTGTAGCAAACGTCATGGAAAGAGAGACGAGCATTGCGACTGCTGCTGTCCGTTTTCGTGTATCCATTTTGCATCTTCCTCTTGGTTGCGTGTCGTTGGTTTTGCGTATTGCTCGTGCGAAGCGGGAGCACTGATGGTAATCGCTTCGTTTGAGCGCCACACTGCCTGACCTGCTGCTGTTCCACTTTGCTACGTCATTGTTTTCCTCTCCTCCCTTTTCTCTTCCAGCATGTGTCACCAGTGGTGCTAAGCAGCAGCCGTGCCAGAAGGAAGCGGAAGCAGCGAAGAAGAAGGAGAAGAATCTAAGGATCTGAATTTATTCACCTTTTGGCAATGTGTTTACAGTGTTCGCTGGGGATGTGGCGAATTCGTCGTATTCGTTCTCGATATCATCCATGCGTTTGTGATATGGAAATGCGGAGCAAAATCTGCGATGAGCGCTATTCGGGGTGAGCATTTGGGAACGACGAAAGGAGGTTGCATGCACGAGGGGACTGTTCGCGCCTGGCTAGAAACCTATAACCGGGGGGATCTTGATGGCTGTATGGCGTATTACACAGACGACGTCGCATTCGAAGATCCCATATTTGGCGAGCATGTGAGCGGAAAGCCTGCTCTGCGAGAAGCCTTCAGCAAGTTTTTCTTCACTGGTGTGACAACCTTACGGTTTCTTGATTGGTCTGGCGGCTCAGCAGGAGGAGCCGTGGAATGGGAATGGACCGCACAGTGGGGAGCGAATCGGACGTTTCTGGGCTTCGAGGCTTCGCAGAAGCGCTTCGTCGTGCGAGGAGTCTCTGTTCTCAAACTGCGCGAGGGCAAGATCTGCCGTCAGACCGACTACTGGGACGCGCGGGGCGCGCTTCGTCAGCTTGGCGTGTTAACTTGAAACGAATGAGACCAAATCGGTTACCATACCCACGGTTCCATCTGACAGCTTCGCAAAGGAGAAAAATAGTAGCGTATGAGACCCTGAAACTTGAGCAACTCGATGCAGTGTTGATGATCACTATGCATTGGCTTGAAGTCCTTTGAGGATAATCGCTGCAGTGGACACTGTGACAACTTGCGTGAGGACCTGTGGCTGCAACCCAATAAGAGAGTATACCAAATGAAGTCTGTAAACGTTCTGCTCCTGGGGACCGTGGGTGAGAACCCGGTTGAGCGCATTGCCGCGATAGACCCTGCTATTCGTGTTGTGGATGCTCGTGGACAGTTCGAGGTGGAGTATGCAGAAACATGGCCGGCTGAGACTGTGCGTCGCTATGTGCCCCAGCACTTGGTGACCAACAGCTCCATGACCCCGGCAGAGCGTGATGCAGTACTGGCTGAGGCCGAGGTCATCTGTATCCGCTTTCCCTTTCCGCTTGATCTGCGCGCACGTGCCCCGCGCCTGTGCTGGCTCCATCAAACTGCTGCAGGTGCGTCCAACCTCCGTATGGGTGACCTGTGGGGCAGTCCGATTACGGTGACCACCGCACGTGGCTACAACAACACGTTGCCGATTGCGGAATATATCCTGGCCACCACGCTACTCTTTACCAAATCACTGCCGCAGGCGTTTCGTGATCAAGCCCGGCAAGCTTTCGACCGTCGCCAATATCAGTCTGTCCTTGTCCAGGGGAAAACGCTTGGGATCGTCGGTCTTGGCGGTATTGGCAGAGACGCTGCCCGCCTGGCAAAAGCGGTAGGGATGCGGGTGGTGGCGACGCGCCGCTCAGTCATGCAGGCGCAGTCACAAACAGAGGGCGTTGACGAACTGCTGCCATCAGTAGCACTCCATGTGCTGTTAGCACAGAGCGATGTTGTCGCGCTCTGTGCGCAGTGGACCCCAGAGACCGATAAGCTCATTGGGGAGGCTGAGTTACGGCAGATGAAGCGGGGTGCCTATCTCATCAATGTGGCACGTGGAGAACTGATTGATCAAACAGCGCTCATCAGAGCCCTGCGCGAGGGCTGGGTTGCGGGGGCAGCACTAGATGTCTACGAAGGCGAGTTCAACGGTCCGCCGCCTGCAGAGCTATGGGAACTGCCTAACGTGTTGATCACACCGCATACATCTGCAGTGACCGATGTCCAGCACGCGAAAGGGCTCGAAGTGTTTTGTGAGAATCTCCGCCGTTATCTGAAAAGCGAACCGTTACTGAACGTGATCGATTGGAAGCGTGGGTATTAGCAGCAAGATTGCGACCTGAGTGTTTCGTTATTTATGATGAATGTCCAACTACCTCAAAGCATCCGCGCCGACCGCAAGCCGCCTCCTACCCCGAGCACCTTGGCTCGGGGTTCCACGTTGGTCTATTGCTTGCTGGATGCCTATCGGCGGGGGCTTAACCCCCGCCAGGACCTTGCAGCAGTGAAGAGAAGACCCCTGACCGTGGAACAAAAGGGCACAGCAGACCTGTTATACTGCCCACGCTTCGCGGCAGGAGCTTATTCCCTTCTATCGTGCCATCCTATCCGTCGTAGAGGGGTAGAAGTAGGGAGAACTGGAGGGCTGCGGGGTGGATAGGCCTGGATCGTAAACCGTACCAGGGAAACTAGGCTGCTCAGAGGGCGGCAGCATTGCTATGGCCCCGTCAAGACAGCCGTTGATCTCGTCGAGACAGCTGCTGACATCCTCAAGCCACTCTGCCGTGCACTTATTAAAATCGTTAAATGTTCCCATACAATCATTGTAATCAATCTCGGCCACGTCCATACATAACCTGTAGTGAGCTCGACATTGCGCTTTCTCCCGTTCCGGTGTGGTGTTCGAGTTCGGCGCGGCCAGGGCTGCCTGTGCAAGCATACCCGAACCGAGCAGCACGAGACCTGTGTTGATCAGTGCGTTCCGCATGGTCTGGACTCCTTTGAGAATGGGAATTTTTCTACTCACGAGCGCTCGTTGGTAGTTGCTACTGTCCCACGTTCACAATTCACGTGCCAAAAAAGGTGGGCGGCAAAACTGCCTGATTTTTCAGGACAACGGAAAACCAAAGGGATAACGCGGGCGGAGAGATTCACCCTATGCCGTGTCATTTGGGAACAGTCTCTATTTCAATGTGATATCCGTCAGCACGGCTCACACGAACAGAACACGCAGAACGATATGTCAAAATTTCCCAGCGCTACGCGACTCCGCCCTCTCAACACGGCTCATCCTGAGTAAAAAAGCTGAGGAGCCTAGACAAGACGAAGTGGAATCCGGGGAGGGGAATGGCACTCTTGGCCTTATGGAAGGCAATACACCATCCCACAGTTATTCGGTGTGCAGCAACTTCCAGAAGCCAATCCCGAGAGTGGCGAGTATAGCCAGACCAATCAGGGCAGCGAAAAGTTCCATTATGGTCATAAGGGGGTGTCCTTCAATCGCTCAATCAGCGTAATAATCCGGCGCCGTTGCCACCACAACGTCCCCATAAGCCCTACTGTAACGAGTAGTCCTCCTGTTGCCAAGACAAGGCGCAAGAACGTTTGAGCACCCAGAAGAAGACCAATGGAACCGCCGCCAATAGCAAGAGTAGAAATCGCAACCAGTCGCAACAGCTCTGTTTCTAAATCAGACCACAGAACATTGGGAC
>CAZCWX010000387.1:0-9774 GCA_964502465.1 uncultured Enterobacteriaceae bacterium | reverse complement strand
ATTGGACAGCGGCCCGCTCTGACCAAGTGCGGAAATCGAACAGAGAATAATGTCGGAGTTCAATTCGCGTAACCGCTCATAGCCTAAGCCCATCTCGGCGATGACCCCTGGTTTGAAATTTTCTACGATCACGTCCACTTTGGGAACCAATTCCGTGACTAGCGCGAGTCCGCGTGGGTCGCGCAGATTCACGCACACGCTCTTCTTGCCAAGGTTTTGCTGGATATAGTAGAGGCTGCGACCGTTGCGATACACAGAGAGCCGTCGAGCCAACTCACCATTCGGAGCCGGTTCTACCTTAATGACTTCCGCGCCCATCTCGGCCAGCATGCGCGTGCAACTCGGTCCAGCGAGCGCACGGGTCAGGTCGAGGACGCGCAGATCACTCAGGATGTGTTCCATTTTTTGGGACATAGATACTCCTCTCTGTAAGCATTCAGCATTCAGCGAACAGCTATCAGCGAAAAAGGGAAAGGCTATAGGCCTGAGGCCTCAGGCTATAGGGAACTCTCCCTCAAGCCTATAGCCTGGAGCCTTTAGCCTCGTCTGGCTGATCGCTTTTTTCTCAGTCCCACATCAATCCACCGTCAACGTTAAACGACTGGCCGGTGATGTTCCGGGCTTCATCTGAAGCCAGAAAAGCCGCCATGTTCGCAATATCGTCCGGGGTATTCGAGCGCCGTAGCGGGATTGAGGCATCCATCCGCGCGACGGCTTGCTCCTCGGTGATCCCTTCCCGTTCAGTGAGTTCTTTCATAATCCGATCGTACAGACTGGTGCGGGTTGCCCCCGGACAAATGGCATTGACGTTGATGTTGTGCCGGGCAAGTTGTGAGGCACCGATGCGGGTCATCGCAATCACCGCGCCTTTAGAGCCCGCGTAGGCGACATTTGAGGTGCCACGGAACCCTTTGCCAGCGATGGAAGCGATATTGACGATTTTCCCTTCATTCCGTTTCGCCATCTCTCGTGCCACCGCTTGCATACAAAAAAAGAGTCCTTTGGCGTTGACGGAATGGATCCAATCCCAATCCGCCTCGGTCACCTCAAAGAAATCCAATTTTTTTGTGACTCCTGCGTTATTCATCAAGATATCAATCTGGCCAAAAGTCTCGACTGTTTTGGCTACCAAAGCGTTGATGTCAGAAAGCTTGCTCATGTCGGTCCGAATAAACAAACCACGTCGGTCATGGGCGCTGACTTCGGCAGCAGTTTGCTGCCCACTGGCAGGGTCGATCTCGGCAACTACGACATGCGCCCCTTCTTTGGCGTACCGCAGGGCGGTCGCTTTCCCCATACCGGTGCCAGCACCAGTCACAATGGCGATTTTATCTTTGAGTAGCATCACTTTTCCCTCCTTTATGATCAGTTATGACCAGTTGTCGTCATGGCTAATGAGCTATGAACTTCAAACACAGAGAGCTGAAAGCTGAAGGCTGACCGCTGACCGCCTTTTTATCGAAACTCCGGCATCACTTCCTGCGCGAACAATTCGAGGCTGCGTCGGGCCCGCTGTGGGTCCCGTCCACCAGCATGAAAGTAAAACGCCACCTGATCAAGCCCGAACTCGTCATGCAACTCAGCAAGGCGACGGCGGCATGCTGCCGGCGTTCCTGTCACTGTCCGTTCTTCCAGGTGATCAGGGAGCGACATAATCAGGTCGAGGAACATTTTGAGCGGATCTTCCTCTCGGAGTTGCTGCAGGGCCATCTGGGGAACGAACGAGGTGATGAGTTGCGTGTAGGCGCGTGTCGTTTCGATCCCGTCTCGCATAGCGACCTGATGATCTGGGTCGATAAAAAGAAAAAAGATGAATGTCGTACGTTTTTCAGCGTGGCCATATTCTGTGAGCAGGGTGCGATAGCGCTCTACTCGTCTTCTGACTTCGGGATGTGGGGCACTGAGCCACGGGACCACGAAGGCATTGTCTCCCACCAGTGCCGCGCCTTCAAACGATTCTAGGCTCAGCGTGCCGCGATAGATTGGCGGATGTGGTTTTTGTAGGGGTTTCGGTGAGAGTGACAAAGAGGGAACCTGCCAAAAGTCTCCTGCATACGAAAACGGGTCCTCTGTCCATGCCTTGCGGATGATGGTGAGAGATTCTTCGTATCGCGCGCGACTTTCTCGCGGATCGACGCAAAATCCCTCAAAATGTTTGGGAATAATTCCCCGCCCAACACCGAAATTGAGGCGACCGCCGCTCAGAAGGTCGAGCATGGCAAAGTCCTCAGCCTTTCGCAGGGGATTATCGAACGGCAAAAGGCTGATTGCCGTGCCCAGGCGTATCCGTGAAGTCTCCCGTGCCAGGGCGGTGAGAAAAATTTGCGGACTCGGGCAAATCCCAAAGGAATAAAAATGTTCCTCGCCGACCCAGACGGAATCGAACCCTAGATGCTCCGCTTGGAGCATGATGTCGAGGGTATCACGGTAATAGGCGACCTCATCCTGCCGGTTACGAAAGAAATCGAATAACGTGAATAAACCGAATTGCACAACGGCACCCTCCTCCCTGCTATTGTTCTCTCCCTCTCCCACGAGGCTCATAAGGGTAGGTTTTTTCTCAAAGCCTTGTCTTTCCTGACTTTCTGGATTCCCGCTTGCGCGGGAATGACAAAAACGGTGTGCTTCTCTCCGGCCCGTCATGCCCGCGTAGGCGGGCATCCAGGTCTCTTGCTTGAGGCTCTCGCGATCAAAAACCCTACCCCTGAAAGTTCGCGCGAGGGGGAGAGGGAATCTGTATCCCCAGCTACACCCTCTTTGCTCCTATCACCTGCCCAAACACCTCCAAACTCAGCCGCATCACCTCGTCGAAACCCTTCGAGTACGTTTCATAATGTGAGAGCCCTGGAAGGATATGGAGCTGTTTTGGTTCTTTGGCCTTCTCATACAAGCTGACACATTCTTCAAAACCGACGAGATAGTCAAATTCCGCACCGATGATGAGTACTGGGCGTGGAGAGATCTGCTGGACGACCGCTTCGGGTTTGTAGGTCAGGAGGTCGTCAGCGGTCTCGAGCGGGAGTTCGCTCTTGAGGGAGGCGATGTCGCCACTCCCTTTGTAAAATTGCTCTTCGGCTGGAGTCGGAATGAGAATCTCAAAAGCATCTACGTACTCTGAACTGCCAGTCAGGACGCGCCGCTCACGATCCTTTTCTATACGCTGGCGTAGCGCCCAATATTCCCACATCCGGCGACTGTTCCGCAGCCAGCGGTCGCCATCACCAAAACCGATCACACTGACAACCGCTTTTGTCCGTGGGTCTGCTGCGCCGGCAGAGATCACATTGGCGCCGCCATAGCTGATACCAAAGAGGGCGAGGCGGCTCACATCTACCTCTGGTTGGAGCCCCAGGAATGTGGTGGCGTTGATGATGTCGTCATCTCTTTCCTTGGCGATCAATCGCCATTTCTGCCCTTCGCTGTCGCCAAAGCTGCGGTAGTCGAAAACAAAAGCCACATACCCCTGCTTGGTAAATGCCCGAGCAAACTCGGGCAGGATCACTTTGCGGTTGGCACGCAAGCCGTGGCAACAGAGCACGGTAGGTCGTTTCTCTCCAGCCCGCAGGTTATCAGGCAGATAGAGGGTGCCTGCCAGCTTCAGCCCAGCGCTATAAAAGGTGACTTCTTTTTCCATCGGGAGATTCCTCCTTTACGATTACGCATTCCTCCGTCAGTCCTCAGCTTGCGGCAAAAACAAGGAATGCAAAGCAAAAGATGATGGCATTTTTAAAAATCGGCGACAGAAGGGTGAAATATGGCATGGTGCGCCTCTCCTATCATTCTGCCCCCTGTATCTGCAAGTGTTTCGTGCTTGACTTAGCCTGCGCTGTGCAGGATAGTCCTGGGTGTCCTCAATTCTTTCTGTTAGGAGGGTGGTATGAAGCTCTATAACATGAATCTGAGCAATTTCGCTTCAAAAAGCCGCATTGCCATGTATGAGAAAGGCCTTACTGTCGAGATGGTTGATCCACCAGGAGGGCTTGGCTCAGCCGACTACAAGACGGTCAATCCACTCGGCAAAGTACCGGCTCTGGACATTGGTGGCCAATTGATTGCTGAATCTGAGATTATCAATGAGTACCTCGAGGACAAATATCCGGAAAAGCCACTTTTGCCGAAAGATGCTGAGGGTAGAGCACGGGTGCGCTCGTTTACACGTTTCCATGATCTGTACCTGGAACCACCACTGCGGGCGCTCTTTCCCAAGCTTTTCGGACAGCAGCTTGATGATACGTTTATCCAGGAGAAAGTTGCGGAAGTGAACAACCGCCTTGACCAACTGGAAGCCATGTTGTCGGAGCCTTGGGCCGCGGGTGAGATGTTCACGCTGGCGGATGCGGCACTGGCACCAACGCTGTTCTTTATGACGAACTTCCTGCCACAATTCGGTTCCAAAGGGCCTCTAGAGGGGCGGCCCAAGCTCGCTGCCTGGTGGGGGCGCGTGCAAGAGCGACCTTCAGCGAAGAAGGTTCTCGGTGAGCAGCTAGCAGCCTTGCAAGCGATGATGAAGAAGTAGGAGAGAAGAAGAAAGCTGATGATCCGAGTAGGGGCGTATGGTGATGCGCCCCTATGATTTACGAAACCATCCGCACCGGTTTCTCGCGTTCAGGCGGGAACAGTTTGTCGTAGAATTTCTTCCACTTGGCGAGTTCTTGGGTCAAGACGTGGGTCAAATCATCGCGTGTTTGCCGAAGCGTATCGACCAGGCCGCTCACACTGTCTTCCAGCCGCTGTTTTTCTTCGGAACGGCTTGCCTGATCGAGGGTCTGACGTAACTCATCGAGCTGCCGAGTAAACACGCGCACTGCGCTTTCCATGGCCATCATTTGTCGTTTGAGCCCCAACTCCATTTCAGATTCCGCGCCAGCCACGTGACTCCCTGGCGGTAGCACTGGACTGTGCTCGTCGAAGACCACCAGGCTTAAGACCGGGCGCGTTGATCCGAAAGGTTTTTTCACCACAAAAGCTGAATGCTCGCGTACGCGATCTCGATACGAGGGAGCCAAGGTGATGACAAGATCCGTGCCGCCGCCACCCACGGGATCTCTATACGGTATGACCTCAACAATCTGACCAATATGCTGCCCAGCTTCTTCCACGCTATCACCCACCTGGAAATTGTGGGACGCGTACAGTCTGACGGTCCAGGTCGGAGTTGCTGGAGGGGTAGCATACACGCTTAAAAGAAAGAGTAAGGGCAAGGTCGTCACGCCGATGAGAAGAAGTTTCCGCATAGTTAATGATCCTCCGCAAGAACCGGCTCTTTTCAGAGAAACACAGTGTAGCTGGATGGGTTGCACGGAGGAAGTGGCTGGGAAGATAGAGATAGAGATAGAGACCTTCCCCCTTCCTTCTCTGTCTCAACTCTCTGTCTCTGTCTTCCTGTCTCGTTCCTCCCCATTTGTCTGAACAATCGCGCTTTGCTATGGAACACTAGGACAAAGGGGGAAGTGTCATGAAATTCGGCTACTTTACCTTGACTGATAATCCGCCAGCCTACGGCGCAGCACGACGCGACCCGAATCAGTTTCTTCGCGAAGTGCTCGAAGAGTGCAAAATAGCCGAGGAACTCGGTTATCATTCTGCCTGGGTGCCAGAGCATCATTTTGGTTTATTTGGCTGCCTCCCCGCTCCAGCGGTGTTTCTGGCTCACTTGGCCGCGCATACCACACACATCAAGTTGGCTCCTGCGACAGTTCTACTGCCGTGTAACCATCCTTTACGAGTAGCCGAGGAGTTTGCCCTGCTTGATCTGCTGAGCAACGGCCGAGCCGTGTTTTCAGCCGGTCGCGGCTATGACAAACGGGAGTATGATGCGTTTGCGGTGGCGTTCGAGGAAAGTCGTGATCGTTTTACCGAAGGGCTCGACCTGATGCGCCTCGCCTGGACACAAGAAGAATTTACCTACCAGGGGCGGTTTTATACGATTTCTGAGCCGGTTTCCTGCCTCCCACGGCCAGTACAAAAGCCTCATCCGCCGATGTACGTTGCCTGCTTTAGTCGTCCGACCGTAGAGATGGCGGCTGAGCATGGGTTCCACACCTTATTCGCTCCCTTTGCTGCGGCCATGATGTTTGGCAGCGTGGGGGCGGCGGTCCAGACATATCGGGAACTGGCTGCTGCCCATGGCCATCTCGACGCACGGGCTAAATGTTCTTACTTCGTCAATGTTGCCGATAGCAAAGCGGACGAAATCGCCACCAAAGAACGAGTACGGCGCTATTTACATGCGGTTTTGCCTGCCTTTCCCTCAGATCGGGCTACCGCGCCTCCGCATATCGCGTACTTTGCCGATATCGTCGAACGTCTGCAAAGCATGAAAGCTGAGGATTTCGGTGAGCGGAGTATTGTCACCGGCGATGCCGAAGCATGCATTGCTACCCTCAAGAAATGTGAGGCCGCTGGCATTGAAGAAGTCATTCTTTACTTCAATTTCGGTCACTTCAGTCATCGGGAGACGCTGAAATCGATGGAGCGCTTCGTGCGGGAGGTGATGCCGCATTTCTAAGAACCGTGAGACAAAACTCTGGATGAACAAAGGAGTAGAGGGGGCCGAGACTGTCATTGCGAGGAGCGGTACGCGACGAAGCAATCTCTGTTTTCGGGCAAAGATTGCTTCGCTTCGCTCGCAATGACACCCTGGCCTTATGCCATACGGCGGAGGTTTTGTCCCATAGTTCTAAGCGAGTGAAGGGCTTTTCCTGCGGAGGCCCTCATTGGCACTTGGGATCACATGCCGCCATCTGCTGGGCTGCATCCTTTTCGCAGGATTCGCTGGCAGCGTAGGTCGCTTTCGTTTCGACGCATTTCAGGACGTCGTTCAGAGGGATCGTTAAGCAATTCCGATAACACATCGGCGAATCCTGTCCGCCGGCGGCGTTGAGTTTGTCAGTCATGTACGTTGAAATGGCAAGAGCACGAGAAAGAACATTGGTATCGCCTGTTTCTGCCGGCTTGGATGGCTGATAGTCGGGAGGGTATCCCTCTTCTGCATAGATCCCCAGCGGGGAGAACAGCAGTCCACTAAGTAGTACCCCGTATACGAATCCACGCCTACACTTCCTGAGACTCATGCCTGCCCCTCCTGTTGCTATACTAAAGTAAAAATGATGGTCTCTCTTATCGTCCTCTTCAAGGTTGCGCAACTCCAAGGGGGGTAATCTGAGTAAAGACACAGCTGACTATTGATCCTTTTCTTCTCTTATGTATCTTTCTCTCGCTCGTATCATCTTGTGGGGCAGCCGGCTGCTGGTCGTCATTGTGGCGCTCTGGTGGCCCGGACTCTGGCGTGACCCCATCTACACGCCTCGTCAGGCTCGTTTGGCTGGTCATGAACTCCAGCTCCCTGATGGGACCGCACCGACCACGCCTGAAGAGCAAGCTTTGGCAACTTTCTGGATGTGGGAGCAGCGGGCTCTGGTGACGACGCAATGGGTGACTGGACCCTATCTCGGGTTGCGCAATGCGCAAGGATGGAGGCAGACCCTGTTCGTGATGTTTGTGATCTGGAGTGTGGGGAGTGGAGCGTTGCTGCTCATGGCCTGGCTTGTCCCCAGTACATTTGCTCAACAACGGCGAAAGACAGGCATGCGTGAACTGCTGGTCACTCCGCTCTGGCGACTCCTGACCCCACGGCGTGCAGACCATCGCTCTTGGTAAAGAGACTGCTGTCAGTGCAGTGCTGACTACTGCAGGCTGATGTGGTAGAGGCAAGGAGAGGAGGAGCATGTTATGACACACGTTGCCCAGGTCGCCTGCCCGCACGATTGTCCTGATTCTTGCCTGATGGATGTCGCGATTGAGCATGGAAGGGCAGTCAAGATTACTGCCAGCAAGCATCATCCGTTCACCCGTGGGGCACTCTGTGCCAAAGTCAACAAATTCCTCGATCGGGTGTATGCTCCCGACCGTCTCCTCTCCCCGGTGAAGCGGGTCGGCCCCAAAGGACCTGGTGCACAATTCGTGCAGATCTCGTGGGATGAGGCGATCGCCACCATTACCATCGAAATGCAAGCCGCGATTGCTGCGCATGGACCGCAGGCGATCTTGCCCTACTCCTACCGTGGGAACAACGGCGTCTATCAGGGCAACGGCATCGACCGCCGCTTTTTTCACACCTTAGGCGCTTCAACGCTTGCCAGAACGATCTGTGCAGGCGGCTTGTACGGTGCGCTGGACTACTCGGATGTCTTCTTCGGTTTTGCTCCGCAAGGGCTGGTGGAGAGCAGGCTCATCCTCTTCTGGGCTTCGAACCCGCTCAATACCGGGTTACACGTCTGGCCTCTGATACAGGAAGCCAAACGGCGAGGAGCCAGATTGGTCACCATCGACCCGTATCGCTCACGTACCGCTCGTGTCTGTGATGAACATGTCTTCCTCCGTCCTGGCACGGATGCTGCCCTCGCGCTCGGTATGATGAAAGTGATTGAAGAAGAAGGGCTCGTCGATGACGCGTACGTGCAGCGCTACACCATCGGATACGAACTGCTGGCCCAGCGGCTCCGCTCTCTGTCGCTCGCTGAACTCTCTAGCGCGTGTGACGTACCAGTCACGAAAATCGTTGAGCTGGCCAGAGCCTTTGCACAGACGAAACCGGCGGTTATTCGCATGGGCATTGGTATCCAGCGGTGTGGCGGTGGTGCGGCGGCTGTGCGCGCGGTTGCCTGCTTACCAGCACAGACAGGAGCCTGGCGTGACGTTGGTGGCGGACTGTGCACTTTTGGTGGAGCGATGTTCACTGCGCAAAACATGAATGGTGCGATGCGGTTTGATCTTTCTCCTCCCGGTACCCGTGAGGTCAACATGGTGCGTCTTGCTGAGCATCTCCTTGACCCTGCTTTCGATCCTCCCCTCAAGGTCATCTACAACTACAATTGTAATCTGGCAGCCTCACTGCCGGACCAACCTGCCCTTCGCCGTGCGCTCCAGCGACCTGATCTCTTCCTGGCGGTCCACGACATGTTTCTCACTGACACCGCGGACTACGCCGATATTGTGCTGCCTGCCACGTCACCGCTTGAACACGACGACGCTATTCTTGCCTATGGTGGCGATTTCGGGAGCTTTAGTCGCAAAGCGATAGAACCTCTGGGAGAGGCAAAGTCGAATGCTGAAGTGTTTCAGTTGCTGGCCAAAGCTCTCGGCCTGACTGAGCCAGCCGTCTACGCGTCTCCTACCGAACTGATGACCGACGCCTTGAAGAAAGGATTATCTGTTGAGGAGTTTACCAGCCGCCCGTTCATGAAGACGCGCGTCCAGCCGGATCTCTTACCCCGTGCCAGAGGTGGATTTCACACCCCATCAGGCAAGTTTGAGTTCTACTGTGAGAAGATGGCCAAGGATGGCCTTGATCCCTTGCCAACTTTTGTGCCACCACATGAAACCCTTGGGAACGGTCCTTATCCACTCAATTTCCTGCCACGGAAACACAAGGACTCGTTGAATTCTTCCTATGGCCATCTGCCGGTGATGCGTCGGCAGGAAAGTGAGGCACGCACCCTTGAGATGCATCCTCAGGACGCAGCAGCGCGCGGCTTGCAGGATCGCGAAGAGGTACGAGTATTCAACGGCCGGGGGCAGTTTGTTATCCCGCTGAAGATCTCGCAGAATGTCCCACCTGGAACCGTTGCGACGTTCTGGGGCTGGTGGGACAAATTGTCTGATGGCAAGGGCAACGTGAACAACGTAACCTCGGCAAAGCTGACGGACCTCGGCGGCGGCGGCACGTTCTACGACTGCCGGGTTGAGGTCGAGCGGTGGGATGGGTAGGTGGAA
>CAZCWX010000386.1:0-6127 GCA_964502465.1 uncultured Enterobacteriaceae bacterium | reverse complement strand
GAGCCTGGCCTCCCACTCTAGCCACAACTTCATGGGTAAAGACGACGTCACGGTCGAGGGACATCTCGGCCAGATCCCGTAAGCTCAGTTTGTACCGGACGCGTCAGAGCACGACCAAACAGATCACATCCGTGGGATATTAGAGACGGTTGAACAGGGTCCCAGTCCGTTCATTGAACCCCTGCTTGCAAATCCCACAGCGGAATCGACGGTAACCCAGCTCGGTGCGTTCCACTCGCTCTGTTGTCGCGGACGAATGGCAATGAGGGCACTCCATCTCCCACCTCCTCCCAACGGCCGCATCCTACCCTCCACTACCAGGATAACCAACTGGCACGAAAGCTGACAGAATCTGAAACACCACCCCGGAGAGTGTCAAAAGCACAGGTACCCCACGTCAGGAGAGTGCCGGCTACGACGCCGCCGGCGCGGCGGCAAAGGGAGTGGGGAGCTGCCACATACCCCGGCGGCTCTACTTTAACAGCTGGCGGAGAACGTCCTGGGGGGTGCTACTGCGCTCGCGCTGCAAAAATTGCTGGGGGTTGGCTTGGATCGCCGCCGCGGCCTCCTGGTGGTCGTCGAGCCAGTCCTGCAGCGATTTATGTTCGCGCACGTACGACCGATCGTTGATCAGCTCGGGGTTGCGATACAGCTCCTGGGCCGTCTCATTATGGGAGCTGAGGTAGTCCTCAAAACTCTGTAAGTCCCGCTCACTGATGCGGGCGGGTGTGGGCCGGCCCTCCTCCCGCTCCCGTCCGGTGGCGGTGCGCTCCTGCCAGATAACCGCGCGGGGATCGGCCTCAATGGCTTGGGCGGCCTCCTGGTGGTTGTCGAGCCAGTCGCGCAGTGCTGAATGGCCACGCAGGAACCGTTCATTCTTGATCAGCTCGGGGTTGCGATACAGCTCCTGGGCCGTCTCGTCGTGCGCATCGAGAAAGGCCTCAAAGCTGCGCAGGTCCCGGTCACTGATCCGGGTACTTGGTCGGCGCTCCTCGCGCTCGTACTGCTGGTCATCACGAGCAGTCACAGGGGGGGGAACAGCCAGTACGCCAGCCAACGGGAGGACGGCGAGCAGCGTTTTGGTAAAATGCAGTTTCATACGGCCCTCCTTATCTCTCTCACTCCGACTACGCAGAAGTGTCTAACACGACCCCGGGGTGGCTAGTGAGAACTCTCCACCAAAGAGAGAAGGGGAAGTCTCAAACTACGAACACTAGCTAAACCGCGCTCTGAATAATCAACGATCTAAACTTGAGAATTTCCCTTTCTACTCTTTATTACAGCACAGAAAACTTGCTATGCTATACCCTCCAGTTTCTCCGGATCTGTCAGCTTTCGTGCCAAAGTGGGTTTTTGCCACAAGATGTAGTAGGCGTTTTGGCACTCGCTCCACTACAAATAGCCACAAACAGTGTGTGTGGCCTGAAATCTGACAGAACCTATTCGTTTGAGAAGAGGGCTGCGGGCCCTGAGACGATTTCCCCCCTCGTGATCGCTGTTTCTTTGGCACGCCCTGCGCTCCAGGACGAGCCTGACAAGTTTTCTTCTGTGTCATATAATTTACCTGAGACGCTAGCCGGGACAGCAGTCCTGCTCAGTTTGCTATTGATGCCGAGTCTCAACCGTCTCCCGCCAGGCGCCTGTTTCATGCCCCTGGGCCTCGATGAACTCCTTAAAGCGTCTCAGGTCGCCCCGTACGCGAGCTGACACTACGCCGAGCCAGTCTGCGGCATTTTCTACCACTCCCTCGGGTTCGTACTCGAGCTGCAGCATGATACGTGTTTGCTTGTCAGCAAGACGGTGGAAGGTCACTACCCCCGCATTGCGCGCACCGGTGGTGTTGGTCCAAGCAATGCGCTCATCCGGGAGCTGCTCGGTGATCACTGCGTCCCATTCCTTAGTCTTGCCGCCGATGGCCGCCTTCCAGTGCAGATGGGTATCGTCGAGTTGGGTGACCTGTACTATCCCTTCCATGAAGCGGGGAAACGTCTCAAATTGCGTCCATTGGTTGTAGGCGGTTCGGACAGGGACATTGACATCAATTGATTGTTCGATTGTCGATGCGCCGGAGACGTCTTGGCCCGCCGCGGTCTTCTGTTGGGCGAGGGTACCGTGTCCTGGGTGCCCCGCAGTAGCCGCAGCTGTTGCCACGAGCTCCTGCTTGCGCTGCTCCATCTGCGCCCCGAGGCGATCGAGCTCGCCGGCCAGTCGGTGCGTGGCTGCCGGAAGCATTTCGCCCTCTTCCTCTTTGACGTGGTGCTGCACGCCACGCATGAGCGCGTGCACGGTGTGGTCAAAGTCGGGCTCGGCGAGTCCCCCTGTCTGGAGCTGGCTAATGAGTCGTTTCATTTCATTATGCTCTTTCACGGCCTCTTTGACGAGGTCAGTCCCGTCTTTGCCCATCTTAACCTGCACCGCCGGATAGAAGAGACTTTCTTCTAACTTGGCGTGGATCTCTAACTCCTGGCAGATCTGCTCGACTATCCGCTTCCGTTCGGTCTTGTCGTATACACCTTGGTAGTGTTGGTAGAGTTGCTCTACCTTATCATGGTCCGCTTTTATCAACTCCACTATATTTCCCATTGTTGCTCACCTCTGAGAGAACTTCCCTTGATTAGGTCTCTAGGACCACGGGATTCTACAAAACGATGAGCAATCCTCGTACCACAGAGGGAGTGCTGCTCGCGTCGGCGTTTCCCTCACACAGGAAGGGTTTTTTACGGAAAGAGTGGACACAAGGAGAAAGCAGACGATCTATGTGGAGATTTCACTACATTCGTTGGAGAGATTTTGTCTACTCGGAAAGAAATGCAGTGAATTGACGGTGAGCGAGCACAACCGGAGCATAGGGAATCGCTAGGCTTCCGATAGAACAGCACAGCAGTGGGACGGTTCGCAACATGATGGCACGGAAGCGGACACACTGTGATTGATATCCTCATAGTGCTATTTTGATAGCAAGGAACAAGGGAAGATTTGAGTCTCTCCTGAGTTCCCACGCGAGGCGGGAGAGAATGCAGCGACCATGTCGCCAAAATGAGCAGCCTTTGGGCACGAAAAGAGCGCTGGCCGCCATGCAGTAGCGCGCCAACCGCGATTTTGCTGTCGGCCTCGCTCGGGCGTTTGGCGGCGCCATCATTTTCTCGCTCCCAATCTTCATGACTATGGAGATGTGGCACTTGGGCTTCTACATGGACCGCGTCCGCCTTATCCTCTTCCTGTTCCTGGGGATCCCACTTTTGGTGGGACTCTCGCATTTTGCCGGCTTCGAGGCCACCTTTGGCTGGAAAGATGACCTGCTCGATGCCTTCGTCGCGTACGCCGTGGGGTTTGATACCAAAGATTTGCAAGAGGCCATGGCGTTGTTGCAAGAGGTGTCATAATGGAGAAGACCTGAGGAGGATTCCACTCAATGTCCCTCGCTCTTGACCTCTTAAGCCACACCGGCCAAGTGTGGCCTATCCCCTTTTTCATTTCCTTATAAACTATAAAAGTGGAGGAGCAAAACGGTATGCCCGAGTCAGTTCGAGGTATGACGGTGAAGCGTAGGTATTGTTCTCTACATGGATGGCCATTTACCGCTCATGCGCAGAAGTGCCTTTTCAGGTGGAACTTTTACCGTTCAGGTCAGTGAAGATCCTCCCGTTACCGTGACAGGAACCTGTGCTGGCTCTCGATGTTCCGGGAGCGTAAGTGAGCGCTCTTCTCTTGATGCCCTCTGTAGCCATAGCTCCGCTCAGGGTTTGCACCATAACCCTCTTGAGAGGGTCTCTGCCCACTATGAGCCCGGCTCGTTGCACGCATCACGAGTGCTGTCTAGTTTGTTGCCCTTTCCACTTCATGGAGAGTCCCGCGTCGCCTCTCGTCTTGTGGAGAGACTGTCAGCGCTCGCGAATAATACACTTGTGCCTTTCTCCACTCTTTCCGCCCCTTTGCGGCCTCCGCCCAGTGGAGGTACTGTTCTGTTATCTGCGTCAGTCCCTCTTTCGCCCCTTCATGCCCGGGGACGATCTGTAATATCGCGCGGTACGTCTCCAGCGCGTTATCTCCTGCTGGCGTGGTTAACTTCTTTGCTGTGAGCTGCGCTGTTGCCCGCACGAGCAGCTGCTGCAGTTGGATCTCCTCGTGGCGTTGGGCCTCTTCGTTCTCTTGCCCCGCTCCTGTCCGTGTCGCCTCTGCTCGCTCTGCCGCTGTTTGTCCTGGCGGCTGCTCTGCCCGGGGCTCAGCCCATATGTCCTTCCCTGGGTATTCAGGTTTTTGTGCTCGCCCTTGCGCGCCTGCTCCCCTGGTGGCGACGTGTTGCTCCGGCGGCGCTGTCCACTCCCGCCGCTCTGCGTGATACCAGAGCCCGCCGAGCAGTATTCCCAGTCCCACGGTGAGTCCTCCCACCGTACGGTATGCCCGTGGAAAAGGGCGCTTATCCCCGCGGAATTGCTGTGTCGTACGGACTGCGGGCTGCCCGGGTGCTCTGAGGGATAGTGTGTGGTGTACCATGGCTGCGTTTGCCGGGCGCGCCTCCGGGTCTTTGGCCAACATCTGTTCGACTAATGCCCGGAGTTGAAGGGGGATCGTAGGAGGGAGTGGCGGAGGGACATCATGGACGTGTTGATCCCGCAAAGTCCGGACCACTGGAGAAAAAGGTGGCGCCCCGGTGAGCATTTCGTACAACACCACGCCGAGCGCATAGAGATCGGTCCGCGCGTCACTCTCTTGCCCCAACCACTGTTCCGGTGCCCGGTAGAGAGAGGCCTCGCGGTCGAGCGGGAGATCCGGAGACATCTCTGGGTCAGCAGGCTCTCCCAAAACGGCAGCCATGCCAAACCCGCCGACTTGAACCCGCTCGTCTCCGTCGTCTCCTGAGAAAAAGATAGTGCCTGGTGTGAGGTCCCGATGGACGATGTGGCGGCGATGCGCCTCTGTGAGTGCCGTACTGACCTGCCTGGCGATCTGCACGACCCGCCCCACGGGCAGCGGCACTTTCGGCGTCAGGAGGTCTTTCAGCGTGGACCCAGCCACCAGCTCCATCACATAGTAGAGGGGACGTGTCCCCGGCGGGCTCCAGTCATACACCTCGACCATATGCGGGTGACGGAGTGTGGCGAGCTCTGCGACCGCCAGCCAAAACCGCTGAGCGAAGGCGTCGTCGTGAGCGGACTCAGGCGCAAGGAGCTTGAGCACCACCTCGCTGCCACTCCTCCCTCGTTCCCCCCATAATTGTGTGGCCCGGTAGAGGATTCCGTGTGCCCCTGTGGCGATCGGTGCCAGGAGGCGATATTTCCCTCCGAGAATCTTCCCACTTCTCTCTTCGACCATCGGTTGTCTATCTTCCTACGTGCTGCGTAAGAGAGGCTCCTCTTCTCTCCGCGCTTCCGAATACTCTGGCGATTCCCCCGTAATGAGGTTCAGCTTTTCCTCTTGCCCCCTCGGTGTCCGAGGCCGTTTCGTGTCTGTTCCGAACAGATGTGCGCTCACTTCAATGCACAAGCTGTCGTCATTTGCCGCTCCTCTTCGTAGCATAGCGTGTGTCTCTTTTCTGAGAGAAGATGCGGTACCCGTGGATGACATCAAATCAAACAGTGGTGCGGAATGTCAACAGGAAGAGACAGGGTGAGTTTTCTGAGAGGAAAGGAACGCCAGAGGGCGCCGCGCGACCCATAGTGCCGGTCCGCGCAAAGTGGTGCGCGCAGCGCGCAAGGACTGCCCGTCGCTTACACGCCTCGGAGGCGAGTCAGGTTTCACCTTTCCAGTGTTCTCGAATCACTGTTACCCACCGCTGCACCGTACGCAGCACCTCCTCGGTGCTCCCGCCTATCGCTTCGGTCAGAAAGCGCTCGATGTCCGTATTCGGCACCTGTGCTCGTTGCATGGTTCGGCGCACCTGGGCCAGCCCCACCAGCGGATGGTGCGTGCCGTCACGACGCATGTCGACCTGGATGTGAGGATATTTCGGTAACATAGGTAGTGCACTTCTCCTGTATCGCGGATCCGTACCGGCGGGAAGGCCTAGAGAGCATGAATAAAGAAAGGGGTAGTCTTGTCACGAGGGGGATAAGACTGGCGACCGACAGATGAGAGGGCATGCCCGTGAAATTTACGATTCAATTCGTGGTGGTGGCGGACGATGGGC
>CAZCWX010000385.1:0-2523 GCA_964502465.1 uncultured Enterobacteriaceae bacterium | reverse complement strand
AGCTGCGCTCGCCCCACTTGGAGAAGGCGCTGACGTTTCTTGATGATAAACTCCTCCCGTCCACTTCTAACGCCGTGGAACGGGGGAATCGGCGCCACCGCAAAATGCAGAAGACGGTCTATCGCGTGCGCACTCACCAGTACATCCACAACCGCATCGCCTTGGACATGCTCCGGGATTCCCAGCAGGACAGCCGCACGGACACCCTGAACACGCTCCATCGTGAAAGGACCAACCCGAAGTAAACTCCATGTAATGGTGCTAAAGACTCAAAAAACCAGACTTTTTCTTTAGAGATAAGAATTGGGGCTCGGTATTACGGAACTTTATGATCAATCAGCATGTGGTTTTCATCATGGTTTAGTCGGTTACTTTGACGATACGAGATCGAATAATAGTATGCACCCTTCCTAGTGTGTAGAGGTGTATGGGGAGCAACATGGCATCGAAACAGCAGCCCTCTTTACCCGCGAAGCGGGCATTTGTCGTGCAGGTTCATGCCGACGCGAAGGTCGAGCAGGGGCAGTGGCAGGGTCGGGTAGAGCATGTGGTGTCTTACCAAGCCACACGCTTTCAGTCGCTCGAAGAATTGCTGGCCTTCATGGTGAAGATACTGAGCGAACCCGAGCCGCCAGAGTAAACGTCTGGGATGGATCTACCCTACGAATAAGAATGAAGAAATTTTCCGTAAGGATGTAAGGAGGAGAGAGTGTTTATCACTATAACACGCCGAGCACTGTGCCGGCGGCTGGTACGCAATGTCCGAAACACCGCGGTCCATATTACTCTGGCAACCGTTCTGCTGATTGCCCCGCAGACGGTGTCTGCCCAAACCGCGGCAGCCTTTGAAAAACCACCAGTCCTCAGCGTCACACAGCTTATCCCGGCAAAGCTGTTGACGGGGCAAGGATTTCGTGTAGAGGAACAGGTCCCCACCGATGGCATTATGGGAACCTACACCCTCATAGCCGATAAAGAAACCTTTGGCGAGGATGCCGGTACTTACCAGGTGCTCAGTCGCGAGATGGCCGAACTGCGCCTGGCGGAGATCCCGGCCATCATCAAGCTCAATGAAACCAGCAAGGCTGGGACGTTTGTCAAGTCTGTGGCCGCCTCTGCGGCCCAACCGCTGGAATCCGCCGGGCACATGGTGATGAACCCCGTAGATACCGTGACCGGGCTGCCGAGTGGTGTTGGCCGCCTCTTTGAGCGTGTCGGCACCGGCGCCGGTCGCCTGTGGGATACGGCAACAGACTCTGACAACGGTGGACTGGGGGAAGCAGCGGGGCAAACCGGCGCCATTACCAAAGATGCGCTGGGCTACGAGCAGGAACGGCGGGAACTGGCCAAAAAGTTGGGGGTGGACCCGTACACCACTAATCCGGTCCTGGCCAAGAAGCTCGATGAGATTGCCACAACGGCCTTTCGCGCTCGTGTCGGTGTCAACACTGCCATTTCGGTGTTCGTGCCCGCCTCGATCATTCTCACCGGTGTCCGAACCATGGATAACCTGGTGTGGGACACGCCGCGGGGCGATCTCATTGTCCGGGTCGAGACGAAGCTCCGAGAGATGAAGGTTCCGCCTGAGCAGGTCAGTGCTTTCATGCACAATCCCGCCATTCCCTTGAGTCTCCAGGTAGCGGTCGTTGAGAATCTGGGCCGCCTCGCCGAGGTGCAGGGGCGCGGAGATGTGGTGTGGCTGGCAGGCAATGTCGAGACGGAGTCCCAAGCCCGCTTTCTTGCCACCTCTGTCCGCATGCTCGCTAACTATCACGAAAAGCAGAAACCGATCACTGCCATGGCGGCGCCTGGCCCTCTGGTCGCACGAGATCAAGAGGGCGCGCTCATCCTGCCGGCGCCAGTGGATTACCTCTCCTGGACTGAGCGGGTGGCCTCGTTCGCCAAGAATCCGAGTTTTGTAGCGATGCCACAGCGCACGTTGTGGATTGCCGGGCAGATGTCGCCGCGCGCCAAGAAGGAATTCGCGGCGAACGGCTGGACAGTCTATGAAGGAAAAGACCTGTAGCGCAAGAGGTCTGGCTGGTTGTTCTGTATGGCAATACGCAAAGAACACACATTTTGACGAGAAAAGGATTCGATGATGAGACAAATAAGGAAATATCTGTTGGCTGTTTCAATTCTTTCCTTGCTGCCCAGCCTGTCCTGGGCGCAAGAGGACTTAATCGCGTCCGTCAAGGAAGGCTGCCAGAAGGAGCTCGACTCGTTCTGTAAGGAGGTCACGCCTGGTGAGGGTCGCATCCTCGCATGTTTGTATGCGTTCAGCGACAAACTCACGGGACGGTGCGAGTACGCCTTATACGATGCCTCGGCGCAACTGCAACACGCCGTCGCGACTTTGACCTACGTGGCCAACGAGTGTGCAGCGGATCTCGAGAAGCACTGCGCGACAGTGGAAGCGGGAGAGGGGCGCCTGGCGGCGTGCCTGAAGAAGAACGAGAAAGATCTGAGTACGCGCTGTCAGACTGCGATGAAAGACGTTAGTATCAAGTGAGGGAGGTTTTT
>CAZCWX010000384.1:0-4068 GCA_964502465.1 uncultured Enterobacteriaceae bacterium | reverse complement strand
GGCGCTGTGAGAGCAGGGATAGTCAGTTTTTGTATAGTTGCCTGAAAATCCGGTTAATATCACCTTATCAAGGCAAAAATGCTCTGATAATAAAAACACGAGGCAAAAGTGCTCGAAAACCCAGGTAATATCACATTATCAGGGCAAAAGGGCCTGTTAATCAATGGTTGGGCGGCAATTTCACGAGTTTAAGGTCACTATGGCAATTCTCTTCTTCGTCGTTGGATTGGTCTTCTTGATTATTGGTGCGGAAGCCTTAGTACGGGGTGCGTCCCACTTGGCGGCTGTTCTTGGAATATCACCCTTGGTTATCGGGCTGACTGTCGTGGCTTTCGGTACCAGTTCGCCCGAGCTCGCGGTAAGCGTCAAAGCAGCGCTATCTAGCCAAGCTAATATTGCCTTGGGAAACGTTGTTGGAAGTAATATTTTCAACGTGCTCTTCATTCTTGGTCTTTCAGCGCTGATAGTGCCGCTAGTTGTATCGCAACAATTGGTGCGGTTTGATGTGCCTCTGATGATAACGGTCTCGGTTATTGTTCTGATTTTTTCGCTCGATGCGAACTTTAGTCGCGCTGATGGTTTCATGCTAGTCGTAGGTCTCGTTCTTTACGTCTGGTTTTTGATTTACCAAAGCCGCAGAGAACGCGTGGAGGTGAAAGCGGAGTACACCAAAGAGTATGGAATTGATAGATATGCAAAAAGTACCTGGGGTAAAAACATAGGCTTAGTCCTTGGTGGCCTCGTACTGTTAGTGCTCGGCTCCCGCTGGTTCGTTGATAGCGCAGTGTCCTTCGCCCAATATCTGGGGGTCAGTGAATTGGTTGTCGGATTGACGATTGTCGCGGCCGGGACATCGCTGCCTGAAGTGGTCACCTCAGTCATCGCGGCTATTCGGGGAGAACGCGACATTGCTGTTGGAAATGTTGTTGGTAGTAACATCTTCAATATTATGGGAGTGCTTGGCTTTGCCAGTATAGTTGCGCCAACGGGCATTGAAGTTTCAACCGCGGTCATCGGATTCGATATACCGGTGATGATTGTGGTAGCGCTAGCGTGCCTGCCCATGTTCTTTACAGGTAGCGTAATTAGCCGGAAGGAAGGTGTGTTATTCCTTGGGTATTACGTAGCCTACACGCTGTACCTCGTCTTGGCCGCATCTCATCATGATGCTTTGCCAAGGTTTAGTACAGTCATGCTGTACTTCGTGATCCCGCTAACCGTGGTTACCATGACTATAGTAGCGCTGCGGGAAATACGTAGTAGGAAAAAGAGCTTGTCCGAATGATTCCTGAGGCATGAACCGCCCAATCGGGTAGCCAGGGAGGTCACCCTCCCCAGCCTCCCCACCACCGAGCAGGCGGGTCCGCACGCGGCGGTTCAGGGCGGAGAGTGCCGTGCGATCCAGAGGGCGCGGAGCGAGACGAGTCCTAGCGTCTTCGAGAGCCCCTGGTTGGTCATGCCGGTCTGAGGAGCGTGCGTGACAAAGGCCACGGGCCTTGGCGACTCAGCGCCGTGAGGATCGCCGTTTTTTTAGCGGTCCCCAGTGTGAGCAGCTCGCGGACTTTGGTGCGCACGTGCCGCCACTGCTTCCAGACGCACCTGCGCAAGCGGCGTCGCAGCCAGGCCTCGAGTTCGGGCAGTGGGCGGTAGGACTGCGAGAGCCCACAGTAGGGCAGCCAGCCCCGGCTATACTCGTTGAGCGTGTGAATGCGGTAGGGCAGCGAGACGCCCCAGCTGCGCCCGGTGAGCTGGCGCAGCCGATGGCGGAAGTCTTGGAACGCCTCGGGGGACCAAGAGATGCGCGTGCCGTGGCAAGTAAAGCCCAGGAACGTGCCCTCGTTGGTTGGCCCCACCGTACGCTTGCTCTCGTTGATCTCCAGTTTGAGATGCTGCTGGAGAAACCGAGTCAGACTGGTTTTGAGGCGGTCCCCCGCACGCCTACTTTTGACTATGATGAGGAAGTCATCACCGTAGCGGGCGAAGCGGTGGCCGCGCCATTCCAGTTCCCTATCCAGGTCGTCTCACATGAGGTTGGACAACACCGGCGACAGGGGCGACCCGTGCGGGACCCCTTCTTCCGTGGGCTGGAGGCTCTCGCCAACCAGCACGCCCGCGCGCAGAGACTTGCCGATCAACCGTAGCACCGCCTTATCCCGAACTTTGCGCGCGACGCGGGCCAGCAAGGCCTCGTGGTTGACCCGGTCGAAAAACTTCGCCAGGTCCAGATCCACCGCGACCTTATAGCCCCTTTTGATGTGGCTCTGTTTCTGCTTCACGGCGTGGTGCGCCGAGCGTCCGGGCCGAAAGACGAAGCTGGACGCGGAAAATTCCGGGTCGAAGAGCGGTCCCAGCCCTTGCGCCAGCGCTTGCTGGATTGTCCGATCCACGCCCGTGGGGACGGTCGCTTCATATGCCCACAAGTATAAGAAGCTTGACTTGGGGCAAGAATTAGAGAAGGAAACACAACGGGTCAAAGCACTAAAGGCAAAGATTCCAGCAGCGAAGCGAGTAGCAACTCAGAAGTTCGTAATGAAGGTTGATCGGATCTTCTCTTCAATGGAAAGCTATTACATTTCCACGATAAGTTCACGGTCCGGTGGAGGTATTCTTCGGAAAGATGTTGATCGGTACGATGACGCAATCGTAGAGGCAAAAGGAGAAGTGCCTGAGGAGGTAATTGCCTATGTTGAAGAAGTATACAGAGCGTTGAGAGACGGCTTCGGGACAACCAATAGTGACACTCTTACTATCAGGGCGGCCAAGCGTATGGCCATGAAGACTTTAGCGGAATAGCAAAGCAAGGAAGGTAAAAGCGAGACAGGGTCAACTAATCAAAGCCAGGAAGCCAGCAAAGAGATTCGATGTCTGATCTGTCTAATATCGAAAAGAGAAGCCTAGAGAGACTCTTCGGCATGGGGGGTGGATACATTTTGGATTTCTCAAACCGAACCTTCTTAGAAGCCTTCAATCGGGTACGGAACGATCAGAGCTTCGCTCATGACAATCAGGTTCTGAACTATGACGAGAGTCTCTTGATCTTCAATCATGTTGCGAGCGCAATCAGGTTTATTGAGGCAGTCGAGCGGCGCATCTCTCATACTGAAAAACATAGCGCTTCCATCATTGAGCTAGAAGATGACGTTCCGTTTTGAGTTGCGCCTAACCCAGCGCCGTGCACATGACCGCCGCCCGCTTGCGGTTCTGGATGAACGTGAAGAGCCTCGTTTGGGCGACGGCCCGAGACGGCATGGTTAGACTCCAGCAATGCACCCTGAGCAGGGACTGGACGGTAATACGGCGTTGCCGTATACTGCAATCATGTTCGAGTTTATCGAGACGCCCTTCTTCGCTAAAGCGGTGGAGTGCTATCTCGATGACGACGAGTACGCGGCACTTCAAGCCCACCTAAACAAAAACCCTGAAGCTGGCGTCGTCGTTCCGGGGTCAGGCGGGGTACGCAAACTGCGGTGGGCCGCAGAGGGCCGAGGCAAGCGTGGCGGATTGCGCATCATCTACTTTGTGCGCCTTGCTCGGGGCCACATTTGGATGCTGACTATCTACGGCAAGAACGTCACGGAGAACATCCCGGCACAGACTCTCCGAGCGATGAAAAAGGCGATTGAAGATGAAGAAGATGACTGAACGACAACTAGCCAAATGGGAAAAGACCCGCGACATCGGCCAGGAAATTCTTCAAGGAATTCAGGATATCAAGGCTGGTCGCATCGGCCGGCGCTCTACGGTGGCAACCTACCCGATCGTCCGAGCCCGCGAAAAGTCGGGCTTGTCCCAAGCCAAGTTTGCCGAGTTGCTTGGGGTGTCGGTTCGCACCGTTCAGGATTGGGAGCAAGGGCGTCGGGAGCCGAACGCAGCGGCGAAGACCTTGCTCAAAGTAGCCGAGTTGCACCCGACCATTCTGAAGAAGATTGCTGCTTGAGGGAGCTGAGGTCTAATCGGGTAAGGGCGGTCATCGCTGACCGCCCTCCCCACACCACCTAGCATGCGGGTCCGCACTAGGCGGTTCAGGCAGGATGGGAAGTGAGACAAGTCTCACCCAAGGCTGGGTCG
>CAZCWX010000383.1:0-15480 GCA_964502465.1 uncultured Enterobacteriaceae bacterium | reverse complement strand
TGGCACCTCGATGTCGGCTCGTCACATCCTGGGGCTGGAGCAGGTCCCAAGGGTTCGGCTGTTCGCCGATTAAAGTGGCACGCGAGCTGGGTTCAGAACGTCGTGAGACAGTTCGGTCCCTATCCGCCGTGGGCGCAGGATTCTTGAGGGGAGCTGACCCTAGTACGAGAGGACCGGGTTGGACGTATCTCTGGTGTACCGGTTGTGTCGCCAGGCGCATCGCCGGGTAGCTATATACGGCCGGGATAACCGCTGAAAGCATATAAGCGGGAAACCCTCCCCAAGACAAGGAATCCCAGGTGGAAACACCTCTAAAGGCCCCTTGTAGATCACAAGGTTGATAGGTCGGAAGTGAAAGCATGGCAACATGCGCAGCTGACCGATACTAATTGGCCGTGCGGCTTTCCCATTCCACTCCTCGTGTGAGCTCCCACTTGCATGCACCTGATTGCAAAAATATGAGGGGCAAAAAATTAAAGCCCTATTGATAGAATACAAAAACAGCTAGTACAGCGCCACAGAAAAGAACGCTTCTTTAGGATCACACCTTGCATTGATAAATTGACCGATTAACAGGCAACTCACTTCAGCCACGCCGTACTAGTGTTTAGCTTCAATCTTCTTACCGTAAGTAACCTCTCCTTTATCAACCCGTAAAGAAAAGCCACAATCTGGATTTGTACACACCCAGGCCTTAAAAAGCACGGAAGCCCCCTCCTGACCATAATCAGATAGGGGGATCAAAACCCCCGCCTCACATTTTTGGCATTTCGGAAAACTGGGAAACTCCATCACCTTACTCCTTTCAAAAAGGCAGAACCTCTACCCCACTTACCCAATGTGGCGCTTATAAAAATAAAGAGGTATTTCAGCTGCGATCATTACAAAAGAACTTGCAAATCCTTATCAAACACTCCGCTTCTATATCCCTCCAAATCTAGCAACACCCCAGAGAACCCTATATCTTTCATCCCCTTTTGTATTGTTTTTATCACTGAAGGTGAGGAAACTCTTTTCAGGTCCTCTTGGGGAATTTCTATCCGTGCGCTTTTACTATGGTGCCGGACTCGCAGTTCTTTCAATCCCAACGAACGCAACAATGATTCTCCTCTAGCTATCTGGGTGAGCTTTGCTGCAGTAATGGGTGACCCATACGGTACCCGAGAGGACAGACATGGTGAGGAAGGTTTTTCCCATGTTGGCAGATTGAGCAGCTTACTACCTTGGCGGATATCTTCCTTGGTGAATTGTCCGTCAACAAGTGGATGAGCGATCCCACGTTCATCTGCTGCTCGGAGACCTGGTCTATAATCCGTTAAGTCATCAAGGTTTACCCCGTCAGCGATCGAGATGATAGATAACCGGTCCGCTTCTTGACGACATATCTCGTAAAGCGAATTCTTACAAAAATAGCAACGGTTTATCGGGTTTGCTGCGTATCCAGGTACAGCGAGCTCGTTATGTTGAATTGTGAGGAGTGAAATATTGAGAGTCTGTGCCAAAGATCTGGCATGCTGGGCATCTTCTGGTGGAGTGGAAGGAGAGATAGTCATTAGTGCCACAACTCGATCGCACAAAACTTGAGAGGAGACAGCTAACAAAAAACTTGAATCTACGCCGCCGGAGAAAGCCACGAGCGTAGGTCCCATGCGGCTTATGATCGTCTTCAGGTGATCAATTTTTTCCTCAATGGAGGGGGGGATAGGCATGTCTTCTCCGTCCTCTCAGATACCTTCTGCTTGGAAGAGGTCTGTGGTGAGGTATCTTTCGCCAGTGTCACAGAAAACAGTGAGGACTGTTTTCCCTTTTCCTAAACGACGGGCTATTTTTAAAGCGGCTGCGCAAGCTGCGCCGGAGGAGACACCAACCAGAATTCCCTCTTCGCGCGCAAGTTTTCGTGTGTAAAGAGAGGCTTCCTCATCGGTGACAGCAATGATCTCATCGTATGTTGTTGTATTGAGTATCTGAGGGATAAACCCTGCACCGATCCCTTGAATTTTATGGTATCCAGGCTCTTCTCCAGAGAGAACCGAGGAAGAGGCTGGCTCAACAGCAACGATTAAGGTCTCTGGCCAGTGGTTTTTTAGAGCCTCTCCAACTCCTGTGATCGTTCCGCCTGTTCCAACCCCCGTAACAAAAGCATCAAGATGGGAGAACTGACGAAGAATCTCTTGCGCTGTAGTCTTCCGGTGTCCCTCAGGGTTAGCTGGATTGTTGAACTGTTGAGGCATAAAATACTGAGGATGTGTAGCCAAGATCTCTTCTGCTTTTTTAATTGCTCCATGCATTCCCTTCGTGTCGGGAGTTAAAATAAGCGTTGCGCCATACGCTTCGAGAAGGCTCCGGCGTTCTTCACTCATGGTGTCTGGCATAGTAAGAATCAAACGAAATCCTTTGACTGCAGCAACCAATGCTAGACCGATACCAGTATTGCCACTGGTGGGTTCGACAATGGTATCGCCAGAACGAAGCTGGCCATGCTGTTCCGCTGCAGTGATCATGCTAAGACAGATGCGATCCTTCACGCTCCCACCTGGGTTCATAGACTCTAGCTTCGCCCACACTGCTGCGTCGTGTGAGCCAGGGAGCTTGTGCAACTGGACTACCGGAGTGTTGCCAATCAAATCGAGAGAAGATGTGGCGACTTGGCAAGGAACAGGCATGGTGTGCAGCGACAACATTAAATCTTTAAGTAGAGAAATCAGATGCTATCTTCGTGATGCGGGAAAGTCAATCGAAATGACAAGACGTGCGGTAGTACTATTTCCTGGCAGTCTAGGGGATTTTCTTTGCGCTCTTCCGGCGCTTCGTGCAATTGGTTGCCTATCTCCACAGGGAGTCGAATTTATTGGACGTGAAAGGCTGTTCGAAATCGCACAACAGCTCCCTTTTATCAGGAAGACTGTCTCCATTGACGCCGGATATTTTGCTAATCTCTTTATCTGCCATTCTGCGGCGAGAAGCGAAATGCTTTCTCTCTTCTCTTCGGCTTCCCATATTTTCTCGTGGTTTGGGCACGCGCACCCTGAAGTACGAGTAAATCTGGAGAAAATTGCACCGGGGCGTGTTCAGTCTTTTGATTTTTTCGTCGGACAAGAAGACTGCCATGTGAGCGCCTATTATCTTCGTTGCGTAGGCGTGCAGGAGATCCGCTGTCCTTCTCTTATTTTGGGGAAAAAGGAAGAACAATGGCTGGATTATTACTGGGCGGCTTGTGGTTGGCATTCCTTATCCAAGGTACTTGTCATACATCCAGGCAGTGGGGGAAAGCGAAAACGCTGGGAGGTCAATGGATTTAGGACGGTAACGCGTTGGTGGCGAGAAAAGCGACATAATCAAGTGCTCATTCTGCTTGGTCCGGCTGAAGAGCAGGAAGAAGCTTTGTGGCGGCAATTCGGAAAGGTCGAGAAAGATCTCTCTCTCTTGCAAGTTGCTGCACTTCTCAGCCGAGCTACTGCCTATATTGGGAATGACTCTGGCGTTAGCCACCTGGCTGGAGCAGTCGGAGCACGAGGAGTTGTTCTTTTTGGCCCTACTTGTCCTCAGCGTTGGAGGCCTCTTGGGGGATCGCTCTCTGTCTTGCAGAATGGTTGCTATCGAGCGAAGATGCCACATGTTTCTGGAATCTCTCTCTCAGAAATATCGGCTGAAGAAGTGATTACCGCATTGAGACAATAAGAAGGGATAGGTGAGTCTAGATCGAAACATAGGACATTGGTACACTTTATAACGCGACCACTTAGCAGTGTCATTTTGAGCGCCGCGAAGAATCTGGTTTAGAGGCCCTTCGCTTTGTTCAGGGTGACAGAGCTAGTGTACCAATCTTCTGAGGCCTGATTTAGGTGGAGCCCCGCTTGTCATAGCAACTCTAGAAGAAATATATTATTAATAATAAGAAGAAAACCAAAAATGGTTCTTCTCTTATTACACCCGCAATTTTAAGCTGGAGGTCACGTTATGGCAGAAGAGGAAGAGGGGAAAGGACGTGGGTTTCGTGTAGAAGATAAAAGGCGATTTGTTCCAACCTCTGGAGAGCCTCGTCCTCCTGAGAATTCGCCTGATCAACCGCAAGAAACTATATCTCCAAAAGTGGATGAATCATCTGAGGCTCAACGGCCAGAAATACCACCTCGTTCTTCTATACCTCCGCCGTCTGAGATTTCGTTCTCCAGTTTTATTCTTGGTTTGACTACTCAGGCACTCATCTACATGGGTGAGATTCCGCCAGCCCCCGGCCATCCAATACAAACCGATCTTTCTTCCGCTCAGCAAATGATTGATATCCTTTCGATATTAAAACAAAAAACCGCAGGTAATCTGGATACGGGTGAGGAGGCGATGCTGGGGAATGCCTTGTTTGACTTGCGTATACGTTACGTGGACCTTGTTAAAAAGAGCCGGGAAACCACTCAGGAAAAAGGGAAATCGTAAACGAACATTTGCATACGACCAGGGGTTTTTCGTATTCTGTTCACTTTGCCTTTAGCGGTTGCTGATCTTGTTGGTACAGCCCCGCTGTTATTTTTCCTGGTTCCTTATTCTACTCTCAGATTCTAACCTCAAAAATCAATACCAGTGAAAAAGCACAGAACACGTCGTACCATCTGGTTGGTTCTCCTTGCTGCTTTCCCCTGTCTCTTCCTTCTTGCAACAATACTCGCGGTTCAGTTCTACTCCCAGTTGGAGAAGGAAGTAGTTGACCGATTCTCTAGCCACCGTTGGGCGATTCCATCGAAGATCTACTCCGAATCCACGCTCCTCTATCAAGGAATAGATATCCATGAGATTGGGCTTTTCGATCGCCTCACCCATTTAGACTACCGTCCGGTCAAAGGCGCAATACAAACCCGTGGGGAGTATTTTTACGATTCACAAAAAGAGGAGCTTCAGCTTTTCTTCCGTGCTTTTCCCCACCCAACAGGAGAGAAAAAACCGCAGCGGGTGAAAATCTTGCTGCAAGGCGGACGTATTGAGCGGCTCATCGATCTTGACGAGCAGACGGAATTGCCAACTGTAGAAGTTGAGCCTGAAGTTATTGCTGGGCTGTATGATGAGACCTGGGAAGAGCGCCGGATTGTCAAGTTGTATGATGTTCCCTCCTTACTGGTAAAAGCCCTCCTTGCTGCTGAGGATCAACGCTTTTTCGAACATGAGGGAATAGACCTCTGGAGGATTCTAGGAGCAGGATGGGCCAACCTCCTCGCTGGCGGAGCGGTTCAGGGCGGAAGCACGCTTACTCAGCAACTGATAAAAAACTTTTTTCTCTCTCACGATAAAACGCTCGTCCGCAAGCTGGTCGAAATTTACATAGCTGTTATCATAGAAAACCACTATTCCAAGTTAGAAATCTTAGAAAACTACTTGAACGAAATCTATCTTGGTCAGCGGGGTGCGAGAGGAATCTTCGGCGTATGGGAGGCTGCCCGTTTCTACTTTGGCAAAGAGCCACGAGACCTTACCTTAGGAGAGATGGCTACGCTAGCCGGCATAGTCAAAGCACCGAACTGGTATGCGCCGAATCGACATCCTCATCGCGCAACGCAGCGCCGTAACTATGTGCTCCAACGTATGCTTGAACTGAACGATATTGCGCAACAGGAATACCAAGCTGCTGTCCAGGAACCAGTGGGTGTACGAACCCCCCCTGCTAGTGCAGGCAGTGCGCCGTATTTTGCCGATCTAATTCGGAAGGAGTTGCAGGAACGCTACTCGGGAGAAATGTTAGCGACCGCGGGACTACAGATTTATACTTCTCTGGATATGCATTTGCAGCGCATTGCTGAAGAGACCGTACATAATGGACTAGAGGGGTTGGAAAAGAAATACCCCCGCCTGCGCAGAGAAAAGCCCGAGGAGCGCTTACAAGCTAGTCTAATCGCCATCCAACCACAAACCGGAGAAATCCGTGCTATGGTCGGCGGGCGAGATTACCAACTTTCACAATTTAATCGAGCTACACAAGCACGCCGACAACCTGGCTCAATCTTCAAGCCAATTGTATATCTTGCCGCACTCACACGGGAGCGAGAACGAAAGGAAGGGCGGTTTCTTCCTACCAGTTTTTTTGATGACTCTCCGTTCACGTGGTTTTACGAAGATAAACAATGGAGTCCAGGGAACTACAAAAATGAATACCTCGGACGGGTTACTCTACGCCAAGCCCTGGAAATGTCTCTGAATGCAGCAACCGCGCGCATTGCTCAACAAGTTGGCCTCGAACCGATTCGTCAGACTGCTCAGCAATTAGGCATTATCAGTCCTTTGCCTCCCTATCCGTCTTTAGTGCTGGGAGCTGCCGAGGTGACCCCCTTTGAGGTTGCCGTCGCTTTTAGCACCGTGGCCAATCAAGGAGTGCGAGTGGTACCATTAACGGTCAAGCGAGTGACAAATCAGGAGGGGGAAACGCTTGATCGTCGCGCGATACGAGTTGAGCAAGTGATTACTCCAGAAGATGCGTACTTATTGACGTACCTGCTTGAAGGGGTAATGGAACGTGGCACTGGGCGGAGTGCGCGGCAGCATGGATTTAACCGTTCGGCTGCAGGGAAGACAGGGACAACGAATGATTTCGGAGATGCCTGGTTTGTTGGCTATACACCAGACCTCTTAGCCGTCGTGTGGGTGGGGTTCGATCATCGCGAATCATTGGGGCTTTCTGGAGGGCAGGCCGCACTGCCTATCTGGACTGAGTTTATGAAGCGAGCTACGGCTGGACGACCGGCTGCGCAGTTTACGCCCCCACCTGGCGTGACCCTAGTCAAGATTGACCGGATAACTGGGTGTCGCGCAACGCCTGAATCGCGCCGTATTATCGAAGAGGCGTTTTATAGTGGTGAAGAACCGGACGAATTTTGCCAACGACAGTCGTATCGCAGGTATCCAATAGCAGATATGCCTCCTGCCCCTTCGCCGTTGCCTCTGGATATGGACCGTCCGCCGTTTAGAGAAGAACCATGGGAGCAATTCCCTACTCCAACTCCTTCTCCACCTATTGAAAAGAGACCATGGTGGCGTCTATTTTAACGAACAAGACAAGATCTGCCTGGGTACTTCTCTTTTTGCTCTGGTGGGTTTTTCCAGAGGAAACCTCTCTTAGCTATACTGCGGAAAGGCGAAAGCCAGTACTGTATGCCCAGATCGATTCTTTGGGTGGTGTAACTGAGGAGGATTTACCTCCTGAGGAATTCCCCACCGACGTTCCTGCTGTTTCTGGAGATACTGACCCGTTTACCCCTCAACCTGTTCCCCCAGGCAGGGAATCACAAGCTTCGCCGGGGTCTGCTCACCTATCAGTCCATATTCCCCTCTCCCCTCAAGATGTCGTCGCGTTACGTTTTGTAGAGGAAGGGAAGGGATTGCTAGAAAAGGAAGAGGTTGAGCAGGCTCAGGAGCGATTTGAAAAAGCCGTCGCGATCGCGCCTCAGCAACCGTATAGCTATTACTTTCTCGGTCGGGTGTCGTTCGCTCAGGACGAGCACAAACAAGCGTTGGCGTTTTTGCAGAAGGCGGAGCTTTTGTTTAGTGTGAATGACCAATTCTGGCGTGGAGAAACTGCCTGCCTTAAAGGTGCGATCTATGAGGATCTAGGCGATAACAGCCAAGCACGGACAGCCTATCGGCAATGCCTCGAGTTTTTTCCTCAAAACCTCAGCGCCCTGAGCGCTCTTGCCCGCTTGCCAGCAGAGGAGCCCCTTCCTAGTGACTACTTCCCACAAGAATCTCCCTTCTATCCTCGGGATTGAGACGTCGTGTGATGATACCGCCGTTGCCGTTTTGCAAGGGCGGCAGATCCTCGCGAACGTAGTGTCTTCGCAGGACGAGGTCCACAACCCCTACGGTGGGGTGGTCCCCGAATTAGCTTCCCGACACCATCTGCAAAATGTGCTGCCGATTATCGATCAAGCACTCAAAACAGCAGAGATACGGCTTGAGCAACTTGACGGCATCGCTGTCACGAATGGACCGGGTTTGGTCGGTTCCTTGCTCGTTGGAGTATCGGTAGCAAAAGCCTTAGCTGTCGCTGCCAACCTTCCTTTTATCGGCGTAAACCATCTGGAAGGCCATCTCCTCGCGGTGCAACTAGAGGATGAAGTTGCTTTCCCGTTTCTCTGCCTCTTGGTTTCTGGAGGGCACACGAGTCTGTATCTCGCTTGCAATAGAGGGAAGTATCAGCTGCTCGGAGCAACGCGAGACGATGCAGCTGGTGAAGCGTTCGACAAGGCCGCGAAAATGCTGGGATTGGGGTACCCAGGTGGACGGGTAATCGATAATCTGGCACGCGACGGAAATCCCACTGCAATTCGCTTTCCTCGAGCCCATCTCAAGCCTGTTCTGAGTAAAGCCTATCCTGAGCAAAGTCGAAAGGTCGAGAAGACTGGAAGGTACGACTTCAGCTTCAGTGGTCTCAAAACTGCGCTGCGACAGTTTCTCCAAGGACAAGGGCATTCAGCCTACCGTACTGAGGATATCGCTGCGAGTTACCAAGAAGCGATAGTGGACATGCTGATCGAGCGTACGCTCCAGGCTGCACAAGACTTACGGCTCGATCAGGTGGTGGTGTCGGGTGGTGTGTCAGCGAATTCGCGGCTGCGCCAACGCGTCAGTGAAGAGGGGGAACGAGGCGGGCTTCACGTATATATGCCTTCGATCCGGCTCTGTACCGATAACGCCGCAATGATTGCCTTTGCCGGTGCGTGGCGCCTGGCTCGTGGTCAGCGATCTTCACTCGATCTAGGTGCTTTCGCGACATTGCGGTTGTAGAACGTGCCGACATTATTACAACAGACGCGTTTCGCGCTCAATGAACTCGGAACCCGACCACACAAACGCCTCGGTCAGCATTTTCTTATTGATCCTGTCGTCGTTAATCGTATGGTCTCAGCGGCACAGCTCAGCCCTGAAGACACAACGCTGGAGATTGGTCCAGGCTTAGGTGTCCTCTCTGAGCAATTAGTTGAGCGAGGAGCGCGACTCTATCTGGTTGAGGTAGATGCCGGTTTAGCTGAGCGGCTGCGAGGACGGTTTATGAAACATGATAGAGTCAACATGATTACCGCAGACTTTCTCACCCTTGACCTTTCTGCCACTTTTCCCGAACCAATGATACATGTAGTTGCGAGCCTTCCCTATAATGTGGCGACACCGATTCTCTTTCGTCTCCTGGAACACCGGTATAAGTTTCCGAACGCGACAGTCATGATCCAGAAAGAAGTCGCCGAACGGCTCAGCGCCGTGCCAGGAACAAAGGCATACGGTGTGCCTTCTGTGCTCACCCAACTCTACGCTACGGTGACGACAGTATGCACGGTCCAACCTTGGAGCTTCTTCCCCCCTCCTAAAGTTGAGTCTCAGGTAGTGCGGCTTGTCTTCCAGAATGCCCCCCGTGTGGCGGTACAGAATGAAAGAGTCTTTTCTCAGATAGTGAAAGCCGCTTTTGCGCAGCGCCGAAAGACGTTGCGCAATGCGTTACGGGCGGCAGGCTATGACAGTCTCGATACCGTGAGTGCACGAATAGGGATTGATCTCCAACGACGGGGAGAGACCTTAAGTGTGGAAGAGTTTGCAGCGCTGGCCAATCTGCTTGCTGAATGCTAATGGATGCCTTTACTAGGCAGGGAGAAGCAAGGGTAGAGAAGGGCCGAACGTTTTCCCATGTCTTTGGGCAATGCGCCTACAAAAAAGTAAACTCAGGCTCTGTAGAAAGGAGGGGTGTTATGGAACGCGAGCACCTTGTTGAGTTAACGAATCGATTCCTCGCTGCATTTAACCGCAACGACCTTGATACAGTGATGTCGTTTTTTGCTGATGATGCCATTTACGACGAGTTTACTGGTATTCGCAACATGGGCAAAGCAGCAATCCGCGCGGCGTTCGAGCCCCAATTTACTGGCCGGTTTGGCAAGATGCAGTTTCTCGATGAGGATCTATTCGTCGATGCCAACAGCGGGAAGGTCATGGCTAGCTGGCGTTGCACGCTTGAGGTGAAAGGCCAGCCAACATCTTGGCGGGGGCTTGATCTGTTGCATTTCAAAGGGGACACATTGGTGCGAAAGAGTACTTATGCTAAGGCGAAGGCCCCACTCTTCCAAGACTGATCCTCATCTGCTCATCTGATTGTTCAAGAGAGGAGAGGAAGGATGCTGACAGTTTACCAGGTAAGTCTGCAGGATCAGCATGTGGTCGATGAATTTCAGAAGAAGCCGATTGGTCACCATAGTCCTGCGCTGCAGCGCGTATTGAATGTATTTCGGGGTGGCTCAACAGAGAACAAATACGTTTTGATCTGCACCAAACCCCACAAGGAGTGGGTACTCGGCCAATTATCTGGAGAGCGCGGAAAACCCGTTATGATTCTCAAAGATCAGGTGTTCAAGAATATCGAAGACGCTGAACGAGAGGTCTTCCGGCGTCGTTGGAAGAAGTGCACTGGCCGCGACCCGGACTAAAACGGAAGATGTCATGAGTCATTTCTTTCTCTTTACATGTTACGCTTTCCGTCTTCCAACGGTCATGACAACCAAGAGGTGGCAATGAAGATCACTGGCTATTGCGATAGGCTGAGCGCGGCACCGGGGGAAACGATCAAATTCATGGTCAATTGCGAATTACCGATCTACACTGTTGAGGTCGTCCGTATCATCTGCGGCGATACCAATCCACAAGGACCGGGCGTTAAAGAAAAGGTCGTTAAGACGTCAGTGAATAAGACGTACAAGGGAAGGAAGCAAACGATTGAGGCTGGCTCCTACGTGACGATTCCTCACACTCCCATCCTTGAAAACCTGGACAGCTTTTCCTTTCAGACAATGATTTGGCCGACGACGCCCCAGAAGGGCACCCAAGTCATCATGTCGAAGTGGCGGGATCGTGATAGGTGTGGTGTGGCATTGATCCTCGCGGAGGGCGGTTCGGTTGCTCTGATACTCGGGGATGGCAGTGGCAAGGAGGAAACAATCAAGACAGGCAAACCCTTGCTTGCCCGAGAGTGGTATTTCGTCGGGGTCAGCTACAATGCGAAAACGCAAGAGGTCGCAATATATCAAGAACCTCTTGTCAGTTACCCACTCGTTTCCGACGCAGCCGAGATCCAGACGAAGACCAAGATCAAGAGTATAGGGAGGAATCAATCTCCCCTCATGTTCGGGGCGTTCCGGAGTGGCGCGAGGAGAACGCAACTCGACGGCAAATACAACGGCAAGATCGACAGCCCACGTCTAGCGAACCGTGCAGTAAACCGAGCTGAGATGGAGATGTTGAAAAGCGGTCCTGTGCCCACCTCCCTGCGGAACGTGGTTGTTGGCTCGTGGGATTTCGCGCAAGACATCAGCTCGTTCAAAGTAACCGATACGTCCTTCAATTTGCTGCACGGTGAAGTCGTCAATATGCCAGCGCGTGGCATGAAGGGGTATAACTGGACTGGAGAGGTAATGAACTGGCGAGAGGCGCCGGAGCAGTACGGCGCGATCCACTTCCATGACGATGATATCTACGACGCTGGCTGGGACGTCGATTTCGAGTTAACGATCCCTGCTACAATGAAAAGTGGGCTCTACACCGCACGCCTGAGATCTGGCGATGAGGAAGACTACATTCCGTTTGTGGTGAAGCCAGCATCGGGAAAAGAGAAACGCATTGCTTTCCTGTTGCCCACTGCGAGTTACATGGCATATGCCAACGAACATATGGCAACCAACGCGGCGCTTATTGAGTTGGTTGCCGGGCGACTTGCACCGCTTGATAAACATGCCCTCTTTCTGAACGAGCATCGTGAATACGGCGCATCCTGTTACGATTCCCATTCGGATGGATCGGGGGTGTGTTATTCGTCTCGTCTACGTCCGATCCTCAATATGCGACCGAAACATATCTCAGCGCTCGGCGGTTCTGGCTCTTCACTGTGGCAGTTCAATGCTGACACCCATATTACCGATTGGCTTGATGCCATGAGCTACGAGCTCGATATCATCACCGATGAAGACCTGCATTACCATGGCCTTGAACTTCTCACGCCTTACCAGGTCATCCTAAGCGGCTCTCATCCTGAATACCATTCACAGCAGATGTGGGACGCCATGATGGCATATCTGAATCAGGGAGGCCGGTTAATGTACATGGGGGCGAACGGCTGGTACTGGAAGATTGCGTACCATCCTAAAGTACCTGGAGTGATCGAAGTGCGACGCAATGAAGGGGGGATTCGCACCTGGGCGGCAGAATCTGGCGAGTACTATCATAGCTTTACGGGAGAGTACGGTGGCCTTTGGCGGCGACAGGGCCGTCCACCGCAAATGATTGTTGGCACGGGTTTTACTGCCCAGGGGTTTGATATATCGGCACCATATCGCCGTTTGCCAGAGAGCTTCAATTCACGCGCGGCCTTCATTTTTGAGGGAATCGGTGAAGGTGAGATCATTGGCGACTTTGGTCTCATTGGTGGTGGAGCGGCCGGCCTTGAACTCGACCGTGCCGATCGACAGCTTGGTACTCCTCCACATGCCCTCGTGCTTGCTACATCACGAGGAGGGCACACTGACATTTATCTCGTCGTGTGCGAGGAGCTACTAGCAACATATCCTGGACTTGGGGGAACAGAGAACGAACTGGTGAGAGCAGATATGGTCTTCTACGAAACACCCAACGGCGGTGCGGTGTGGTCATCAAGTTCGATCGCGTGGGCGGGGAGTCTGTCGCATAACAGGTACAACAATAACGTCTCGCGTATCACCAACAACGTTCTCAAACGCTTTGTCGATCCCAAACCGTTTGTGTCGTGAAGCGATACTTATTTTCGCAGGTACACCGCAATGGAGAGCCAAATTGCCCAACCCCCTCAAGTGTGTTGCCCTGCTATCCCGGTATACGAGCAATGCGCGTAAGGTTGAGCGAGACCCAGACGATCCAAGCGGTCAATAACAGGGCGACAATAGTAAAGATCTGTATGCGTTTGACCAAACTGGTGAGCCGTTCAGCGTCGATTTCCTCACCGCGCAATTCGGTTCGGACTATGCGGTGTCCCATGCCCAGCGAAACCGCAGCGCTGATGTTAATTAAGAGAAAAACCAGGAGGAGTTTCCAGCCAAGCACCCCCCCAAGTAACGCAAAGAACCTCGGACCGAGCAGCGCTTTGTACGATGTCAGATTAAACGCGCCGGTCATAAGCACCACTCCCAGGGCACCAATGCTCAACGGGTTGTACCATTTGAGCGCTTGAGCGAGAAAGCGTTGTTTTTCGCGTGAGGCAGAAACCTGCGCAGCCATCGGCAACAACACTGCAATCAAGGTAGCGCCACTGCCGAAATACACGGCAAGCCCAAGCAGATGTAGCCAGAGAACAAAAAGGTCACTCATCGGCGGCTCGTTAAACCAGAGAGGCTGAACAATGTAAATGGCAGGGCGAGATGTCTGTCCTCCGTTGACAGGTCAGGAGGCCGTCTATATGCTCTAACTCGTGTTCCTCGCTACGAAATTTCCCACCCTATTTGTGAGATGGGACGACGTTCATGGCTGAAAAAGTGTTGCTGCGACACCTCGATATTCCGAATATCCACAAGCTTGATATTTACCTTGCACATGGCGGTTACGAGACTGCCCGAAGGGCGCTCACCACGCTTAAGCCCGAAGAGGTGACTGAGCAGGTCAAGGCCTCAAACCTACGAGGTCGCGGCGGAGCGGGGTTTGTTGCCGGCATGAAGTGGGGCTTCCTCCCGAAAGACTCAACCAAACCTGTCTATCTGTGTTGTAATGCTGATGAGAGTGAACCAGGGACCTTTAAGGACCGGGCGATTATTGAGTGGAACCCGCATACCCTACTTGAGGGAATTGTGATCACCGCGTACGCGATCAAGTCTCACACTGCTTATATTTATATCCGAGGCGAGTTCGCTTTTGGTGCCAGACGCCTGCAAGAGGCTATTGCCGAAGCGTATGCAGATGGCCTCCTCGGTAAGAATATCTTCGGCACCGGGTTTGACCTCGATGTGTATGTGCATCGTGGCGCTGGTGCGTATATTTGTGGGGAAGAAACTGGGCTCATCGAATCTCTCGAAGGCAAGCGTGCCTATCCACGCATTAAGCCGCCATTCCCTGCGGTGTATGGCCTGTTCGGGTGTCCGACGATTGTCAATAATGTTGAGACCCTGGCGTGTGTGCCGTCCATCGTGAAGAATGGTCCAGAGTGGTTCAAAACGATTGGTCCAGAGAGTGGACCAGGTCCCAAGATATATTGTGTGAGTGGCCACGTCGAGAAACCCGGCCTCTATGAACTACCTATGGGTATGCCGTTGCGAGAGGTCATTTACGCGTATGCTGGGGGCATCCGTAGTGGCAAAAAACTGAAGGCAGTCATGCCGGCTGGCTCGTCTTTCCCGGTGCTGACACCAGACGAAATCGATGTGCGTATGGACTTCGATTCCATGCGCAAGATTAACGCTTTTCTCGGGACTGCTGGCATTATCGTTATGGACGAAGATACCTGCATGGTGCGAGCGCTGGAAATTATTGATCGCTTCTATCATCACGAATCATGTGGTCAATGTTCGCCGTGTCGCGAGGGCACAGGGTGGCTGCACAAGTTACTGGTGCGCCTGGAGGAGGGGAATGGCCGGCCAGAAGACATAGACCTAATGGATCGGATAGCGAGCAATATGATGGGGAACACGGTCTGTGTGCTTGCGGATGCTGCAGCGATGCCAACCCAGAGCTTTCTCAGTAAATTCCGAGATGAGTTCGTCGCTCACGTGACGATGGGACGTTGCCCGCTCAAGAAGAATGGCGAAGGACAGCGTCACGCCGCGTAGAACAGTAGTCAGTAGAAAAAAGACGGAAAAAACTGGCAACTGATGACTGACGACTGAGAACTTCGAGGAAAAGAATGCCGAAACTGACAATCGACGGCCGCGAGGTGACGGTCGAAGACGGACTGAACGTGATCCAGGCAGCCGAACGTCTGAACATTGAAGTGCCACATTACTGCTACCACCCTGGGCTGAGCATTTCTGGCAATTGCCGCATGTGCCTGGTTGAGATCGAGAAAATGCCGAAGTTGCAGATCGCCTGCAATACCAAGGTAACTGAAGGCATGGTGGTCTACACCACCAGCCTGAAAGCCAAGGCTGCGCAGGCCGCAGTCCTCGAATTTTTGTTGATTAATCATCCTATCGATTGTCCCATTTGCGACCAGGCGGGCGAGTGTAAGTTACAAGACTATTACATGGACTATGGTGCGTATCACAGCCGATTTCCTCTCGAAGCCAAGGTTCACAAGAGAAAGGTGGTCGATCTCGGTCCACACGTTGTCTTAGATCAAGAGCGTTGTATCCTCTGCGCCCGCTGTACACGGTTCCTCGATGAAGTGACCAAAACGAGTGAACTCGGCATCTTCTCTCGCGGAGATCAATGCTACATTGACTTGTTCCCTGGCAAAACGCTCGACAATCCGTACTCCGTCAATGTAGTAGATGTGTGTCCGGTTGGTGCGCTGAC
>CAZCWX010000382.1:0-2805 GCA_964502465.1 uncultured Enterobacteriaceae bacterium | reverse complement strand
CCTTGCTCATAGATAGCGGTTAGTGTTTTTCTCATCATGGTAGTATTGTACCTGGGACTCCAGCGTCCGTCTCTTTCCTTTGGACGATCTGAAGGAGGATTGCGAAAAGGCCAGGACTACACTAAAGCAGCAAGACGCATGGACCGCGGGGAAGTAAGAGCTAGAATTCATGTTTTAGACGGAAAGTGCATGCCAGAAGAGAGGAGGGAGAGCAGGGAGAGGAAAGAACCGTCCCAGGGAGTACAAGAATGTTGCCCCCTGACAATGACGGAAGAATCGGCCTGCGTGTTAGGTGTTGTCAATGATTTTCCACGCTAAGATGGCAAAAGTGACTATCGCGACAATTATCAAGGCAGGGGCAAGGTATTCCAAGATCATAGCGTGTCTCTTTTCGCAGCTTAAAGAACTCGGTCAAAAACTTCAGCCGCTCGGTGATGTAGTCTTTCGGCACTACGCCTCCTTTCTGGCTTTCTTGCAAGCTTCTACAACCAGCGACTATAGCTTCGAGCTCTCCCGCTGGATCAGGCGCACGAGCTGACGAAACGCAGGACACAGGGACTTGTCTAGATGTCGTGCGAAGCTACTGGTCAAGCGGTGATGACGAATGAGGCCGATCACATCAGCCAAATCCTGAGCCCGTAACAGATCCGTACTGCCGCTGCGCAGTTTCATGTCGATCAAGTCGGCAAGGGTCACTGTCGTGATCCCCTCGATCGTGACGGCTTTCTTTGGAGATCCCCCAACCTGTTGCGGAAGCACGAGATGGATCGGTACCCCGTGCTTGACGAACGCGCGCTCTTTTCGGTCGAAGGGAAAACCGTGGGCAGTCAACAGAGCCGCCAACGGTTCCAGGGGAGGAGGAAGAAAAATATCCACATCCTTTGTCGTGCGCACGTGACCATGCAACACAACCGCGATACCGCCGATTACGACACCGGGAATGCCGGCAAGGTGCATGAGGTGGGACACCTCGCGAGCAATGTCCAGTACCTTCCCTCGTTTGTCCAAAATCAGCAATGCCTCGTCGCGGAGGTTCGAGCCACGCGCCTTTTGTCTTGTGACAGCAACAGACTGCATCACTTCAGCCCAGTGGTTTATGACTAACATTCAATATGGAGAAAGGGAAGAACGCTGGGTATCACCGGTGACTTGTTCACCCGCGCCTAATAGGACTCACGGGCAGGCAAGTGTCTATCACGCTCGGAAAACAAGATGACGGCGCACTGGAGGCCGGGGCAGCTTGCTTGACCTGCTCTCACGCCGTTGGTAGCGTGATGACATGCGACATGAGTGAATGCCTCCTTTCAGCAAACGGGGGCTTCTTCTCACCCGCGTTTTTGCCAAGAAAGGAGGCGCTTTGCTATACCTGAGGCATTCTCTCCTCTACTGTTATCCGTGGATTTAGGTTATGACGTGAGCAGGAGAAAACCCGTGATGACTACACAACAACCACGTTACAGTAAAGAAGAGTTTGCCCGACGTGGCAATGAAATTTACGAGCGGCAGGTTCGTCCTCGAGTAGAGGATGGAAACGAAGGAAAGGTCGTTGCCATTGACATTGAGACGGGCATGTTTGAAGTAGCGGAAGATACTCTCACAGCTTCTGATCGCCTCTTGGCCCGTTGCCCTAACGCCCAGACTTGGTTCGTCCGCATCGGTCACCGTGCATTGCATCGCTTTGGCCCTCGTAGCTTCACGGAGTCGGCGTGATTACCGGAGTTGTCAATGTAAGCCGTGAGGCAATCATCCGCCTTGTAGTGCATGGCACAACCGGATAGACGAGTGAAATTGAAGCGGTCATTGATACGGGCTTTACTGGCTTCTTGACCTTACCTCCTTCTCTCATCCTTGCACTTGGGCTTACGTGGCGTGGTCAAGCTCAAGCGATACTGGGCGATGGCAGTCTCCATCAGTTTGATGTGTACGGAGCTACAGTGATCTGGGACGGCCAAATGCGGATTGTGGAAACAGACGCTGCTGACACAATGCCCCTGATCGGTATGGGGTTACTCTACGGATATGATCTGCACATTCAGACGGTGGAAGGCGGCACAGTCACTATCGCGGCACTGCCAGTCCAGTAAGCAAGGACAGGCTTGCCTAACTTTGCACTCTAGCCCGACGCCTGCTACGCTCGCCGGGTGATTGCTATCCTTGATCAGGAAATCATAGAAGTGGGCGACTCTCTTAATGACGTGCAGCAGAAGGTAGCGGAACATCATCCTGCAAGAGTCCCTCTCGTCTTTTAGGCAATCGCGCAGGGCGTGGCAGAGCATTACGGATGTGACCGTCTGAGCCGTTTCTTCGCGTGAGCTATGTCTGGAAAGAACCTCTCTTCTCAACGTCAATCCCGCCTGGCCGATCGGCTGGCTGCAACTCAACGTGGGCGCTTCGTGGGGCGAGAAGCCGAACTCAATTTGTTCCGTTCAGCCCTGCTGGCGGAGGAACCGCCCTTTGCAGTGCTGCACCTTTATGGTCCGGGAGGCGTAGGCAAAACCGCCCTGTTGCGTGCGTATGCCCGGATCGCAGCAGACTGCGGATGCTTCGTTACTTACCTGGATAGTCGGAACTGCGATCCGACGCCGCCGGCATTTCTGCTTGCCCTGCATCAGGCTATGGGGCGAGAGGTAAAAGGGGCATTCCCAGCGATTCCAGACTGGCCATCCAGCAGTGTGGTGCTGATTGACACCTACGAAAGCCTGGCCCCACTGGATACCTGGTTGCGCGAGACCTTCCTTCCTCAATTGCCAGGACAGAGTGTGGTGGTCATTGCCGGTCGTAACCCACCAGCACCGGCCTGGCGCA
>CAZCWX010000381.1:0-4161 GCA_964502465.1 uncultured Enterobacteriaceae bacterium | reverse complement strand
GAGTCTCGGCATTTCTCCGTCTTCAATTGTTTCGAAAGAACTGGCTTGTCAAGGCGCTCGCGCTTTCGCTCGCCATCGGCTTCTGGTACGTCTTCGTGCCGGGTGCCAGGATCGTGCAGGTGAGTTACGATGTTCCGGTCTCCGTTGAAAATATCCCGCCGGATTACCAGATCGAATCGATCGATCCATCTGAGGTGAGCGTGATGTTTACCGGACCGAGACGGGCTTTCTATTTTTTCGACGTCAGGAAAGTTGCCGTGGTTATCGATGCCTCTTTAGCGCAGCTCGGGCGTCGAACCTTCACCCTTGCAGCGCATCACGTGCGCCACCCGCCTGAAGTCAGCGTTCAGGATTTGAGCCCCTCGACTGTCAGGCTCTCGTTCAAAAAGGTCTCTGCCGATTAACATCCGAGTCGTCTATTGCCGCGTATCTGGGGGCCGCGATCATTTTGGCCATGGCACTCTTCGTGTTTCAGTCAACCGGCCGTTTCCGGGAGCGCAAGAGCAGGGCCAATGCTGGTTGGTTGAAGAGTGTCCCACCCAGCGAAGTAGCCAAGCCTTCGACTTTGAGCGCTAGATAGTCAATAGAATAGTACCCCAGAACCTAACAAGGCCGGCATAAACCTGATGGGTCGTTTTGCCCACGCCGTTCAAGAAGAGCCGCACAGCCAGCAGAATCATTCGCCGCTCCGGTGCTATTTGCGTGCACCCTCGCGAGCAAGCAAGTGCCGTGAGACGATTGGCCGCATCGCACCTAACCGAACTAGTCAAACCGCGCTCTCAGAAAATTCCGTCGTCCAGAGAATGATGCTTTGAAGGTGTTGGCGAAATGAATTCCAGCGGGCTCAGCCGGCTACTGGTCGTCGAATTATCGGCTGGTCAGTATTATCGCGCTCAAGAACTGTGGAGTCCTCTGTCCCTGCAGGTGGAGTTGGAAGAAAGTCTGTCTTAAACGGGCAACAAGGAGGGGACGGCCGAAGCGGAAGTTATTTGCCCGAGAGAATACAGTGTGGCAGGCGGTGTGTACCCTGAATAAGAACTGGTGTTGGGTTGGGAGTAGAGTAAAAATATCTATGTACCATGACGGCGCATCCGCCTCCGAGATCTTGCACACGCAACCCCCTGTCAACAGCGCAACTTTCTCGCCACTTGCTGGCTTGAACTGCCTTCTCTGACTCGATAGTAATTCTTCAACAGACGGAAAATCTTAGGTCAAAGGCGGTCTACGCAGAGAAGCTCGCTGGAGGATGACAATGCGAAACGCACGAGGCTCGCTAGTGCGAAGGCAACATGGTTGAGGTTCTGTGGAAGGTCGGGTATTGGAGTGCAGCTTATCTGCTCTTGGCGTTGCTGCCGCTCGTGGTCGCTATGCTTGGGCACACTCCCGGAGGGCGGGGATTCTGGATCGAGTTCGGTGTGGGGTTGGGCATAGTGGGTTTCGCCATGTTGGCGCTGCAGTTTGTGACCACAGGCCGGTTTCGCTGGGTTGGTAAGTACTTTGGTGCGGATGCAAAGATTCAGTTTCACCGCGAGACGGGCATCTTGGCGCTGGCGTTCATCCTCGCGCACCCGATCGTGTTGTTGGTGGCAGAACCACGATACCTGGAGTATCTCAATCCCTGGTCAAATGCGCCGCGAGCTGTATTTTTGAGCGGTGCCACAATTGCTCTCGTTTTGCTGGTCGTGTTGTCGCTGTGGCGGTTAAGTTTTGGGTTGAGCTACGAGTGGTGGCGGGTGACACACGGAGGATTGGCGTTGGTAGTGATCCTCGTAGGGCTGGCTCATTCTTTACAGGTGGGGCATTACGTGACGGGAATCGGAAAGCAAGCGGTTTGGGTGATTGGCGCCGGGTTACCGCTGTTCCTATTGTTTCATACGCGAATCGTTAAACCGCGACGGATTGGGCGGAATCCGTATCGGGTCGTGGAGGTGCGACCCGATTGTGAGGGAGTTTACAGCCTAGTGCTCGAACCGGATGGGCATGCAGGAATGGAATTCCAGGCAGGGCAATTTGCGTGGCTGACGGTAAGAGAGACGCCGTTCACGTTACAGCAACATCCGTTTTCAATTACTTCAAGCGCCGCTGCTAGCGGGCGGGTTGAGTTTGGAATCAAGGAGTTGGGGGATTTCACGGCGACGATCAAGGATTTGAAGCCCGGAGCACGGGCGTTTGTGGAAGGACCGTACGGTGCATTTATGCTTGATCCACAGGCGCAAGGCGCGGTTTTTGTTATTGGTGGCATTGGCATAACGCCGGCGCTGAGCATCCTGCGGACTTGCCGAGATCGCACGGATCGGCGGCCCATGTTGCTGATTTATGCAAACACTCAGTGGGAAGAGATTGCTTTTCGTGGAGAGTTGGACGATCTCAGCAAGCACCTGGAACTTGAAATCGTGCACGTGTTAGCCGATCCGCCGGAAGGTTGGAACGGCGAGGCGGGCTTCGTAACACCAGAGATCCTGGCGCGACACTTGTCCGGAAGAAAGGGACAGGATTTGCAGTTTTTTGTCTGCGGGCCGCCTCCTATGATGGATGTGGTGGAGCGGGCGCTTGTAGCGCAGGGAGTGCCGCACTGGCGCCTGGTCTCAGAACGGTTTGATCTGGTGTAGACGGGAGCGTAATCGCGATGAGTCACATATGGGCCGGGCGGCTAGCATACTTACTCGGCATCCTGTTGTTGGGAGTTGTGGCTTTGTTTGCCTGGATGCAGGCTGGATGACGAAATTCGGGAGCATTACTTTCGGCAGGATGAATGAACCAATAACTACTCCTAAGGAATCGAAGGCTGTGGATCGACATGAATTTGACGCCGTCATTTTGATCTGGACGGTGTAATCGCGCAGACGGCGACGCTCTACTCCCACGCCTTGAAACAGGCGTTCGACGAATATCTTGAACGGTGCGAACGGTAAACAAGCGAGACGCACCCGCCCTTCGATGTCCAGGCTGATTATCTGACATACATGGACGGCAAGCCGCGTCACTAGGGGATGCGCAGCTTTCTGGCGGTGCAAAGACGGGTTTTTCATTGAGCGGATGCCCTGCGACGGAGTCACGCACACGCGTTTGGAACCGATGTCCGGCCTGCTTGAGCCTTTGCACCGCCTTCGCTCTATATCGAGCCTGGGTTACATCAACCGAGGGGGCACCTACGACACCCTCGGTTTAATGTTCGTGAACCGCTGCAGTGGGCCACTGCGCGGCGGAGGCGGCCCGCGCGGCATAACCGCATCGAGAGGGAGCGTCTGCCTGGGGAGTCGAGAGATCGCGGCCCTCGCAGGCCAATTTAGCCGACGCGGGATGAGGGCGTAAAAATTTTTCCCGCCGCTGCTCTTGCTCGGTGAAAAGCGCCAGCGCTGGCCTGAGTGACGAACGCTTATTCCTTGCGCTTCACCTTGAAATTTGAGCAATTGCCCTGCAACATCAAATGTAAATTTCGCGACCCGATAAGATCTCTCCGAAGACAATCGGGATTAGGAGGAAAAGTTATGTCAATCGTCTGCGCTGTAGACTTCTCCGAACACTCAGCCGAGGCTGCCGCTGTCGCCAGCACCTTGGCGGCGACCCTGCGCGAGCCACTCTCGCTTGTCCATGTAATGGAACCTTTCGGGTGGGTGACGCAGTTGCCGAACATCCAGGCATCCTTGCTCCAGGGCATCAACGAATTGCTTGGCCAGGAAGCGGAGCGGCTGCGGCAAATTGGCGTGACCGTACAAGTGAAACTGCTCGAGGGCGTTCCTGATGAAGCCGTCGTCGCCCATGCCAAATCCTTGAATGCGCGGGTGGTGGTGGTTTCCGCCCTGGGCTATCGCTCCCGTGGATGGGGCATAGGCAGCGTGGCCGACCGGATTGCTCAGACATCGCCTATTCCGGCGCTCATCGTGCGCCAGCCTGAGGTTTTCCAGACTTGGACGCGCAAAGAGCGACCGCTGCGCGTCCTGATTGGGGCGGACCTCTCCGCCACCTACGACGCCGCCATCCACTGGGTGCGGCAGTTACGCCAGATTGCACCCTGCGACGTTCTGGTCACGTATATATTCTGGAAATCTGAGGAACGACAGAGTCGCGGCATCAAGGGGCCGTCGGAAGTCGAGCCGATTGATCCGGAGACGGAGCAGGCACTGACCCGTGACTTGGCCGAGCGGACCGGCGAACTGCCCG
>CAZCWX010000380.1:0-6931 GCA_964502465.1 uncultured Enterobacteriaceae bacterium | reverse complement strand
GCGCAATTGAGACACTTTCGCACTGCTGGTGAATCCACCTCCGCCCGGCCATGAACTGACACTGTTGCAAAACTCAATTACCAGCCGTTGGCACTCGGGGTTGTAGTGGCGACTTGAGTCGCCGCGGCGGGAGAGGAAGCGACTAAAGTCGCTACTACGTCTCTGCGGACGTTCAGTTGATCATTACTCCAACAGTGTCATGAAGTGACCGGGCTGCACGACGACGCCGGCTCAAGCCGGCTTCTAGCCCCCGTCAAGGGAGAGGGGAAAACAGAGGAGGAATCTTGCCCGCCACCAAGATTTGTGCCGAACAGTATTAGGTATCACTCGCAAGGGGATACCAAAAGGGAAGCCGTAGCGAACATTCAGGAAGCGATTACTACCTATCCACCGTTCGTGCTCAGCGTCGCCGCGTCAGCGGCAAAGTCAAAGCACGGCAATGCCCACAGCAAATAGCGAATTTACATGTGGAATCCGTATAAGCTCCCATTTGCCATCTAATAACTAATAATAACATATTAAGGATAGTATACTTGACTTATTTTATATATTTAGGACAATAAAGGCGTGATTGCGTCCCCCCAAGAGCTGATCCCCGTGTTGCGCCAGTACAACCCTTGGTGGGCGGGCGCGCGCATGGCTGATCTGCCTACCTGGCGCAGGGCGGCGTTCGGCGAGGTGCACCAATGGGTGGTCCAGCCGCCAGCGCCCCGGGCAGTGCTGATTAGCGGCCCCCGGCAGGTGGGCAAGACTACCCTACTGCTACAGATCATTGAAGCGCTGCTGGCCAGCGGTGTGCCGGCGCAGAACATTATTTACGTTACCTTTGATCATCCGCTTCTGAAGCTCACGGGCGTGGAGAACGTCTTGAGGCTATGGCGCGAGTTTGAAGTTCGCTCCGAAGGCCCAGAGTATCTGTTCTTGGATGAGGTGCAGTTCCTGCGCGATTGGCAGACGTGGCTGAAACACCAGGTGGATTTCCAGAAGGACCGCCGCATCGTTGTCACCGGCTCGGCCACGCCGCTCACGACAGAAGGCCAGGAATCGGGTGTGGGCCGCTGGCACACCATCCGCATGGCGACGCTGTCCTTTTATGAGTATCTGCAGATCAAGAAGCTGCCAGTGCCACCGCTGCCGGAGATTCTGTCGTTCACACAGCTATTCGAGTGGTCGCCAGCGCAATTCGCCAACATAGGGGAGGCGGTGCGGCCGTTGGTGGTACAGTTTCACGAATACCTGTTGCGCGGCGGCTTTCCGCAGTGTGCATTGACTCCCAGCGTCGATTTGGCGCAGAAGCTGCTCCGCGAAGACATCGTGGACAAGGTGCTCAAGCGCGACATGACCGCGCTCTTCGGTGTGCGTCGGGTTCTGGAACTTGAGCAGACTTTCCTCTACCTGTGCCTGCACGACGGTGGCTTGCTGGATATGACCGACCTGAGCAAGAACCTGGAGGTCAAGAAGCCAACAGCTAGCAATTTCATTGGGCTGCTGGAGAATACCCACCTTATCTATCGCCTGCCACCCTACGGCTACGGCAAGCAGATCCTCCGCGCACGACACAAGGTGTATCTGGCTGACGCGGCTATCGGTCCCAGTGTGCTGTTGAAGGGCAAGGGGCTGCTCGAGGACGACGCGGGCCTCGGCCGTGCGGTGGAGACAGCGTTTTTCAAGCACGTGTTCACCCGCTATTACGAAGTCAGCGTCGGCTTCTCCTACTGGCGCGGCGGCCGCAATGAGGAAGTGGATATCGTGGCGGACGTGCGCGGCCGGCTCGTGCCTTTTGAAGTGAAGTATCGCCGGCAGCACACCGACCGGAATGATCTGAAGGGAATCATCGCATTGTGTCGTGAGAAGAATCTTGACCGCGGCTATGTGATTACGCGCGATATGGCGGACTTCTCTGTGCTGCCACTTGATCCCGCGGGAGGCGGTGCTCGCCTGCTCAAAATCCCCGCACCGCTGGCCTGCTATTGGCTGGGACAGTCCGAGGTGCTCGGTGCCTCCCGCAATCGCAGCCTTGCTGAGGACTGACCATGAGCAAGGTCCAGTGGGAAGACGACCTCGTCGAGACGCCCTTCTGTGAACAGCCCAAATCTTCCCTTTTCGCTTGACACCGGGAAAAATGCGGGTTTCCCAGCATTCATGTGCTGTTCGGAAACCCACAGTGAAAGACTACTGGCTACTGACCACCGTTTTCCGATGTTTACGATAGAGCGCGCGAAACTGGTGGTAGGTGAGCCGGAGAAGCTGGGCGGCTTTTCTCTGATTATACTTTGCTGCTGTGAGCGCCTGCTGTAAGAGCTGAATCTCCAGTTCTTGGACGGCCTCGGCAAAAGGCTTGTCTATCCGTTTATCGACGAGAGCCGAGTCTCTCTCTGGCACGGGCGCTCTTGATTGCTCTTCTCCGGCGGGAAGGTCACTCGCGACAGAGACGCGAAACGGATCGAAAACAATATCGGTGATCAGTGCTGATTCAGCACGATATACAGCGCGCTCCACGACATTCTTCAACTCGCGTACATTGCCAGGCCAGGAGTAGTGCTCTAGTGCGGCGACCGCTTCATCGCTAAAACTTGGGACCTCCGTGCGATCTAGTTCAAAAGCCATGCGTGCAGCAAAATGATTTGCCAGCAGCAAAATGTCTTCCCTGCGTTCGCGCAGCGGTGGTAAGAAAAGGACTTCGAATGACAGACGATCAAGCAGATCACGTTTGAACCGGCCTGCCGCCGCGAGCGCTGCGAGATCAGCATTGGTCGCACCAACGATGCGCACCTCTACCTGAATCGGCTGCGCGCTTCCTACTCGCTCAAAAGTGCCGTACTCAACCACGCGCAAAATCTTTTCCTGCACCTCGAGCGGGATTTGGCCAATCTCATCGAGAAAGAGGGTGCCTCCATGAGCGGCCTCGAATCTTCCTGCACGTCGTCGCGTTGCGCCAGTGAACGCGCCCTCTTCATGGCCGAAGAGTTCTGCCTCGATCAGTGCCTGCGAGAGCGTTGCACAATTAAGCGCCACCAGTGGCCCCTGCCAGCGTTGCGAGAGATAGTGCAATCGGGATACAGCTAGTTCTTTTCCTGTACCGCGTTCGCCGATCAACAACACCGGCCGGTTGACCCGAGCGACCCGTGAGAGACGTTCCTGAAATGCGAGGAACACCTCGGACTGCCCGAGCGCTTCGGTCATACCAACGTACGACACAGTGGATGGGGTGGTGGATCTCAACCGTGGTTCATTGCGTTTGGTAGTTGATCTCATAGATGGTCTATTTTGCTAAATAGTGGTGTAAAATACCAGAGAGCTTTTCTCTATACAAGAAACAAACAGCTGCATAATTAGAGACTTAGGCATATAGGTGCTCTTGGCATAGTTCCTGCGCAAAGAATGAAACCAATGTTACGGTAATGGAGAGAACCTATGAGTATTTTTACCCGCGTGCGCGATATCATCAGCTCGAACATCAACGCGATGCTCGATAAAGCTGAAGACCCAGAGAAACTGGTCAGGCTTATGATCCAGGAGATGGAAGATACCCTGGTCGAGATTAAAGCCTCGTGTGCAGGTGTAATGGCGACCAAGAAAAGAGTCCAGCGAGAGCTGGATGAAGCCCTGACCCGTGCGAAGCAGTGGGGAGAGAAAGCCCAACTGGCCGTCAATAAGGGCCGAGAAGACCTGGCCCGCGAGGCACTGATAGAGAAACGCCGGTACCGTGAACGGGCCATCGCGCTGGAGAAGGAATTGACGCAGTGTGATGCCTTGGTGGAGCAATACCAGGGGGATATGGTCCAGCTTGAGGACAAACTCAACACGGCACGCGAAAAGCAGCGCGTCCTGGTGCAGCGCCATATCCATGCACAGAAGAAAAAACGCGCCCAGCAAGAGATCCGGCGTTTCGACAGCAGCGACGTGGTGATCCGGTTCGAACAATTCGAGAACCGGATTGAACACATGGAGGCCGAAGCAGACCTGGTCAACTTTGGTCGCAAGCAGCCACTGGAAGACGAGTTTGCCCGCCTCGAAGGCGATGAAGAGATCGAAAAAGAACTCCAGGCCCTCAAAACCTCTGGAACGAAGAAGGCTGACGACAGCCCAGCGGCCTAGCGCGCAAAGGAGCGCACAGAGAGAGGGAAGCTGAGATGAACACCGGAAGTCTCGTTGTGCTGTTAATCTTGGGGCCGATTTTCGCTGCTGTGGTTGGCATCATCTTTCTCAGGGCATTGAAAATCTGGAAAGGGGGCTCGTCTGAGCACAATCAACAGCGTCAGGCAGAGGAAACCAAACTCATACAAGAGATCTACCGGGGGCTGGCAAAGTTAGAAGAAAGAGTTGAAGCGCTCGAAACGATCCTGCTCGACCGACACAGAAAGGAAGACCTCAAATGATACGAGTTGCAGATGGACAGCGGAATGGCCTCTATCGTTCGCGCTCTGGGATGATCCTGGGGGTGTGTAAAGGCCTGGCAGAACATTTTGATTTCTCAGTGTTCTGGATGCGGGTCATCGCCTGTGTCTTGCTGGTGTTCTCTGGCGTCTGGCCTATCGTGATCTTGTATTTTCTCGCTGCCCTGCTTATGAAACCCGAGCCAGTGCTGCCTCCGGAAACAGCGGGGGAACAGGAATTTTATCACTCCTACGCCAACTCGCGACACATGGCGTTACAGCGCTTGAAGCGGACCTACGACAACCTCGACCGTCGTATCCAGCGGATAGAGGGTATTGTCACCTCACGTGAATACGACTGGAACCGCAGGTTGAATGAGTAGTGAGGTTTTCGTTTTCTCATCCATGAATATGGGATCGTCCAACGTCCCTGTAGGAGCCCTGAATGAATGATTCCGTATCAAGGCAATACACAAGCGAGGAGGTCACCCGCATTATCCGGCGGGCCCTCACCCTGCAGCGCGCGGACGCCATTACGCACCAAGAGTTGTTAGAGACTGCCCGGGAACTCGGTATTGCTCCCCGGACCCTCGACGTCGCGATTGAACAGGAACAACAGGAGATTGCAAAAGACAACGCCCGCACGGTCTGGGTAGAGCGGCGCAAAGCAGGCTTTCAGGGACACCTGTGGACCTATGTCATCGTAAATGGGGCATTGTTCCTGATGAACGTCCTGACTTCAGGGTCGTGGTGGTTCCAATGGCCACTCTTGGGATGGGGGATTGGGCTTGCGCTTCATAGCAAGGGCGCCTATTTCCCAACCGAGAGAGAGGCTGAGAAAGGAATCAAAAGGATGTCATTCCTGCGAAAGCGGGAATCCAGCATGCCTTTTGTGAAGAAGCGCAACTGCAGACTACCCTAGGGTTGAAACACGTAGGGATGCTAAATGTTCATCATCGCAACCCTTTGGGCTGCAAGACGCCCAACAGAAACTCGTAACAGGCCTCTTCGTCCATCAACTCCGTGAGGGGACACTCCAACATTGGCACTCTCTCCTCGCTGACCCCTTGCTTGTGCGCTCAAAACCAATGCAATATCATACCCCAGCCATTTTCCGATATGAGCGCCCCCTTTTATCTATTCAGAGATATGGAAGCAGAATAGTGCTCTTGTGTTCACTCTATCAACAGGAGGGAGAAGCCATGTCGCTCATCATTGATGCCGATGCCCACTTTGCCGAGCCGCTAGATCTGTGGTTGCGCTATATCGAGCCGCAATATCGCGAGCGCGCGTTCCATGTGAGGCGGGACAGGGAGACCGGGCTCCAACAAGCCATTGTTGAAGGGAGGATTTCTCCCCTGGAGCCGCCAGAGTTCTTTCGGCATGTTATTCCGCTGCTGATCGGGTTTGGACAGCATGAACGCATCTTGGAGCTCACCTACGAGGATGGCATTCCAGCGGCATATGACCCAGGGGAGCGAGTGAAGTGGTTGGATGCTGAAGGGATTGATAAGCAATTCATTTATCCTACCTGGGGGTTGTTTTGGGAGGGGGACATTGAGGATCCGGCGCTAGCTGCTGCGCACTGCCGAGCCTATAACAATTGGCTGTGGGAAGTGTGCTCACCATACCGTGATCGCCTTGTGCCGGTGGCCCACCTCTCGTTGCGAGATGTGGAAGAAGCCATTCAGGAACTGAAACGTGTGGCCAAATTAGGGATGAAGGCGGTCTTCGTTGGCTCACGCCCGCACCAAGGCCGTAGCTTTGGGCATCCCTATTATGATCCCTTCTGGGCTGAGGCACAGGAGAGAGGGATCCCTGTGGGTATCCATTTGGTCGTGTGGGCCGATTACATGGGCAGTGCTTGGTACAAAAGAGCCGGGGCGTCGAAATTAATGTACTCCTCGATGATGACGCGACTCGACACCCGCCAGGCGTTTACCACCATGATCTATGATGGAGTGTTCGAACGATTTCCACGGTTGAATGTCGTGTTGGCCGAGACACAGAGTGGCTGGCTGGTCGAGTGGCTCGACGGCATTGATCATCGGTATCAATACCTCGGGCAGCTGTCGGGGATGAAGCATTCAGCCAATGAGTATTTTCAGCGCCAAGTCTGGGTATCAGTCGATCCAGAAGAGCGGACATTGTCAGCCACAGTAGCGCTATTGGGTGAGGACAAATTCTTTTTTGGCTCAGACGTGCCCCACGCCGAGGGGTATACCAATCCAGTGGCAGAAGCCAAGAAACAGCTCGAGCCTTTACCTGAAAGCGCGCGACGGAAGATTCTGGGAGAAAACGTTGCGAGGGTGTATGGGCTCTAAATCAGACTACGGCAGATTGGTACACTGCGTAACAACCTGGTTCCCGTTCCTCCGCCCGGCGATCAATTGCTGGGCGATCGATGAGAGAATGAGGCGATGAGGAAAAGGAGGTTCCATGCCGAACTTGTATCAAGATCGCACGTTGACTGTGCGTGGGCTGCGTTTCCACTATCTCGACTGGGGTACAGAGGGAAAACCGCCGTTTGTGTGTCTCCACGGTGGTGCCCAAAC
>CAZCWX010000379.1:0-3426 GCA_964502465.1 uncultured Enterobacteriaceae bacterium | reverse complement strand
GCTGACGTCTCCTGTGGCTCTCATCGATACTGTAGTAGAGGCGCACCGTGCCATAGCTGCGGAGCACGACCTTATGCTTGAGACGGAGATTGTTCCTGAAATTGGCAACGTCCTCGTTGATCGTGAGCGGCTGCAAGTGGTGTTTGCCAATTTCATTACCAATGCGGTTCGCCATACGCCAGGTGGTGGGCGAATCGAAGTACGTGCTCGTCCAGTCGAAGGAACGATTCGTTTTGAAGTGGCAGACACTGGAGAAGGAATTCCCGAGGAGCATCTCCGACACATCTTCGACAAATTTTACCGGGCTCCGGATGCGCCTTCCGGTGGTGCAGGTTTAGGCTTGTCGATCGCGACAGAGATTATTGAGGCCCATGGTGGCGAAATTGGCGTTGAGAGCGAGGTTGGTCGTGGGAGTACGTTTTGGTTCACCTTGCCAGTGGTGAAGGAAGGAGCACGAGCGGCAGCTATGGAATGATTGTGCATCCTTATGGCAATTCTCAATTCAAACGAGCCAATGCACGTTCGTGCTTCGACGGGCTCAGCACGAACGGTTCGAGACCATAGCCACAATCCTTCCCGTTCGCCCTGAGCTTGTCGAAGGGTGAATGACGGTTGCGCAGTGGAGCGAACTGATATTATCCGTTATATAGCTTCCGTTTCCGCCACAACGTTGATGAATCAATACCAAGGATGTGGGCCGCTTCTTCCAGCGTTTGGTTCCGCGAGATAACGCGCAGAATATGCTCCCGTTCGATCTCCTCTAGTGTCCAATCACCTCCGAGATAGAGTCCTGTCGCAACATGCGCAGCGAGACGCTCCGGAAACGCTTGTGGCTCGATGACCTGAGCAGGCCAGAGAATCACCGCTCGTTCAATCGCGTTTCTCAGTTCTCGGATGTTGCCTGGCCAGGTATACGTGAGCAAGGCCTGCTCGGTTGTTTTTGATAACTCTGGCATTGGCCGTCTGGCCGCACGCGCGAAAAATGTCAGGAACTGGCGAGCAAGTTGCAGAATATCTTCTGACCGCTCTCGCAAGGGCGGAATGTATATTTCTACTACATTGAGCCGATATAACAGGTCTTCACGGAAGCGACCGTGTTGGACGTCTGTCTCGAGATTGCGGTTGGTGGCAGCAACCATGCGCACATCTGCATGGCGGGTCTTGTTTTCTCCCAGCCGCTCGAATTGTTTTTCCTGGAGAAAGCGCAGGAGTTTGGCTTGCAGAGCCGGGGAAAGTTCGCCAATTTCATCGAGAAACAGTGTCCCGTCTTCGGCTGCCTCTACCCGACCTACCTGGTCACGCACCGCACCGGTAAACGCACCCTTCGTATGGCCGAAGAGTTCGCTGGTCAGGAGCTCTTCTGAAAGCGTTGGGCAATTCACAAGGACAAAAGGACCTGCAGCGCGGGGGCTCTGCGCGTGCAAAAGACGGGCAAGCACTCCCTTACCAGTGCCACTCTCGCCGCGCAGCAAAATCGTTGCATCTGATTGTGCTGCCCGTGCGACTATATCAAGCACAGTCCTCATCTTCGGTGAAGTGGTTGCCAAATCAATCTCTGGGACAGCTTCACGGAGTTGTTCCTCGAGGTTGAAGACTCGGCAGGTGAGTTCACGCCGCTCGATCAATTGCTCAACAACATGCCGAATCTGGGCTGGCGTAAAAGGCTTGGGGAGATAATCTTTTGCACCACGCTTAATGGCTGCGACCGCGGTATCAAAAGTCGCGTAGGCAGTGATGACGACAACGGCGAGATTCGGACTCTCTGCGAGCAGGCGGGGAAGCAGATCAAGGCCATTGGTCTCGTCTAAACGGAGATCCAAAAAAGCCAGGTCAAATGCCTGTCGCTCAAGCGTAGCAAGCGCGGCCTCTGCAGACTGAGCCGTACTCACCTGCCATCCCATTCCCTCTAGGCACATCGACAGGGTTGTGCGGATATTCTTCTCGTCGTCGATGATTAATGCGCGCAACGCCATGGAACCAGGGTAGAGTCCAAAGCTCACCTCATCAATCCCACCGTCAAGAGATGAAAGGGACTTGCCCACAAAAGGGTTTTGTGTCGAAAACAGAATGGCGCTATGAGCAGCTCTTGGTCAATGAATGTCGTTATGGGAGGGAACCGCAATGAAAACTAGACCAACTGACGAATATGTCCATGTCAGCGCGCTCGATTGGCAACCGTTTCCCGGAGAATTTTCTGCTGGAGGCATCAGATGGAAGCTGCTGCATGTCTCGCCGGAAGTTGGTGCTTGGACCGCAATATATGATTGTCCAAAGGGCTCATCCTTTGCGAGTCATATTCATGTCGGTCCGGGCGAATACTTCCTGACCAAGGGAAAGATGGAAGTGCGTGGTGGGGCAGAAAAGGGCGGTGCGACCGCCTATGCCGTGGGTTACGGCTACGAAGCCTGTAACGCCCGGCACGATCAGACCTATTTCCCGGAAGACAGTGAATTTTACATGACGTTTCTTGGTCCGCTCCAGTTTATCGATGCGGATGGCAACACGCTCGCTGTTGTCGGGTGGGAACAAGCCCAAGCCCTGTGGGTGCAACAGACAGAGCGGAAATAGATACACAGGTTGTGCTTGCCCAATGACGGAATATGAATTCCAGAAATGCTCGGCTTCTTATTAAGAGCATCTATCCTTCGGGGTAGGTTTTACGATACGCGATACTAGGGGTATTCAACTGAACATGGTCTTCCTGTGATATTAACGGCTGCCTTCTACCGCTGGCAGCAACACCCCGCTCGATGGCTTTGCTGACGGCCCGGCAAAGGAGGGACGATCCAACTGCTTTTGCCACCTCTTGGGCGCTTTGTTGTCTTTGAGAAACCCGCGAAATTGCTCGCGTTCTTCAAGCGACCGCCTGGCAATCTCGGTGTCATCGCGGACGATATGTGGTGTTAGGAAAATCAGTAGATTAATCTTGCTCGTGGCATCGCTATCAGAGCGAAAAAAGTTGCCTAACACTGGGATATCGCCAAGATACGGCACGGTGTCTCGTCTGCGCGTCACGTTGTCTGAAATCAACCCTCCGATAACAACAGTCTGCCCGCTTTTGACCACCACGGTTGTGCTGGCCGAACGGACCGAAGTCGTTGGCCCAACCAGATCAGGATTCCCAACAGAAGGTAAGGTTGGAACGATCGCTGACACCTCCTCGTAAATATCGAGACGTACGGTGTCACCTTCAGAGATCTGCGGTGTCAGGCGTAGGGTAATACCGACGTCCTCACGTTGCACGGTGGCAAAGAGGTTATCGAGATTGGTCGAATCGGTTGCCCGGCTCGCCAGGAAGGGCACGTTTTGGCCGACGAGAATTTCCGCCTCCTCGTTGTCCGTGGTCAGTAACGTTGGGGCAGAGAGGACGTTGATGTCACTACTGCTCTGCACCGCACGGAGCAAGGCAATCTGGGCAGGGATGCG
>CAZCWX010000378.1:0-3146 GCA_964502465.1 uncultured Enterobacteriaceae bacterium | reverse complement strand
ATTTTGCTTCCCGTTACGTCTTACTCGTTACTCTTTACTGTATTAGATCCTCGGAACACGCAGGACCTGACCGGCTTGCAATCGTCTTGCGTCGCTGACGCCATTAACGCGTTTTAACACAGCAGTGGTCGTGTTGTATTTCTGAGCAATCTGGTACAGCGTTTGACCACGGCGTACTTTGTGGACCACAAAGGTGGGTTTCTTCTTTGTCGGCTTCTGCCGCTTGGCTACCTGCGTCGGTTTCTTGGTCTTGGCTACCTGCTTCTGAGACTGCCCACCTTTAGTGATCTGGACGATGGGCTTTTGATCCCCAACAATCGTGATGGAAATCTTCTGATTCTCACCTGTCTGGCCGTTTAGGTTCTGGTCGTTGGCTAATTGCACCCCAGTCCTCTGAGTCTCGATCTCTTGATCCTCAGCTCTTGTCCGGGTGCGTACTGGCACCCGCAGTGCCTGCCCTGCGCGGATGTGCTTCGTCTGCTTTAGACCGTTCATCCGTGCGAGTGTGGTCGTCGTTGTCTTGTATTGCCGGGCAATTTGTGAGAGCGTCTGGCCCGACCGGACTTTATGTACGACAAATACGGCCTTCGGTTGACTCGCCTTATAGGAGGCATCTAAAGCAGCATAACGCTGGAGAAATGCAGAAGAGGCACCAGCAGGAACACGTAAACGATATCCACGCGGTACGTACGCTTTGCCGTTGCGGATCGGCTCTTGAAAGGCTGGATTAAGCGTCAGCAGGTGCGCTTCAGTCGTGCCAGCACAGTGCGCAACATGTTTCAACGGTACGTAATGTTCGAGATGCACCTCATCATACCGCAAAGGGGACTCCAGCTTGAGCGGACCAAAATGCTCTTTATGACTCTTCTCGACTTCGAGCGCAGCCAGGAACTCAGGATAGAAATTCCTGGAGGCAAACCCAAAGCTCTTCCCGCGATAATGGCGGATAATTTTGTCGATGCTGGTTGTCCCAAGGGTCTTGACCGCATTCACCATGCCATACGGCCCATGGTTATACGCGGTGATCGCCAGCGGCCAGGTCCCCAGCATTTCGTAATTGGACTTGAGCAAGCGGGCTGCCGCGCGTGTTGAGGTCAGAGGGTCACGTCGTTCATCGATGGTATTATCGACGCGCATATACATACGACCGGTAGAAGGAATAAACTGCCAAATCCCGGCAGCGGCAGCTTTAGAGTAGGCCTGAATGTTGAAGCACGACTCAACCAACGGGAGGCGCGTCAGTTCCACCGGAACGCCTTCACGGCGGAAGATTTCCTCCATCTCAGGCAGATACCGTCGTGAAATCTGAATCCCCTCGGCAAAGCGCTCGCGTAACCCCGATTGAGAGCGCAAGCGGCCTTGAGCGGCCGCTTCCTGAAATTTGTTCGGATCTTTGCTGTCCTTATACAAATCCCAGATTTTCTTTTCCTCCCCGCTCAAGTTGCGCCCATCCCCACCGCGAGCATGTAACTTGAGCAAGATTACCCGAATTTTTTCGATTTCCCGTTTGGTCTGTTCCGCTTTGATTTGATCAACGGTCGTCCCATCCAACCGGACTTCCTCATCTAAGAATGGCCGGAAGTCGAGCACCTTGTATACCTTATCGAGGTGTTCGTTGTCGTGGATAACCACCTGGTAGCGAGAATACGCGGCAAAGATCTTTTTCCAAAATTCGACTTGCGGTCGTAAGGCAGGCGGATAGGGAAAATAGCGAGGCAAACCGGCGTTTCGAGGTTCAGCTTGCTCTTGATCCTTTGCTTCACTTGTCCCAGCAAGCGCAACCAGTAGAGCTAATAGCGCTACCCAACGCATTCTCATCTTCTCCATGCCCATCGTCCTCCTATCTAATGCCGCGCCCCGCCCCCTTTCCCTTACCGCGCGGGGATTTCGTGGTTCTAGTATGACCTTTTTATAGCATACGATAAGTCTCCCCTGAGTAGCAAATGGCTGCGACTGATGTCAACTCTTTTGCGAAACTTTTCTCTCTTGCAAAACAGCGGCAGATCCACACTTCTTTCTTCCCGATGAGTGAGGTATAGGAAGGAACGTATGAAAGAGCAGCCTTCACCTTTTCCCCATTGTCATTTTGTCCGTCCAGCCATTCGCAACATGCAGGGGTATGTCCCTGGTGAGCAACCTCAGGATCAACGCTATATCAAACTCAATTCCAATGAGAACCCCTATCCCCCCTCGCCTGAGGTTGCCAGGGCACTGCAACAGGCGGTTAATGAGGATCTTCGTCTGTACCCGGACCCAGTAGCACATCGATTGCGGGATAAAGCTGCGGCTGTCTATGGTCTCACTCCTGAACAGGTCTTGGTCGGGAACGGTTCAGACGATCTGCTAACGATGCTGCTCCGTACTTTTGTTGGTCAGGGTGACCTGGTCACCTACCCGGTTCCAACCTATAGTCTCTATGACGTTTTGGTTGCGATACAAGAGGGGGAAGCGGTACGTATCCCTTTTCCGCCCGATTTCTCTCTTCCCATCCAGCTTGCCGACAGCAAAGCGAAACTCACCTTCTTGTGTCACCCCAACGCGCCCTCTGGCACGCTGGCACCACTGTCGCAGGTCGAGGAACTCGCTCAGCGGGTCCACGGCATCCTCGTGGTCGATGAGGCGTATGTCGATTTTGCCGCCGAGACCGCCTTGCCCTTATTACACAAATACTCGCACGTCGTAATTCTGCGAACTTTCTCCAAGTCGTTCTCTCTTGCGGGGATGCGTATCGGTTTGGCCCTTGGTCACCCAGCCCTGATCAACGAACTGCTCAAAGTGAAAGACTCGTATAACGTCAGCCGTCTCAGCATCGTTGCGGCTGTCGCTGCCCTGGAAGACTATCAATGGATGCAACAGAATGTTGCAAAGATTTGCGCAACTCGTACCCGTTTGACCATGGCACTACGAGAGCTGGGATACTTCGTCTATGACTCGCAGGCAAATTTTGTCTTAGCGCGTCTGGCAGGAATCAATCAGCAGTCCGTCTATGTAGGGCTGAAGGATAAAGGGATTTTGGTCCGCTATTTCTCTTCGCCTGATCTGTTTGACTGCTTGCGCATCACCATCGGCACAGATGAGCAAATTGACAGATTGCTCGAAGGTATGAAGCAACTGGTGGGGTAATACAAAGTGGCTGGTGTCCAGAA
>CAZCWX010000377.1:0-12701 GCA_964502465.1 uncultured Enterobacteriaceae bacterium | reverse complement strand
GTCAGGGTCAAGAAAACTGAAGACCTTTTGTTTCACCTCAGGCTCTTCGAGCACATTCAGTAACTCTGCGATATCGGCGGGATGCAGCGTTGCCAGCCCAGCCCGCACCGGCTCATCCTGCTCAAGCTCAGCAAGCACGATTAAGGTTTCGAGAATCGTTTCTCGGTCTCGTGAAGAAGGAAACGAGGCCTGCACATTCATAAGGTATCCACCGTATCTTCGTCGATAGGCTCTTGTAGCCCTGGAGGAATGGGAGCACCCTCCGATACATACACCAGAACGAGACGATGGTTGCCCTTGGGACCGGTCCCTTCACTCACATCAACAGCTTGCAGCCCATCCTCTTTGCTCGCAACCAGCTTGGCCCACTCTTCTTCCCACATTAACAGGAAACAAGGACCATCAGGCGATCGGTCAGCAGGAGAATAGAAAGGTATACGACGACTGGCATAGAAGACGGCTCCACTGTCATAAGCGCCATAAAAGAACAGCGGGGTATCATTGATGTGCTTAACTACCCGCGCCATGAATGGCCGAAAGGTGCGGGCTGCCGCCACGGTTGGTTGAAAGACGCCGTACACCAGCAGGAACGTACTGAAGGCAAAAGCGACCAGCATGGTAAACACCCAACCCCACTGCTGACTTTTTATCCTGCGCAGCAGGACCAGCGCTGCCGGACCAACGACACAGAACCATAACAAAAAAGCTAGCGGATAGGCGGAAACGATCCCGGAAAAAAATGGCAGGTTACTTTGATCCTTCGGATGGAGGAAGGGGCGAATCACACCGAGCGGGTCAAGACCGAAGAACTGGGCCAACACGATAGTCATAGCCAGTCCTACAGTCAGTAAACAGAGATACCCACTTCCCTGCATCAGCCACGAAAAAGCTCTGGGGAAGACTATCGTGCCTTTCCTCAGCTCTTGCCACCAGGCCCCCAGGAGCAACGCGACGGCCGGATACAACGGCAGGATGTAAACCGAGCGCTTGCTACTCGAGGCAGAATAGAACACGAAAACGGTAGCAATCCACACCAAAAGGTAAAGAAATCCATCCTGTGCCCAGGTGTGGCGGCGTTGATACAGGAATACTGCGAGCGGTGGGAAGAAAAAACTCCACGGCACCATGCCAAGAAAGAGGTTGGGCACAAAAAAGTAAAAAGGGTGCTCATGACCCGTCCCCGCCTCGCCACTGGCAAAGAAACGGAGGACGTTCTCCTCCATAATCTGTTTCGTAAAGAACTCTTCCCCTCCCTTCCATAACGCCAGGCCGTACCACGAGCCAGCGATCAATACTGCCAATACACCGCCAGAAACGACGTGTAGCTGTCGGAGGAACTTGAGGTCACGCTGCAGGAATAAAAAGACGACAACGGTAAGACCTGGCAGCAGTGCGCCCACTGGTCCTTTCGCCAAAGTGGCAAGGCCAAGCAGAGCAAAAAAACAGAACGCCTCTCCCCTGCTCACGCGTTGCCTGCGGTAGAGGAACAAGAAAAAGAGAAAGGCCATGACCATACACACTGTGAGCGTCATATCGACCCGCGCGGTAACCGCCGCTCGCACCCACTCAAAACTGGTTCCGACAATGAGGCCAGCGATCAGTCCGGCTTCCACCCCCCAGAGCATCGTTCCAGCCGCATAGGTCAAGAGGACCCCAATAAGCGCCAATAATGCCGAAGGAAACCGCACTGTGAACTCGTTTATTTCTCCGTTGATTAAGGAGAAGATAGCTCCGAGCCAATGAAATAATGGGGGCTTGGACGGAATAATATGCCCATTCCGCAGAGGCAGGATCCATTCATCTGAGTTGATGATCTCCCAGACGACTGTCGCTTCGCGTGGTTCACCTTTGGTGTAGAAAGGCAGGTCCGCTAAGCTCCAGAGATACAGAACGGCGAAAAGCAGACCAAGACCGAGACCAGTAGTAAATGGATGCAGGCGCATAATGGGTAGAAACTATCAGCTTCCAACCTGCCTGTCGGCAGACAGGTGTAGGAGGCAGAAAGTGAGGAACCGAGAGCGCAAGCGGTTAGCAGTTCGCAGCTTGCTCTCCGGTTCTCTTTTTCTCTGTCTCCTGAGTTTTTCTTGTCTGCAGTGAGCAGGTGAGCGGTGGTGAGCGCAGGAAGTTTTCAATGGATTTCTTTGTCTTTATCGTTTCCATGGAGTAAGGCAACGAGAACAAGACGATGGTTCTTGTCTGGTCCCTTCCCTTCGCTCGTCACCAAATGCTCGAGTCGCAGATTGTTCGTTGCCGTAAGTTCTTGCCAGTCTTCTTCGTGCATTAACAGATAGAGTGGCGAGTTGTCGTGTTCATCGACAGGGAGAGTAGACAGGTCGCCGGTATGCGAAGGGATGTGCCGGTCGGCGTAAAAGATTGCTCCATAATCATACGCATCTTTGTAGAAATACAACGGCGCATTCTTCACTGTCGAACGGACCCCGCGCATAAAAGGTTTGTACGTTCGCACTTGCGCGAGGACGGGGTGAAAGAGCGCATTAGTGAAGTACAAAGAGGAAGAAATCGATACCGTGAGAGCAGCAAACACGTACATCCACTGCTCTCGCTTGAGTCCCCAGACATACCACCCCATGGCTAAGGCCAACAAAGCGAGCCAGACAAAGACTACCGGAAATTGGCTCTGCAACCCCTGAGCAATCAAAGGAAGGTTCGCCCGATCCCTGGGATGGAGCAACGGAGAAATAAGATGATCCAGGTCAAAGCCTGCGCCATGGGCTACCAGAAAAAAGACCACGACCGCGAACACCGCACTGATAACCAAGGCATATGCGCGCGCGATCCGTTTCACTAACGGGGAAAAAACTAGGGTGCCTTCCACAAGTTCTTTCCACCAAACACCAAGCAACAACGCAAGTGCCGGGTAGAGTGGCAGCAGATAATTGCTGCGTTTCCCGGAGGCCAAAGACAAAAAAACCAAGCCAGTCACACACCAAACTATGGGGAAAAGCAGTTTTCTTTCGCGTAGCGCAAAACGAAACCGGTAGAGAAAATGGAGAAGCGCTGGGAAAAAGAGACTCCACGGCAGCATTCCTAAGCAGAGTGTGGGGATATAGTAGAACCAACTATGGTCGCGGCTCGGTCCCCCCTGGTCGCTGTCAAAAAACCGAAACAGGTTTTCGTCAAGGATTTGGCGACGAAAAAACTCTTCTCCTCCCTGCCATAGGGCAAACACGTACCAGGAGGCTGCTATGAACACCACGATGAGCCCCCCTTCGATCAACCGCAGCTGCCGGAGAAAGCGGAGTTCGTGTATCATCCAGAGGAAAACCAACACAGCCAGTCCTGGTAACACCAGACCAAGTGGTCCCTTCGCCAAAGTGGCAAAGCCGAGACTTACATAAAAAAGATAGAGCGTGCGTCGCCTGGTCGCCTGTTCTTGCCACAGTTGGAAGAAGGTCACGAACGCCGTGGTGAGAAAGAAAACCATGACCATGTCGCTACGCGCGTTTATGGCCCAACGCACCCACTCTGGCGAGGTCGCCAGAATTAACGCGGCAAGCAGACCGGTTCGCCAGTCCCACAATCTACGACCAAAGAAGAATGTCAATAATACAGCGCCCGTCGCACAGAAGGCTGAGGGTGAGCGTACAGCAAATTCATTGACCTTCCCACTGATCAAGGCAATCACTGCCCCAGCCCAATGGAAAAGGGGCGGCTTAAGAGGCATCTCCGTCCCATTGCGCCGCGGCAGAATCCAGCCTCCGCCGTTCACCATCTCCCACACCACTAAGGCCTCTTTCGATTCCTCGTGGTTGTAGAAAGGAATGTTGCCCAATTCCCAAAAGTAGAGCAGGAAACAGAGGAGTAAGAGACCAGCAAGCGTCTGCCGGGTCCGCTGCGGTTCACTCATGCAGCACCTCGGACATTCTCGGCACAGGCACTATCTGCTCAACCGCCAGATGTCAAACCCCCACGCATTGACAGGGTTCCACGCGCCTCTTAGAGTGCTGACAAGAGTGCAATCGAGTCTTCCATGCGTGCGCCTGCTGTTCTCCTCAGTATCGTTCTTGCTTTTACCATCGGTGGCCTAGCTGGCTACAGTCTGGCGAATAGGGCGAGAGGTCAGGAAATTGTCCACTTGCAACATGAATACAATCGGGGGTTAGTCCGCGAACGTGAACTGCGGGCGCAGTTGCAAGAGTCACTCGAGGCTCGTGCCGTTCTTGCTCAGGAAACGCGACGTTTGCAAGAAAACCTGGCCGGGCGACTTCGCCGTCTTGAGGAAGCTGCGGCGAAATTGGCTCCAGCAGAAAAGCCAGGATCGCCTCCTGGAAATTGAGAAATCTCAGGAGGAAGGATACTTTTGACGTCTCTGCGAAATCAAAGCCTGGTGGATATAATAGGAATGGAGTACGGAAAGCATCAAGGGTGCCACGTCTTCTCCATTGAGGGCAAGAAAATGAGTGAGGGCGAGGAAATGAGAAGCACCGCTTTTTATTTCGACTCTCCCCTCCTCAGGACCTGGTAATCTGCCAAAAGACGGTGCACCCGCTCTTGTTCAGAGGTGTAACGCCTCAGTCCAAGGAACAATTTGACTAACTCGTCTTCGCTTGCCTCTTCGGCTGGTTGCAGCACTTTCAATAACTCATCGACTAGACTTGGGAATTTTTCGCTTGGGATATAATAGTGCGCCCAGCCAAACTCGCAATGACGGTGAAGGATTTTTGCAATTGTTTTCTCTAAGCTGTCCCGTCCCGCCATGAATACCGACCCTCCTTATAGGTTGCCCGCCGTCACCTTAATGTCTCCTCCGCGTTGAGTCAAGGCAAATCCCCTCTTCCCTCTTTTGAGGGTTTCTGTCACAACAGCGCACCATGGCCAAGCCCCCTCAGCCAGCGTGGCAACCAGCCCACCCGGCAACTATTCGAGCCTTGCAGCGCCGACTCATCGCCTGGTACCAACGACACGGGCGTGACCTGCCGTGGCGCCGCACTCGGGACCCCTACGCCATTCTCGTTTCCGAAGTCATGTTGCAACAGACTCAGGTGCAGCGCGCAATGTTGTACTATGAGAAATTCTTGCAGCAATATCCCACGGCAGAGGATCTCGCCCGTGCCGATGAAATGCAGGTGCGTGAGACCTGGGAAGGATTGGGATATTATGCACGGGCGCGTAATCTGCACCGTGCGACTCAGAAGATCCTTACGGATCACAAAGGGCAATTTCCGAAAAATTATCAGCAGTTGACTGCCCTCCCCGGTATTGGACCTTACACGGCGGGGGCGGTATTGAGCTTTGCCTTTCACCAAGACGCAGCAATTCTTGATACCAATGCCGCCCGGGTGCTGACTCGCTTTTTTGCTTTGCCCCCAGAGCGTCAAACCACGCGGTCCCTGTGGATGGTTACCCGCCAGGTTACTCCAGCAGGTCAGGCGCATCTCTTCAATCAGGCCATTATGGACCTTGGAGCGACAATCTGTGTTTCACGCACCCCTCGCTGCCCAATCTGTCCCGTGCGTCGCCTCTGTCGGAGCGTACAGCAAGAACCCAGTAAAAAAGAAAAAATCTCTTCTCAGAACCAGTAGCAAAAGGAAGAACCTGTTCATGCAGGGACAGGCTAGATGTCGACTTCCGCAAGCAGGGAATCCAGAGTACGTCTATCTTGTACGAAGTTTGACGACCCCCCACTTCTTCCGTATAGTAAAACTCCATACGCTGATCCTCCTCTATCACCGTCAGAGAAAAGAAGAAGGCTGACGTACGCGTGAAGGTTGTTGCACTCATTCCAGCTCGCTACGGTTCAACCCGATTTCCTGGTAAACCCTTGGCGCTGCTTCGTGGCAAACCAATGATTCAGCATGTCTATGAACAGACTCTGCAGGTTCGCGGCCTTGAGCGTGTCCTCGTTGCCACAGACGACGAGCGTATTGCCCACACGGTCACCGCATTCGGCGGAGAAGTGGTAATGACGCGCTCGGATCATCCCACTGGAACAGACCGGCTTGCAGAGGTCGCGGCCGGACTCACCGCCGAGGTCATTGTCAACGTTCAGGGCGATCTGCCTTTTTTTCCACCGACTATGGTTGAAAATACTATCGCGGCATTGACCCGCGCTACGGACGCAGTCATGTCCACAGTCAAGACACCGATTACCACCCCGGAAGAATGGTATAATGCCAACGTGGTGAAGGTCGTGACAGATCGCAACGGTTATGCCTTGTATTTCTCGCGCAGCCCGATCCCTTTTTACCGAGAGCAAGGCTCAGGTGTCAGAGGTCAGGAGGATATTTTTGGCTACCGGCATATCGGCTTATACGTGTATCAGCGGGATTTTCTGTTGACGTTCACCCACCTGCCTCCTACACAGCTAGAAGAAGCAGAGAAACTCGAACAGCTCCGTGCATTGGAATGGGGCTACAGGATCTCAGTGAGCGAAACGGCACGGCCAACGGTCGAGGTGGACACGCCCGAAGATTTACGGCGTGCAGAGGAGACCATGCCATGAACAGCTCCAATAAGGAAGGACGGAAGACCAAATTCATTTTTGTCACCGGCGGGGTCGTCTCTTCGCTGGGCAAAGGCCTAGCCGCAGCTTCCATCGGCGGGTTATTAGAAGGCCGTGGGTTGAAGGTGACGCTGCTCAAAATGGACCCATATATTAATGTCGATCCCGGCACCATGAACCCCTTTCAACATGGTGAGGTGTTTGTCACTGATGATGGTGCCGAGACCGATCTCGACCTTGGACACTACGAGCGCTACGTCTCTACCCCCCTGAGCCGAAAAAACAGTTTTACGACTGGCCAAGTGTATGACACGGTCATTACCCGTGAACGTCGCGGGGATTATCTGGGAGGTACAGTCCAAGTCATCCCCCACATAACCGACGAGATAAAACAACGCATTCTGGCCGCAGCCGCTGGCTTTGACGTGGCCATCTGTGAAGTGGGCGGCACGGTCGGCGATATTGAGAGCCTCCCTTTTCTTGAAGCGATCCGCCAGTTCCGCTGGGATTGGGGACGTGAGCATGTACTCTACATCCACCTGACCCTCGTTCCCTATATTTCTGCTGCCGGTGAACTTAAAACCAAACCGACACAGCATAGTGTGAAAGAACTGACCAGTGTAGGTATCCAGCCAGACATTCTGCTGTGTCGGACAGACCGGTACCTGGAGGGCAAAGTTAAAGCCAAAATTGCCCATTTTTGCAATGTTGATGAGAATGCGGTCATCACGGCCAAGGATGTAGAGTGCATCTACGAGGTACCGTTGGTCTTTCATCAGGAAGGACTCGATGAGCGCATCGTCGAAAAGCTCAATATGTGGACTGGTGCACCAAGTCTGAGCAAATGGGAAAAGATCGCTCAGACCTTCAAAAATCCTCGAGAGCGGGTCCGTATTGCCATGGTAGGGAAATATGTCAACTTGATCGATGCCTATAAGAGCATCAACGAAGCCCTCGCCCACGGTGGTTTTGCGAACGAATGCCGGGTCGAAGTTGACCATCTGGACTCTGAACAATTGGAGGATGGCGTTCTTCCCGAAGCGGTCCGTCGCGCAGATGGCTTGCTTGTACCGATGGGCTTCGGTCAACGTGGGACCGAGGGAAAAATTGCCGCGGTTCGGTATGCTCGGGAAGAGGGGATACCGTTTTTCGGTATTTGTTTTGGTATGCAAATGGCCGTAATTGAGTTCGCTCGTGACGTCTGTGGTTTCCGTAACGCGAATTCGAGCGAGGTTGACCCCCATACTCCACACCCTGTCATTGCTTTAATGGATCAACAGAAGGAAATCGTGCAAAAGGGTGGCACGATGCGTCTGGGCGCTTATCCCTGTGTCCTGCAGGATGGCAGTTTAGCAGCACGCCTGTACGGCAAAAAAAGAATCGCTGAACGCCACCGACACCGCTACGAATTCAACAACGCTTACAGGGAACAGTTTGCCGCTAAGGGAATGGTTTTTAGCGGTCTCTCTCCTGATGGGGAGTTAGTCGAGATCGTTGAGTTACGGAACCATCCCTGGTTTGTCGGGGTTCAGTTCCATCCTGAATTTAAATCGCGTCCCTTTGACTGCCACCCATTGTTCAAAGGTTTCGTGCGTGCAGCCCTGCAACGCCGCGTCGGATACAACGAGGGTATGTTGCTCCGCGCTGGAGGAATCACACGCTAATGATTCGTGAAGTTTCTCCTGCGATTGTCAATATTGGCCCATGGCAATGTGGTGGAGGCTATCCATTCGTACTGATCGCCGGCCCTTGTGTGATCGAAAGTCGGGATTCATCCCTGTATCATGCCGAAGCGCTGCATACGCTTACCACTCGTTTGACTGTTCCTTTCATCTATAAATCCTCTTACGATAAAGCGAACCGCACGGCGATCCATTCGTTCCGTGGTCTAGGAGTAGACGAAGGCCTCACCGTCCTTGCCGAGGTAAAACGGGAATTGGGCGTTCTCGCGCTCACCGATGTCCACACCGTCGAAGAAATCAGCTCAGCGGCCGAAGTTGTCGATGTCCTACAAATTCCTGCGTTTCTCTGCCGCCAGACTGACCTGTTGGTCGCAGCCGGGCAAAGTGGGCGTGTGGTCAATATCAAAAAAGGACAATTTCTCGCCCCTTGGGACATAGGCTATGCGGCAGAGAAGGTTGCCTCTACCGGCAACCATCGTATTTTGCTCACTGAACGGGGCTGTTCTTTTGGCTATAACAATCTCGTTTCGGATTTCCGCTCTCTCCCGATTATGGCCCGCACCGGCTATCCCGTTGTGTACGACGCTACCCACAGCGTCCAGTTACCCGGTGGTCAAGGTACGATGTCGGGCGGACAACGCGAGTTCGTTGCGCCGTTGGCACGTGCAGCCGTCGCAGTGGGGATTGACGGGTTGTTTATGGAAGTGCACCAAGAACCGGAGCGGGCGCTGAGCGATAGTGCAACAGCATATCCCCTTCACCAACTTGAAGCGTTGCTCCGGGTCCTTATTACCCTCGATACAGCAGTAAAAAAAAGATAGGTAGGGGAAAGAGTTAGCGCCGAGTAGCAACCCAACACCTTGTTGCTTGCCCCTCTCCAACTCTTTGTGCATATTTCTCCGCTACTCCTCTCTTTGCGCAATGAGGAAGAGGTGTTATCTTAATTTACTGGAGAAACTATGAGTCGCGCCCAACTCCGCTTTGTTCTAGGGGTCGCTGTTTTGTTGCTGCTCGTTGCTATCGGGTATCATCTCATCGTGAATATACAAACGCAAAGAGCACGAACGGCCATGATCGACCAACTCGCTCCCGACTTGTCGCAAGAGGCAGAGCAGCGCATGCAAGATTTTCGTCGCTTCAAGGTGCGGGACGGGAAGAAGGTCTGGGAGATTGCTGCCCGTCAGGCGCGCTATTTTGGCGAGAGTGGCGAAGTGGTAGTAGACGATCCCGAGGTCTCTCTTTATTTCAGTGATGGAGAAGTCATTGCCCTCCGCTGCCGAGAAGGACGAGTGCAGTTGGATGTCGGGGCGCAGGATATAACCAAGATGGAACTGAGGGGGGACCTGGAGATGCGGCTTGGGGATTTTGTGTTGAACACGCAGGAAGCAATATATGAAAGTACCCCCAATATCATTTCCTCTCCTAGTCCGATCCAAATCCTTGGTCCTGGCCTCACTGTTGAAGGGCAAGGATACACGATCGAAGTGGCGCATAAACGTTTGACTCTGAATGCAGCCGTGCGTACTACTTTCATAACAGGAGAGATGCAATGAGCACCCCTCTACACAAGTTCGGTGTGATTCTGCTCCTCTCTCTCCTCGTTTGCTGGCCGACAAGTCTACTCAAAGCAGAAGAAAAAACAAAAAATTTAGGCCAACAAGCAAACCCTGGCTCAGGAGACGGTTTTATCAACTCGTTTTCCCTGACTTCTCGGAACGAGCCAATTCGTGTTCGCTCACAGGGCCTGGAGTTTTTTTATGATGAGAAGCGCATTGTTTATCGTGGAGACGTAGTGGCAGCCCAGGGAGACGAAACCCTCAAGAGCAAGGTCTTAACAGTCATCTACGAGGATGTCCCCACTAAGAATGGGAATTCCTTACAGAGAACCGGAGAAGGGGGCACTGATGGGCGACAGCAACTGAAAGAAATTATTGCGGAAGGTGACGTCGAAATCGTCTCAGGAAATCGCCGCGCAACCGGCAAAAAAGCGGTGTTCAACGAAGCAACTCGCACCGTGGTGTTGAGCGGCAACGCTATCCTCCAGGAGGGACAGAACCAGGTGAGCGGAGAGCGTGTGACGATCTTCCTCGATGAAAAACGTAGTGTCGTTGACGGAGGAGCACAGATGGTATTCGTACCAGAACAGACAAAACGCGAGAAATAGATGCAAAATTCTGTGGGTGAAAATCGGATGTTACGAGGAGAAGGGCTGTGTAAATCTTACGGAAAACGCCCAGTGCTACGAAATGTGACGGTAGAAGTAAAAGGCGGAGAAATCGTCGGATTACTAGGCCCGAATGGCGCGGGGAAAACCACCACGTTTTCCATTATCGTTGGCATCATTCGTCCAGATAGAGGGACAGTCATGTACAACGAGACAGACCTCACCAACATGCCGATGTACCAACGGGCACGGAAAGGGGTGACGTATCTTCCCCAAGAACCGTCGATTTTTCGTAAATTAACGGTTGCGGACAATATCCTGGCTATTTTGGAAACCCTGTCACTGAGCGCAGTGGAGCGGCAGGAGCGACTCGTTGAACTGCTCTCTGAACTGCATATTAGTCATCTCGCAAACCAGCGGGCTGACTCGCTTTCCGGTGGAGAGCGTCGCCGTCTTGAAATTACTCGGGCGTTAGTGATGTCGCCAGCCTTTATGCTGCTCGATGAACCCTTCGCTGGCATCGACCCCTTATCAGTCATCGATATCCAGGACATTATTACCCAACTACGTGAACGCGGCATTGGCATCCTGTTGACGGATCATAACGTGCGGGAGACGCTCAGTATTTGCGATCGAGCATATATTTTGAGTGATGGTGGGGTGTTTGAGGAAGGAACACCTTTGGAACTGACCGCAAGCGACCGTGCTCGGCAGGTCTATCTCGGTGAACGTTTTCGTCTGTAAACGAGAAGAGAGAGCACGATGGCCTTAGACGTCAAACTCACCCAGAAACTCACCCAGAGGTTGGTCATGACGCCGCAACTGCGTCAGGCCATCAAAATTTTGCAACTCCCTCGTGGAGAATTGGATGCGCTTATCCACGAAGAAATGGATGAGAACCCCATATTGATAGTGGAAGCCGGTGAAGAGACGGAAGTGCCTGCCGAGGAACTCCCTCCACCGGAACCCGAACCGACACCTGCGCCAGCCACTGAAGATATCGACTGGCGTGCCTACCTCGAAAGTTACAATGAAGACGTTCCCGCCCTCCCCCCCACCGGCGACGAGGAAGAAGATGAGGAACGCCACAATCTCATCGAAAACCAGCCCAACCGAACAGAGTCTTTGGCCGACCATCTGTCATGGCAACTCCGCTTCAGTAACCTCACCCTAGAAGAAGAACAAATCGCTTCGCTGATTATCGGCAACCTCAATGTCGATGGCTACCTTCAAGACGCTATCGAAGAAATTGCTACCACTGCTGGGGTGAGTGTCGAAGTAGTCGAACGGGTACTCCAGATTATCCAATCGTGTGATCCTCTTGGAGTAGGAGCACGTGATCTGCGCGAGTGCCTGTTGTTACAGCTCCGCACCCAGGGGCTTGGCGACCCGGCGATCGAGGATCCGACCTTGATCCTCGCTGGAGCGATTGTGCAAGATCACCTCTCAGCCTTAGAAGGGCGCCGTTTCGAGCGCCTCGCGAAGGACCTCAGTGTTAGTGTCGAAGAGGTCACACGAGCCGTAAAACTCATCGCCTCGCTCGATCCAAAACCCGCTCGCAACTTCGGAGAGGGCGATATTCGCTATGTCACTCCAGATGTGTACGTCGATAAGGTCGGTGAGGACTATGTCGTCACCCTTAACGATGAGGGCTTGCCCCGCCTCAGAGTCAGTGCCTCCTATCGTCAGCTCCTCGCGCAGGGGGGGGAAGCCAAAGACTATGTCCAAGAGAAGATCCGTGCCGCTGCCTGGCTGATCAAGAGTATCCACCAACGGCAGCGTACCCTTTTGCTGGTCGCGCAAAGTTTGGTGAAATTCCAAAAAGACTTTCTTACCTACGGCGTCTCGCACATGCGGCCCCTCGTCTTACGGGACGTAGCGGATGATATTGGGATTCACGAATCAACTGTCAGCCGGGCGATTGCGAATAAATATATCGCTACTCCACGTGGGATCTACGCATTAAAACAGTTTTTCACCACTGGACTCAAAGGGCGACATGGTCAGGAAGTCGCAGCAGAAAGTGTGAAAGAACGCATTCGTGAAATGATCAATCATGAAGATCCGTCTCGCCCGCTGAGCGATGAAGAGATTGCGCGAGTCTTATCAAGCGACAATGTGACCATTGCCCGTCGGACTGTCGCCAAGTACCGAGAGAGTATGAATATTCTCCCATCGGCGAAACGGAAACACTCTCCTTAACGCGCTGAGGTGCTGTTCGTGGGCATCTATGAGGGAAAGGACACCCACCATGCGTGTGGTTGATATCCTAACAGAAGAGCAGATCATTCCGCAGTTAAAAAGCACGACAAAGCCTAAGGTTTTACATGAGCTTGCTCAACATCTTGCCGCTCACCACCCTGAAATCCAGGCGCGCGTCGTGGGAACGCCG
>CAZCWX010000376.1:0-17868 GCA_964502465.1 uncultured Enterobacteriaceae bacterium | reverse complement strand
CCTCACCCTGTCCCTCTCCCACAAGGGGAGAGGGAATCCAAGCATCACCCCTTCATACACATACAAACTACTGTAATTTGCCGTGGCCGTAATGTTACCGAAACGCCGGCAGCACTTCTTGGGCAAACAGTTGCAGCGTCGCCAGAAAGTCATCCTGGGTGAGGTCGCTGAACACCATGCAAAACAACGAGACGCCTTTGGCGTTCTTGTCTTTGACGCCTTGAACGAAACCAGCTGGATCGCCCCGGAGCGAGGTTTTGTCGAGATCTGCCAACCGTCCCAAGGTCTTTTTTGCCATCGGGTATTTGGCCTCGAAGTCGGCCTTGTCTTTGCCCAGTACGGCAACCACCTGCTCAGAAATCCCGATCTCCTCAGGATTGCGACCAATTGCTTTACAGTTTTCGACAATGACTGCCCATTTCTGGTCTACCCGGTGGGCGATCGCTGCTGGACAGTTCCACCAGTCCGCATGCTGCGCGACGATTTTGAGCATTTTCTGTTCCGCGACGGCACCGATGGTGATAGGTGGGTGGGGTTTCTGTACTGGCTTCGGATTATTGTAGGCTTCGGTGATCGTATAGTACTTGCCCGCGTAGGTCGTTTTGTCTTCAGTGAACATCTTCTTGAGGATCTCGACGCCTTCCTTAAGCTGATTGGCGCGGGCTCCGCCCGAGCCGAATTCGTAGCCATAGGCTTTGTATTCTTCGTCCATCCAACCGGCACCGAGTCCTAGCTCCAACCGGCCATTGCTGACATTGTCGAGCGTCGCCGCCATTTTGGCGAGAAATGCCGGATTGCGGTAGGAGTTGCACAGTACAAGCCCGCCAACGCGCAACTTTGTCGTTGCCGTCGCCACGGCAGTCATCAAGGTCCAGCATTCGAGATAGTCAACTTGTGGCAGACCCCGCACCCACATATGATCGGGAAACCAGATCGAATGAAACCCTAGTTCCTCTGCGGCCAGGGCGCGTTCTTTAATCATGGGGAAGGTCAGACTCATCTGGGGTTGAAAGAGGGCGAATTGAATCTTCCGTTGCATTACTTCCTCCTTAAGGTGAAAGCGTTGAGCTATCAGCCGTCAGCTATCAGCGAAAACAGAAAGATACAAGAAGAGTACGACTCATTCTAAAATCCCACCCCTGGATGCCCGCTAGAGCCTGTGGCTTCTACCATATGCCATACACCATATGCTATATGCCATGATTATGGATTTTGAACTCACTGCTGAACAGCTCATGTTGAAAGACCTGTGCCGCGACTTTGCGCGTAAGGAAATTGCGCCGTACGCCGATGAGTGGTTTGACGCCGAGTACTTCCCAGTCGAGGTCTTTCGCAAGCTCGCCGACCTCAAACTCATGGGGCTACTGATTCCAGAAGAGTTTGGCGGCGCGAACGCTGGTACGATGGCGTTGGTCGCCGCACTCGAAGAGCTTGGCAAAGTAGACCAGTCGATTGCAACGACCCTGCAAGCGCATCTCACCATTGGTTCTTTGCCGTTTTTGCATTTCGGTACTGAAGAACAGAAGTATACCTGGCTTGCGCCTCTGGCCCGTGGCGAGCGCTTGGGTGCCTTTGGTCTGACTGAACCGCAAGCTGGCTCTGATGCGGCGAACATTCAGACTACTGCGCACCTGGATGGAGACTGCTGGGTTATCAACGGTACGAAGTGTTTTATTTCTAACGCCGGGACACCGTTGAGCTATGGCCTGGTTGCTCTCACAACCAGTGGCAAAACCGACGACGGCAAAAAGCGTTATAGTGCGATTATCATTCCTAAAGGTACGCCCGGCTACACCATCGGCAAGCCGTACAAAAAGATCGGCTGGCATACGGTGGACACGCGCGAACAGATTTTTGATAACGTCCGGGTGCCGCGAGAAAATTTGCTGGGACAAGAAGGGTCTGGATTCCGGGCGTTTCTGAAAACCTTAGAGTGTGGCCGGATTTCGGTGGCAACATTAGGCCTGTCGTTGGCCGAGGCGTGCCTGGAAATGTCTCTGAAGTATGCGCTGGCGCGCAAGACTTTTGGCAGACCGCTGGCCTCGCACCAGGCGATTCAGTTCAAGTTGGCCGACATGGCCACACAAGCGGAAATGGCAAAACTGATGGTCTACCGTGCAGCCTGGTTGCGTGATCAGGGCAGACCCTTTGCAACCGAGGCTGCCATGGCGAAGCTCGTAGCTTCAGAGATCGCCGTCAAAGCGGCTGAAGAAGCGGTGCAGATCCACGGGGGCTATGGCTACACCCGTGAATTCCCGGTGTCTCGCTTTTACCTTGACTCGAAAATTCTCACGATCGGCGAAGGCACGAGCGAGGTACAACGCATGGTGATTGCCCGGCAGTTGGGCTGTTAAGAATAGCTTATGGCTTATAGCATATAGCTTATGGCAGGAGGTTCGTGCGATAAAGCGAGCGTAGCGAGCGAGCCATAGGCCATATGCCATTTGCGAGGAGAACTATGACATTTCCCTATTTCGATCTGACAGGCAAAACCGTCGTTATTACTGGTGGCAGCAAAGGGCTTGGTGAGCAGATGGCCTACGCGTTGGCTGAAGCCGGTGCTGACTTGGCGTTGATCAGCCGCACGCAGGCCGACTTAGATAAAGTCGCTAGGGAAGTCCACGAGGCGACCGCTAGACGCGTCATTGGTATCGCTGCTGATGTCACCAAAGAGGCAGACATTGCAGTCATGGTCCAACGGGTGATGGCGGAGTTTGGCAAAATTGACGTGCTCATCAATAATGCTGGCATCGGTGGAACCACACCCATTCTCGATCTCCAAGAAGAAGAATGGGACCGCTACATGAACCTCAATCTCAAAGGACCGGTGCTTTGCTCCAAGCATGTCGGTGCTGAGATGGTCAAGCGGAAACAGGGGAACATCATTAACGTCTCCTCACTCTTCGCGAAGATCGTTGCGCGTTATATGAGCGCGTATGCCGCCACGAAAACGGCGCTGGTGTCTTTTACGCGTACGCTCGCACTCGAATGGGCGCGGTACAACATTCGCGTGAATGCGCTGTGTCCGGGCTACTTCGAGACTCCCATGAACGAGGAGTTTTGGCAGACGAAGGGAGGGAAGGGGATCATTGAGCGGATTCCGATGCAACGAGTTGGTGATCCCAAAGAGATCAAGCCGGCGATCATCTTTCTTGCTTCGGATGCCAATACCTTCATGACTGGCTCGACATTGTTTGTGGACGGTGGGCATAGCCTTGTTGGTTAGCCAGCGGGATTTGTGCGCGCTTCAACAGCGTCTGTCCTGAGCAAAGCCTGTCCTGAGCCTAGCCGAAGGATCGAAGAGGACTCGGCACGAACGGTAGAGTGATGAGAAGACAAAAGGTTAACCCGGTCACCCTGAGCCTGTCGAAGGGTGATCATCAGGAGGGATCTATGGAACCCTGGCAACAGAAATATAGAGACAAGCTCATATCTGCCAAAGCTGCGGCCACACTGGTCAAGTCTGGTGATCTGGTGCGCCTGCATATCGGCAAACCGCCGATTCCTATGCTTGACGCCTTGGCGAAGCGCAGAGGTGCAGTTGAAAACGTGACAGTCATTCAGTGCTACCCGCTCTATAATCATCCGATCTGGAATGAGCCGGGGTACGATGAGTCGTTCAACCTGATTGTGGACTACGTCGGTGCTGGCTGCCGGCAGGGTATGCAAAAACACTATGTCGACTTCATGCCCGTGGACTACCCACAGTATGCCAAGCAAACAGAAGAGGGCCGCACGAATACTTGGGAACCAGATGTGTTCTTTGGCGTTGTCTCGCCGCCGGATGAGAAAGGCTATTGCAGCTTTGGTAACGCCCTGTGGTACAACAAAGACGTCGCCAAGAATGCGAAACTTTTTATTGCCGAAGTTGATCCGACCTTTATCCGCACGCATGGCGACAACTGGATACATGTCTCGGAGATCGACCATCTCGTCGAAGAAACCCAAGCCTTCAGTATGGGCACGCCGCCGCCACCAGAGGAAGAGCGGGGAACCTTAGAAGTAATCGGTGAATTTGCTGCCTCGCTCATTCGCGACGGAGACACGGTGCAGATGGGGATTGGGGCGATCTCAGAATCAATCGGCTATTTCCTCATGGAGAAAAATGACCTGGGAATTCACTCTGAACTGATGACCGTGACGCACGTTGAACTGGTCAAGCGCGGTGTGGCGAACGGCAAGTACAAAACCTTGCACAAAGGCAAAGCGGTTGCTGCGATGATTGTCGGCGCGGCGGATTTGCCGTTTGTCGATAACAACCCTGCCTTTGAACTGTACAGCGTCCTCTACACCAACGCGATTCCGACCATTGCTGCCCAGAACCACCAAGTCGCCGTCAACAGCACGTTAGCAATTGATCTGACTGGGCAGGCAGCGGCTGAGTCAATTGGGCCGCAAATGTACTCGGGCATCGGTGGGCAAATGTCGTTTATGATGGGGGCGATGTATGCGAAAGGTGGACGCTCAATCATGGTGCTCCCCGCGACGGCCAAGAAAGGGCAACTCTCACGTATCGTGCCCATGCTGGAGCCGGGCAGCACGCTGACCACGCCCAGACAGTATATGGATTTTGTCATTACCGAGTTCGGTATTGTCAATTTGCAAGGAAAAACCCAGCGCCAGCGCGCCGAGGCGCTCATTAGCATTGCCCACCCGGATTTTCGCTCAGAACTGACCAAGCAGGCGAGGAAATTGTTTTGGCCGTAGCCGCCCTCATCTGCCGTCGCCAGGTTCCGGCTCCCTTTTCCCGCGTGCGGGAGAAGGGAGGGTGAGAGATGTGTTTGACAGAGAAGAACCTCATGTTATCAAAGCATATTACTGGAGAGATGACGTGGCAGGTCACCCGAAGCTGGAGGAGGCAGTGCCTCGCCTCTCTCCTATTGTTGACTTTGGTTTTTCTCCCAGCCGTGGTTGTGGCGCATTCGATCGCTGAGATTGTTGCCACACCAGCGATGTTCGATCGCCGAGCCGTGATGATCGTCGGTCAGGTAGACAATATGGTGACCCGATACGGAGAAGCGCCGTACACCACCTTTGTGCTGACCGATGCCGACGACGTGGCGTTACCGGTTTTTATCTGGGGAATCCCTGCGTGCAAGATGGGCGACGTGTGTCATGTTGCCGGCACATTTGTGATGGACAAGGCTGTTGGTGCTCATGTGCTGACGCAGGGGGTGGAAGCCGAAAAAGTCGAGAGAGTGTCCGAAGCTGACTATAAAACCGCAGGTCCTTTGTTCCGCAAGAAAAAGAAAGCCGGCAGAGGATTGGTCAGCAAGTATTTACAGGGTTTCACGTCCATTCCGTGACGGGCGGACCAGAAAGCTCTCGGCGATGATATGGGTGGAGAACCGACAGCGGTTGCAGAATAGCGAAAGAGCAGGGCACGGCGCGCCGTGCCCCTCTAGCGTTAGCCTACCAACACTTCATTGGCATGTATGGTATCGAGATACTCGCGTACAGCCTGGATCTTGCCGTCGCGAACCTCGATGAGGAAATGGTATTGGTTGTTGTAGACCTTGCCATTAGCAAGTTCACCGTATGACTCAGCTTCTACGGCGACGCGGTCTCCTTCGGCGGTAATGCCCTTCGGAGTAAGCCGGAGTCCTTTTGGCATCGCGGCCCCAAGCCCTTTCACCAACTCGGCAAACTGCGCTTTCGTTTTGGTGCCTGATAACGCGAATTTCCCTGCGACCCACCACGTCGCGTTGTCAGACATCAATGCCAACGCAGCATCGGCATTCCCGGCAGAAAAGTTTTCAAAAAAACCCAAAACCACCTTCTTGTTCGCTTCTGCACTCATCAGATACCTCCTTTGCGTAACTGTATGCCAGCACGCAGGTTAGATTTTCTCTCTCCATCCTGTCTTATAGTGCACTTGCTACGGCTTTGGCAAGGAAGTGGCGATTAGCTTTCAGCTATTAGCTTTTGGCAGAAACAAGAAAGGCTTAAGGCTCTAGGCCTCAGGCTAAAGGGAATTTCCCTAAAGCCTAAAGCCTGCAGCCTAAAGCCTATTTGCTTCTCTACCACTTCGCCACAGTGACCGCCCCTTCGGATGCAGATGACACCGATGCTGCATACTTAGCGAATACGCCGGTAGTGTAACGCGGCGCCGGGGCTTGCCAGGAAGCCATCCGCTCTTGCATCTGTGCGTCGGTCAGTTCGACATCTAAACGTCGGGCGTTGATGTCGAACACAATGATATCGCCTTCGTGTATCGCAGCAATCGGACCCCCCACTGCTGCCTCTGGCGCAACATGGCCAGCCATTAAGCCTTTGGTCGCTCCACTGAAACGACCATCAGTCAGGAGTGCTACGGATTCCCCTAAGCCCTCGCCAACAATGGCGGCGGTGACGCCAAGCATCTCGCGCATGCCAGGCCCACCTTTTGGTCCTTCGTAACGAATGACGACGATGTCGCCAGCCTTGATTTCACGGCGAGTGACCGCAGCCATGGCATCTTCTTCACGGTCAAATACGCGGGCAGGACCGCGTTGATACAGACGTTCATGGCCTGCCATTTTTACCACGCACCCTGCTGGTGCGAGATTCCCTTTCAAAATGACCAGACCACCAGTGGACTTGAGCGGATTGACCAGAGGACGGATGACATCTTGCCCTGGTGTTTCAACCGCTTTCGCCGCCTCCGCCGCAAGCGTGTCCCCGCTGGTTGTTCGTTGTTCTCCATCAACCAAACCGCCTTGCACAAGGCGCTGTGCGATCAGTTGGATGCCGCCGGCACGATCCACGTCCACCGCCACGTACTTCCCCCCCGGCTTGAGGTCAGCAATCAGCGGAGTCCGGTTGCTGACGGTATCAAAATCGTCAATGGTCAATGGGATCTCCGCCTCACGTGCCATGGCCAGCAGATGGAGGACAGCGTTTGTTGAGCCACCAGTCGCCGCCACGCAGGCAATGGCATTCTCGAAGGCCTTGCGTGTCAGGATGTCTTTCGGACGAATATTGTTCCGCAATAAATCCATCACCAGTTTCCCACAGCGGATAGCGACGTCATCCTTGCGCGGATCAGGCGCGGGGACACTGGCGGTTCCCATGGGGGAGAGGCCAATGAACTCCATCACTGTGGCCATGGTGTTCGCCGTGTATTGGCCACCGCAGGCGCCAGCTCCCGGACAGGCCACATCTTCAACCTGTTTCAGGTCGGCATCGTTCATCTTTCCGGCCGCGTTTGCTCCGACCGCCTCGAACACATCTTGAATAGTGACATCGCGCCCCTGGAAGCGCCCAGGGGCGATCGAACCACCGTAGAGAATCAGGCCGGGCACGTTCAGGCGGGTCAGTGCCATGGCGGCAGCAGGAATAGTCTTGTCACACCCGACGATGACGACCATGGCATCGAACATATAGCCGCGTCCGACTAATTCAATTGAATCGGCGATGACCTCACGGCTAATCAGCGAGGCTTTCATGCCTTCTGTGCCCATGGTAACGCCGTCACTGATAGAGACGGTGTTGAACTCCATGGGAGTGCCGCCAGCCGCACGCACCCCTTCTTTGACTTTGGCGGCTAAGCGACGTTGGTTAAAGTTACACGGCATGGTCTCGATCCACATGTGGGCGACACCGACCAACGGGCGAGCCAGATCTTCATCAGTAAAACCAATCCCTTTGAGCATGGACCGCGCCGGCGCGCGGTCTCGTCCCTCGGTGATGATATAACTCCAGTGTTTCGGGTTGAATGCCATAGAAACCTCCTTCAAACTGGGCGCGTGCCCCTCTCTGGATTCTATACTCTGCCAGGGAAGGCGGATGCAAGCCTAGCACTTGCTCTTGACAACACCAGGGTTGCTATACGAAACTCAAGAGTCAAAAATATAGACTATATAATACAGGTGAGTCGTGATGCCTGTACCATGAGGGGCAGGACAGATAGACTGCCGAAAGCAAAAAGGAGCGCAACGATGAACGCATCCCAGAAGAAGGGTTCCCTCTTGTCATCCTATGACAATGTGATTGATGCCGACGGTCACGTCTTGGAGCCGCCTGACGTATGGGAGAAATATATTGATCCCAAGTTTCGCGATCGTGCCATTCGCATCCGGCTGAATAACGAGGGGCAGGAGTACCTCGAACTCGATGGGCGCCCGTCAAAATTCTTCAACATTAAAGCCTTCACGCTGCTTGGGGGGATGGGCCGCTCGCAGGAAGAGATCGTGGATGTCATGAAGAGGAAACGCTATGTTGACGCCGCGCCATTTGGCTCGATGAATCCTCAGGAGCGGGTGCAATTGCTCGATCAGGAGGGTATGCGAGCAGCGATTCTGTACCCGAGCATCGGTCTCACCTGGGAATCTGAGACTGAAGATCCTGAGTTGGCGATGGCCTACTGTCGGGCTTACAATCGCTGGATTGTTGATTTCTGCTCAGATTCTGGTGGGCGTCTTGTTCCTATCGCCCACATTGCTCTTGGCGACGGCCATGAGGCAGCGGCGGAGCTAGAACGGGCAGTCAAAGCGGGGTGTAAGGGGGCCTTTGTTGCGCCATTTACTGTTACTATGAAGGCACATGCCCATCCGGATTACGATCCGTTCTGGGCCAAGGCACAGGAACTTGGGGTGCCAATTGGGATTCACCCCATGGCAGAACATCCAAGCAAACGCGTGTACCAGCGCTTCAAAGATATGAAGTGGGCCGACTGGTATCACAATGTGCTCGGTGGTCAGGGGCCGCAACAAGCGCTCTTTGTCCTCTTTCAGTATGGACTCTTTGACAAGTTCCCTGAGGTGAAAGTCGTGCTCCTGGAGTCGGGAGCGGGCTGGGTCGGTGCGGCACTCGACCGGATGGACACGACATACGAAACAGCATTAGGCAAGAGCGTGCCGCTCAAGGAGAAGCCTAGTTTCTATTTCAAACGGCAATGCTGGATCTCTGGCGATCCGGACGAAAAAGCCTTAGCCCTCATCGTTGAACATGTGGGGAACGATCGGTTCTTTTGGGCGACCGACTTCCCGCATTTTGATCATCCGGGAAACTATCTTGAAGCCCTGGAGAATCTCGTTACGCCACTGTCAGAAACCGCACGTCGGAACCTGCTTGGTGATAGCGTGGCAAAAGTATATGGATTGTGAGGAGAGGGAGGAAACAGAGAGGGGTGCAGCATGCTGTGTCCTTTGCGTTTGACTGAAAAGGGAGGGTAGGAAAATGCTCGAAACGCTCGCGTATGGCTATGGATTGCTCGAAGGTCCGCGGGTCGATACAGAAAGCACTCTCTATTTTAGTGATGTCACCAATGGTGGTGTCTATCGTCGTGCTCCAGATGGGACTGTCACGACAGTGGTGCCACGCAGGCGAGGGGTTGGGGGGATCGCGTTGCACGCGAGCGGCGGTGTCGTCATCTCTGGCAAAAACATCTGCCACGTAAAAGACGGTGAAACGCGCATTCTTTTCCAACGGGACGATATTCCTGGCTTCAATGATTTGTTCACTGATAGTGCAGGGCGTGTCTATGTTGGCTCGCTCCGTTCCGACCCCTTCAAAGAAGGTGCACGGGTACCTGGTGAGTTGTGGCGTATCGATGGGGAAGGGAGAGTCACACAAATGTATGGCGACGTCGGACTAACCAACGGTATCGGTTTCTCGCCGGATGGACGCATCATCTACCACGCCGACAGCGCCGGGCCGCATATTATCGTGCACGATGTTGCTGTAGACGGGACTATGCACAACCGTCGTGCCATTGCGCAAATGTCGGGTGGCACGATTCCCGACGGGCTTGCCGTGGATGAAGCTGGTTCTATTTGGATAGCGATTTACGGTGGCAACTGTGCCGCGCGCTACACCCCTGAGGGAAAATTGGACCGCAAAATCGAAGTCCCGGCCAAAGCGGTTACAAGCGTCTGCTTCGGCGGGACAGACCGGCGCGATTTCTACATCGTTACTGCGGACAACATAGAAGATCCAGAACGCAAAGGCACGATCTTCCGCACCCGAGTAGACGTTCCAGGGCTTTCTGCTCCGTTAGCACGGGTCTAGGTTGTTGAGAGGTTTTCATTCCAGAGCTACGTCTCGGTATCTTTCGCTGCAGAACTGGCCGGGGAGTACGGAGGGGGATCGACGACGTGCCGTCAGCTTCCAAATCGAGTCTACTGCAGACTGACCGTGACGCTGCCAATCCACAGCAAGGTGATGCCACGGCTCCGGCTTTTCCGTGGTTTATTGTTGGGGTTGGAACCTGGTTTACTGCGGTTGGTATGCAGAGCGTACTGTTCTCCTGGCTTGTGGTTGGCGTCTTACACGCCAAGGCTGAGTGGGTAGGAATCGCGCAGAGTGCCCTTATGCTTCCCTCCGTCTTGCTCATGCTTGTCGGTGGGGCAGTGGCAGACCGGCACGACCGTCGCACCTTACTGATTGGCCTTCACCTGCTGGCGAGTGTGCTCTCTACTTGCCTGGTGGTCATCGTTGCGAATGGTTGGCTTTCCTTGTCTATTTTGATTGGGTACGCGCTGTTCATGGGTACGATTCAGGCGTTTGTGATGCCTGCGCGCGACTCGCTGCTGTCGGAGGTGGCGGGGCCGAATCTGACGCGGGCGGTGGCGAGCATGACATTGACCCAGTGGGGCATGCAGGCGCTGGGCGCGCTTGTGGCTGGGACAGCGCGATGGATTGGTACGGTCCCAGCTCTCGGCCTACATGCGCTGACACTTCTGGTTGGCGTCCCGCCCCTGCGCAGGCTTCCGCCTGCCCCGCCGCGAAGTGGTGTTCCTCAGCACAGTCTACGTTTCTCGGATATTGTCGAAGGCATACGGGAAGTTGCGCAGTCACCAGTGCTGCCGTCGCTCGTCATGCTTGTTGCTGCGGTAGGTGCACTCTTTATTGGTCCCTTTCTGGTTGTGTTCCCCATTCTTATTCGCGATTACTACGGGGGTGATGTTGGCCAGCTTGCCCTCCTGAACATGGCGTTCCCGCTTGGCACGATCCTCGGGTCAGTGGCAATCGTCTGGCGCGGCAGGCTGCGCCGGAAAGGGATAGCGCAACTTGTGGCATTGCTCGCTGGAGCTGGATGTTTAGGGGTGATTTCGTTCGGTCTCCCACTGTGGGGAACGCTTACCGCGGTCTGTGGTTGGGGGGTTGGGGCGGCCGTTTTCGTGAGTGCAGGACGCACAGTATTCCAGGAGCAAGCGCGTCCGTCTCACCGCGCTCGCGTCCTGTCGGTCTACATGCTCGGGTTCATGGGAACGGCTGGCCTCATTGGTGCCCCGCTTTCGGGCGTGCTGGTCGAACAGATCGGCCCACTGGCAACGTGTGCTGCCGCTGGCGGCACGATGGTGATTGTCGTTATCCTTGCGTGGCTATGCACCGGAGTTGCTCGGGTGGAGTAACGGTTCGTCTGAGTGATAATCATAGGGAAGTCCAAAGCCGATTCCCCAAACTCTCAAGAGAAACGCTGCAACACCGATACTCGTGAGGGCGATAATTTCTACCTTCGTCATCGTGTTCTTGGCAGAGGCTTTCGCCCCTTCGCAAATTTGATCTCCCGATCTAGTATTTCCTCGAGAGGCAGTAAGATCACGCCGTTCACGCAGTTGCTCTCAGCAAGCGTTCGCGCACTTGAGCATCCATAGCCAGATCAATCGCAGTCCAGGCCATCGCCAACGAGCCGTCAATCACTGCTTTATCGGCAGCCTCGGTGATACAGTGCGCTGTGAACTCTGGCTGGTGGTTCACCGCTGGCAATGAATTGATGCCGATTGCAGGATGGATAGAGGGTATTGTCAGCGACACGTTGCCCATATCGGTCGATCCGGCTGCACGATCGAGCGAAACGGCTGGAGTACGGGAGACTCGCCCAAGTGCCTCAACGTTGCGCCGGTAGGCCGCAGCAATGTCTGAATCGTGATGCATCTCGGCGTACGGTTTTTGTCCACCTAGAACCTCAAGTTTTGTGCCGGTCGCCAGTGCGCCAGCTTCGAAACAACGCCGCACTTTTGTGCGGATGTCATCGAGGTCGGCAAGCGTCTTGGCCCGCACAATATACTTGGCTGCTGTCCGTGCCGGCACAATGTTCGGTGCATCCCCGCCCTTGGTGACAATGCCATGGATACGATCGGTCGAGCGAATATGTTGCCGCAACAGTCCGATCGCGGTTTGGGCAACGGTCAAGGCGTCTGCCGCATTGATCCCGAGTTCAGGGAACGCAGAGGCATGCGCTTCTTTGCCTGTATAGCGGACCTCGAACATGGAAGCCGCAATAATAGGCATCTCGACAACATCAAATGGAGCAGGATGCACCATCATCGCTGCGTGCACACCACTGAACGCGCCCCGTTCCAGAAGAAGAATCTTGCCTCCGGCATCGCCGACTTCTTCTGCTGGTGTACCAATCACACTGATTGTTAACCCTACCTCATCGGCTACTCGTGCGGCGGCGATTCCAGCACCCACAGCCATGGCGGCGATGATATTATGACCGCACGCGTGACCGATACCAGGTAAGGCGTCGTATTCGGCACAGATGGCGATATGCAGGGGACCTTTGCCAGCCCGTGCCACAAAGGCGGTCGGGAGGTCACAGCTCCCTTTTTCAACCGTAAACCCAGCGTCTGACAAAGCTTCTGCGACCCAATGAGAAGATTTTTCTTCCTCGAAGCCCAGTTCCGGCATGGCATGAATGCGATGGCTCAAAGCGATCATACTCTTTTGGATTGTGGTGAAACGTTCGCGTGCTCCAGTTTTTGCGTCCATAAAATCCTCCCTTTTTGCGGCGACGCTACCACGCCTCTGGGTGAACATCAATCAGTCAGGCTGTTAGGCTGTCAGACTGTCAGGTTGCAGTAACGGCGTGCTTATGATTGAAACTGTAGGGGCGTCGCAGGCGGCGTCCTGACTGTCTGCGAGAATTGAGGAGGGAACTATGCAAACACCCGGCATGCTGATTATGAGTAGCCTGGCTCCAGGCGCGATTGAGCGCGCGGTGGCCTATGCACAAATGGCAGAGGAAAGAGGGCTGCGAAATTTTCTGGTCACAGAGTCGTTGACTGATTCTCTGGCCTTGGCTCAGCACCTGGCTAGTCAGACAGCGCGGATTCAAGTCGGAACAGGGATTACCAATCTCTACCTGCGCCATCCGCTGCTTGCCGCTTTGCATGTGCTGACGATCGATCAACTCGCCCCTGGACGTATCCTCCTGGGGTTAGGCACGAGTCATGTGCCGACCAACAAAGCGTATGGTATTGCCATGGACAAGCCTCTCACGGCACTTCGGGACTATATCACAACGGTATCTAGTGTCTTGCGCGGCGAATATGCGGCGCTCGCTCAGATGGCAGCCCGAGGGTTGGCTACCCCGAAAGCTGAACGCAAGATTCCGATTTATATTGCTGGTATCTCACCGAAGAGTATTGTACTGACTGGTGAGCTTGCTGACGGCAGCCTGCCGCTCAACTATGCGCCACATGGACTCAAGGAAGTGGTAGACGGTATCGCGCAGGGTACGCAAAAGGCTGGACGTTCGCCGCATGATGTGACGATTGCGTTGATTATGCACTGTTGTGTCTGTGCAGACCGAGCCGTAGCCTTGCGTTCGGTGAAACGCACGTTGTCATTTTATGGACGGATGCCTTTCTATAACCGGCTATTTGCGCGACAAGGGTTTGAGAAAGAAGCTGCCGGGATTGCGGCCGGTTGGGCGAAAGGCGAGGCAACCGCTGCAGCCGAAGCAGTGTCGAATCATATGGCCGAGCAAATTGCTGCCATGGGCACGGCGCAGGAGTGTCAGAAGAAGATCGAGGAGTTCGAAAAGGCAGGGGCATCGTATGTGGTCCTCTATCCGACGGCGATTGATGGAGATTATGACAAAGGCGTGAGAGCGGTACTGGAGGCGTTTGGGGGATAACCCCGTCACCCTGGCCCCGTGCAAGAATAACTTGGTCAATTTTGTGGTGCGGGCCTCTGGCCTGCCCTACACACTGCAGACGAGGATGCCTGCACCACAATATGAGAACGATCAACGCATGGAAAAGCAGCAGACAACAACTGTGGATACTATTCGTCTCGACAAATGGTTGTGGGCAGCACGTTTTTACAAAACTCGCGCACTGGCAGCAGAGGCGTGCGATGGTGGAAAGGTCGAGGTCAATGGCCATACTGCGAAACCACACAAACTCCTCCGAGTACAGGACAGGCTGTCATTTACTCATCCGAGTGGCCAGAAAGAAATTACTGTGCTGACGCTCTCTGAGCAGCGTGGTCCTGCATCCGCAGCGAGATTGTTGTACGAAGATCGTTCTCCACCTCCACCGCCGCGAGAGGAACGTCCATTTTTTGTTCCTCCACCCTTTCGACCTGCTGGTGCTGGTCGCCCCAGTAAACGCGAGCGTCGGCAGGTGGAACGATTACGCGGATGGTAAAGAAGTTGTCAGTATGCAGTTGACAGTTGGCAGATTCTCTCTCCCTTTAGGAGAGGGCTAGGATGAGGGACATTGTGTATGATTGATCTCCGCAGCGACACGGTAACCTTACCAAGTCCAGCGATGCGTGAAGCGATGTATCGCGCCGAACTTGGGGATGATGTGATGGGTGAAGATCCAACGGTGAATCGGTTGGAAGCAGTGGCAGCAGAACTGACTGGCAAAGAGGCAGCGCTGCTGGTTGTGAGTGGCACGATGGGCAACCTTGTCTCGTTGCTCAGCCATTGCCGTCGTGGGGATGAAGCGATCTTGGGTGACCAGTCGCACATCTTCAATTATGAAGCAGGTGGTGCGTCGGCTCTGGGCGGGATTGTTTTTCATACTGTTCCGACTGGCCGCTTTGGTGAGTTAGACGTGACCGCTCTAAAGGAAGCCATTCGACCAGCAGCGACCAACCTGCATTATGCGCCGCCTGGTGTGATCTGTGTGGAGAGCACGCATAATCGCTGTGGTGGGACGATTCTGCAGCCTGAGTATCTCCGGGTTGTCCGAGAGATCGCCGACCGTGCCGATCTTCCTGTGCATCTCGATGGGTCGCGCATTTTTAATGCCGCGGTGGCGCTTGGCTGCACAGTACGTGCTCTCACCCACTATGCGGACTCTGTACAATTTTGTCTATCTAAAGGATTAGCTGCCCCGGTTGGCTCGCTGGTGTGTGGCAACAAGGAATGTATTGCCAGAGCGAGACGGGCGCGGAAAATGGTCGGCGGTGGAATGCGTCAGGCCGGCATCATTGCTGCGGCGGGGATCGTTGCGCTCGCAGAGATGGTGGATCGACTCGCCGAGGATCATCTGACGGCACGCCTGTTGGCCGAAGGGCTGGCTGAGTTGCCTGGGATGCATATCGATTTGGATACGGTGCAGACAAACATTGTGATCTTTGCTCCTAAAAAGCAACGACCTGAGGGGCCTTCGTTCGCGACGGTATTGGCTCAGGAAGGGGTAAGGATTGGTGACATTGGTGGGGACCGATTCCGTGCGGTTACCCATTACGGCATTTCTCAAGCCGACATCCATGATGCACTCCACATCATGCGGAAAACCTGGAGAACGATGGGGCAGTAAGGGCAGCGAACTGCTCAGAAAGACTTTTTTCTCGGTGTGTGTGGTTGACAGCACATAAACCGACACAGGATAATCATTGGACTTAGTTTGGACTTGACTATTTGTGTAAGGAGGGTTGTGTCATGGTGAAAGGGGTCGACAATATTGGCGTTGCAGTAACCAATCTCGCTCGCTCCGTTACTTTTTATCAAACCCTGGGCTTTACCAAAGGGGATGGCTACGAAGAGCCGGTGAAATCCTGCACGATGACGGCTGGGAGCGCTGTGTTATTTCTGTTTGAGACCAAGCTGGCGAACCCGCAACCCGTGCGACGTGAGACCACACTTGCGCAAAACCCGCCTGGCATCGATCATATTAGCTTTGCTGTCGAAGATGTCGATCAGATCTATAAAGACCTCAAAGCCAAAGGCATTCAGTTTTTAAGTGAGCCGGCGGATCAAGACTGGGGGGCACGCATGGTCTCGCTCAAAGATCCCGATGGCAATAACCTGTACTTCTTGAAGTGGCACTAGGAAGGATTAGCTAAATCAAACCACAGAAGATTAGCACACGTGCTTTGTCACCCTGAGTGTACCGGCTGGTCTCAAGGAGAAATTCTTCGCTGCGTTGATGTGAAAATTGCTGGGACTTTTGCGGTAAGAACATCTGTTCTAGCACGGCGATAGCCTTCCGCTTCAAGGCCGATTTTTAGGAGCGTGAAGCATGAGCCGACACCAAGACCCTTGGCCTGACGCAGCCACCCGCGGGGTGACCCCCGGATCAATTGTCCGCTGTCGCAACCGTGATTAGGTACTCCTCCCGAGCGACTCGCCCGATGTCCATCTGCTGCGACCGTTGACTGGTGCAACAGATGAAGTTGTCGCGATCCATAAGCAGCTCACTGATCTCATCGGCTACGATCTACCGGCGGAGCGGGTCCGCTCCGCCACCTTTCCGCTGCCTTCGCCGGAGGATCTTTCGAATGCTGCGAGCGCCCATTTGCTGTGGCAGGCCGCTCGTCTGACACTCCGTGAAGGGGCGATGCCGTTCCGATCGCTCGGCCGCATTTCGATCCGCCCGCGCGCCTACCAATTTGTTCCGCTGCTGATGGCGCTACGGCTGGACCCTGTGCGCCTGTTGATCGCGGACGACGTTGGCGTGGGCAAAACTATCGAGGCGCTGCTCATCGCCCGCGAGTTGTACGATCGTGGCGAGATTCGGCGCCTGTGTGTGCTGTGCCCACCGTACCTATGTGAGCAATGGCAGAAGGAACTCTCCGAGAAATTCAACCTCGAAGCTGTGGTGATCCGCTCTGGGACTATCAATCAGCTTGAATGCCGTAAGGCCGGGACGGAATGTCTGGGTGAAACCCATCACGAGCACCGCCGCCAGGCGATGCTCGCCCGCCAGCTCGGCCTCACCAAAACTTACAACCTCTCCCACAACCCCACATGTGCGGATGCCGACATCGCCCGCCTGTGTGAGCTGCACGCCGCAATGGACCGCGCCATCCTTGCCTGCTACGGCTGGACTGACTTTGACCCCGGCCACGGCTTTCACCAAAACGAACGCGGCCAAATGCGCTTCACCATCAGCCCCACCGCCCGCCGCGAAGTGCTGCGCCGCTTGTTGGCATTGAACCTCGACATCGCAGCCCGTGAGGCGATAATAGGCAGTAGTTCATGAGCGTTTTCAGTCCTTCACTGCGCCACCCCGTAGCCTATATCCTCGACTGAAAGGTGTTACGAGAGGAAGAGATGATGAAGACGCTCCGTGTGAGCAACCTCGGCCCGATCCAGGATGCCAGCGTTGAATTCGGCGATCTCACGGTACTCGTTGGCCCGCAGGCCACGGGGAAAAGCTTGCTCTTGCAGCTTCTCAAACTGCTCTTCGATGTCGGACCAATTCGTAATGAACTTAAACGCTTCAACCTCTCCCCAACCAAGTTCTTCTCTCAAGCTTTAATATATTGTTCGCAACGCATCTTTATGCAAAGCTGCGTTTATGCGAACCACAGTGGATATCCCTGATGAACTGCTGCGACAGGCGAAGATGCGGGCCGCAATGGAAGGCGTACGATTGCGTGACCTCATCGAAAAGGGCTTGCGTCTGGCGTTGGCGACACCTTCGACGCGGGTGGCGTTGCGGCGGGTAGAGTTCCCGCTCCACCACAGCCGGCGACCGGGAGCGCTGTCGGTGGAGGACGTGCGCCGCGCAGAGGAGCAGATGCACCGTGACGAGGACGCCAGCCGTGCCAGCGCTGTGTGACGTGAATGTATTGTTAGCACCTGGGCAAGAATAACTGGGTCAATTCTTGTGGTGCGGGCCTCTGGCCTGCCCTTCACAATGCAGGCGGGACGCCTGCACCACAATATGAGAACGATCAACTTATTTCTGCTCG